>NZ_JBGMEL010000013.1:0-139397 GCF_041447225.1 Microbulbifer echini | reverse complement strand
TTTTTTAATTCAGCCGATGCTCGATCAAACTTTGAGGTATCCAGCTTTACACTAACGTCCATCGTCCCCGCCTTGCTGTTGTTCTTGCAGCTTCAAGCGCTTGTGGTTGTAATACCAATTAACCATCAAGCCCGCCGCTGCTATCAGCACACCAGCAAAACCCAGCCAGTTATCAGCAAGCCAACCAGCAAAAGTTCCAGCACCAACGGCAGTCATATAGCTCGCCTTATCCGTTAATTCTCTTAGGGCATCCTGAAACGTCATGACTGCTTCCAAGCCTTCATCGCTTTTTCAGCGCTGCGCCCCACGACATAGCCACCGAGACCGATCTTTACGATCTCCAGTAGAGCGAGGGTCTGATTCTCACTGAGGTTTGGCGCTGTCCACCCCAACCAATGAAAGACGATCAGCCCCACGAACGTGAGCATTGTTACCGGCCGCCAGTTTCTCTGTAGCCACGATTCCCCCGAAGCCTCTGAAGTGATTATCTGAGTAGCTGCCTTCAGTTCCTCCAAGTCCATCGCAATCAACTGTGCGCTAACCTGCGCCTTGAGCCGGTTAGCCTCTGTCTTATCCGGGAATGCCTTATCTATGACCTTGCCGAGCAGATTCGAGATAGCGGAAATCATTAGTAGCTCCACACAGTAGGGCGCACACGTTCGCCAGGAATTGAGTCAAGATCATCCAAGTGAAGGAACCGTCTTCTGATCGGCCCTTTCTGTTTCACCCCTATACCGGTGAAGCCCTCCGCTAAGGCAATTTTCATAAGCTTGTGTGCCCCGCTCACAGCCACGGAAACATCAACCGCCTGCCCGGTGGTATGGGTCATGGTGGCATTTAATCGGGCGTTATGAGATGGGCAGCGGTAACCGGAATTAATAAACATTGGATTGCCATAACGCCGGCGAACCTGAATTAAGCGCCTGAGCGTTTCATCATTGAAATGATTTTTGTCACAACAAGGGCAAGACAACTCCGCTTCCGTGAAGTAGTCGTTATTGAACATGGGTGCACCAGAAATAAAAAAACCCGCACGAGGCGGGTTAAGGGTATTGAGAAATAATCGTAGTTTTAGTGCAACGGTGCGTAACTAACTAAGTGAAATCAATCACGCCATTTCAATCCTCAAATCCTATCTAAGGATATGACAGGTTTGATCAATTATCGTAAGCGTTACTAAGCAGATCTTGCAGAGGAAGCTCTACTGTTTCAAATTCATTACCGTTCTCGTCTTTTGCCAGAATCTTGATGAAGTACTCATCCCCAATAGGCCCAGAGATTTTTGAAACAGCTAGCTTATATGGCTGAATAAACTTTGCTTCATCGCCAAAGGGAGCCTCAAGATACAAAGTTTCTTCCCCTTCCCCAAACCACAGAGAATCAATAACAAATGCCTTCCCACCAAAGTCAGAATCTGGAGCAGAAGTTACGTTGTCCCTAAGAGATAACTTGAGTCGATTATCATTCACCGTGAGCCATTCGACATCAACAACTTTGCTTGGAGTTACATCAACCAATCGCCCGGAAACATGAAATAGCATCGGACCCTTTCCGAGCTGCGTCTTTCCAATAAAGCTATCAGCTTCAGAAACAAAGGCCATTATGTCGACAAATTTCCCATTTGGATCAAAATAATTTAATCCATTCATTTCAACATTAAGCTTACGATACACCCAGGCATCATCAACGGAAGCTCGGAAAGTCTCATCAGATGACTTGAAATTTTTCACAAATAGATTAGATGTAGAGGGAAAGTTAATTTCTAGCGAAGTGACTACAGGAGGGGCCGATTGGTCTGCGTGATCAATAGTCAAAGTTGCGGAGCTCACTCCGCTAAAATCTAGGCCTGGGTACTGTATATCCATGTTTGATGAATTCAGATCTTGCAATTCATATTTGAATGTTTTCGCCTGCGCACCGAAGGCTAACAAGGCCACAGAAACAGCTACTGTTTTGACGGTATTTCTAAAAAACATATAAATTCACTAAAAATTATATTAAATTAACTACTCGAAGAGAAAGTGAAGCTTATAACACACTTTAAACCAAGTAAATTGTACCGCATTTAATTTAACATCTTTTTCCAGCACGATCTTACCAAGTAAAGAAGCTCAAAATTTCACGAGCAGAGTCTTCCGCACCCACCGGATCTAACACAAATAGCACGCATAAAAATCCAGCACCTGATCACACTTTGCGAAATAGCTATTCAAGAAAAATATAAAGTAGGATTAAGATCTGCAGAAGTTTATCTATAGCAGTAAAACTTATTAACTTGTAAAGATAAAAAAACCGGCCCAGTGACCGGTTTAATTTTGCAGGGCAGAAAAACAGCATGCTAGGGAATTTATACCCACTCAGGACAAAGCTGTCAACAAGCGGCGTTCAGCCGCCCTTTGTACTCCTGCACAACATGAGACACCGGTCCTAAAGCTCTTGCGGGTAAAGGGTCCAAACGCCGCTGCAAGCGTTTCCAAATCTTCACCCACTCCCCATCCCAACGCTTTTTGTCACATCCTAAAATTGTCCGCGCATGGCCTAGATCTATTGGTCGCCCATTCACATCTCGCAACGCACTCGCCGTAATACAAAATAGCGCTAACTGGCCAACCTTCTCCCTCGGGTGCGGTTCCTCCCACTTATCGAATTCAGACATCAAGTACTGCAATAGCGCCGCCCGCTCTTTAAATCTTTTTGCCGGTGGTGCATAGGCAGCCATGCCCCAGCAGTAAGCCAGTGGATCACTTTGTCTCAGCTTGGCAACCACGCTCTGAATGATTCCCTTCTCACAGGAATCCATAACTCGTCCACCGCTACCCTTGCCTACAACCGTTTCAACACCACTCACCCGAGGCGCATCAATGCGGCAAATCACCTGATTAGCCTCTCCCTGCACCTCACCCCGAATAATTAACTTCCGCCCTCGCCGAGCCTTTGAGGTAATCGTGCTCCTATTGCCCATAGCCTCATAATCAAATGCCGCTGCAGAGCCATCAAAGGCATCGTGCCAAGCTTGTCTAGCAGATACGAATCTCATTTCACGCCCCCAATACATCATCTGGCAACCAGAAACCAGCAGAACACCCCATCAAGCTGCCTTTGGCATACTCTCGAAATAATCCTCAAACCGCCTTTCCGCCGCATGCCGGTTATCTCGGTGGAACGTACCCAGGTAATTTATATGGCCTTGGTTTATCCAAAACTGAGTAATCACCGTATTCGCGAACACCACCTCCACGAGGTGAGCGTACTTGGTGCGGAATACGGCTAGGGGGCTACTGGGATTGGTTGTTGAAATCCGGTTGATTGCTTCCGGGATGGTAACTATGCACATGGTCAACTCTCCTTGATGTTTCGTGTTTACCAGCTGGTGTCTGTCAGGATCTCACCGATAGGCCGGTCCCGTGTTCGCTGCTGCCCTGCGGCTTGGGACTGGTGGGCGAGATACCTCTCGCGTTTGAGCCAGTTGCGCCAAGTGGCCAGCCAATCAAGCTTCACGCCCCGCTGGCCGGGTTGGGATATCCAGTAATCGCGGAAGCTTTCGGCAATGTCGTGGATTCTGGGGATCAGGTCTGGGCGGAGGCGTTGGGCTTCGGTGCGGAATTTGTCCGTGAGAACCCAGTTTCCAGGCAAGCGAGTACCGCGTTTGGGGTTGGCGCGATTTGGAACTGTGCCTCTCTCTACTGGTTTCTTATTGGTTCTTACTGGTTCTATAGAGAAGGACGTGTTGTCATTTTCACCGGTTGGGTGCACAGATTTCACCGGTTCGTGTTTCATTTTCACCGGTGAAGATTTTTCACCGGTGAACTCATTGCACCGGTTTACGTGTAAAAAGAGGTCATAATTGGTTCTGCGCCCGTTGGATTTTTCGGCACTGAGGTACCCCAATTCTTCCAACTCTTCGATGGCATTAATCACCGAACGCTTCGTGCATTGCGCAACGTCGGCCAAATAGGCATTACCCGGATCACACTGCCCCGTATCACTGTTATGGCAATCGGCCAACGCGATTAAAACCAGCTTTGCTGTTGGTGTTCTGGTCCTACGTTTAATAGCCCATGCCGCGGCCTCAAAGCTCACCACGTACCTCCTGTATAAATTTCCATATAGCGCACTTGATGACTGCCCTGCCCCAAAAGATGCAGAATCACCAAGTCACAACAGAGGGATTTAAAAATGAATGTTCTTCAGGTTTCGCCAAAAAATTCGTGCTTGGTTAGCTTGCCTGCTGGACTTCCAACATCTTTTGCTGATCCACATCGCAAAAAAGCTGTGCCAGCTTCGGGCAAAGATCAACAGCTCTCACTACTCCATCTGCTACAAACTCTGCACACAAAGCCAGTTCAGCAGATGCACCATGCTTTCCATGCTGTAAGTTACTGACCGTGGGCTGACTCACACATAGCGCCCTAGCTGTAGCCTTTTGCCCCCCGAAGTGCTCTATAAGCTTTCGGGCGGCCTTTTCAACTCGATCCAATCTATCCACGCCTCGAGAATATCGGTATGCCTATACTCAGTCAACTGGTATTCCAGTTTTTCATGGTATAGGTAGACCTATAACATACTGCCTACCAAAGTACGCTATGGAATTCGCAAGTGACCGAATTGAAGGACAGGCTCAAAGAGGCCCGAAAAGCTGCCGGCAAAACACAGAAGCAGGTCGCAGAGGCTGTGGGCATTACCCAACCCTCTTATTCTGAACTTGAGAATGGAAGGTCCTATGGCACTCGCTACGTTACTCAAATAGCCTTATTTCTTGGCGTTAACCCTAACTGGCTGGCCACTGGCAATGGCTTGATGCGCAATGCCTCAATAGAGGAGATTCGGCGCAAAAATTTAACTCCACTATTTAATGAATTTGGAATGGAGGAGCTAATCCATAAACTCCCGAAACTTGAAAGCCAGCTACGCTTAATTTTTGCTGAAAATCGTGCCATCAATAGTAGAGTAGCCAGAGCGATCGAAGATGGATTAGAACTTCCTATAGGAGCACTAGATCACGATAAATCGGCCGAACAAGCGGGCGCTTTCAGCAGCAACGTAAGCCCAGGCCCTCGTATACAGGGCCGGGTGCCACTGATTAGCTGGGTTCAAGCAGGAGAGTTTTGTGAGTCCGTCGACTTGTTCGAGCCAGGTGATGCAGAAGACTGGATACCCTGCCCCGCCAATCATTCAGACCGTACTTACGCTTTGCGCGTTAATGGCGACAGCATGACCAGTCCTTATCCTGGACAAAAATCCTATCCCGAAGGCACCATTATATTTGTTGATCCGGATAGGACCCTAACCAATGGCTGCCGCGTTATCGCCAAACTCAATGGCGAAGCCACCTTCAAAACCTATGCTGAGGATATGGGCCATATCTATTTACGCCCAATCAATCCGACCTACTCCCCGATGGATGTCACCGGCAAAGACATATCATTTTGCGGTGTTATCATTGGCTCCTATAGCCCTGAGTAGGGCACAAAAAAGCCCGCAGGCGCGGGCCTTTTAGAACAACAAGAATCACAGCAAGATTTTTTTAACCATCTCAACTTCAATCACACCGCGAGAAACGCAGTGTAAAGTGAGATCTTGCGCTGGCTCACCCGGCAAATATTCACCCTGAATATTTGAGCGAACAATCACAATCTTATCATCCACAACCACGTTAAACGCGACTTCTGTCTTGGTGTGATTACCCTCTAAATAATCTTGGCCCCGGGTTGCACCGCAATTGGCCTGCTCCGGCGTTAGCTTCCAGTGTTTTAAGGATGTAGAGATATAACCCGCCTCTAGATCGGTCGACAAAATCTGAAATCCATCCCGCAACAATGCTTGCTTCGCCTTACTCAATACCTCTTGCTTACTCGATAAGTGCTCTAGCGCAAAGTACTCACTAATGATCACCGGCGCTTCATTCGTTGCAGTACAACCTCCCAAGCCAACCACCACCAGCAGAAGGCCCACTACGGCATGTCTTAGTTTTTTCATTCTTATCCTCCGTGATAAGTGTCCCCAGAGAATATCAATAGTTAATTCAATTTCAACCTCATATTAAAAATATATAGGCATACCTATTGACTGACAAAAAAGGTAAACCTATATTTGAGGGATCAGCAAGGACAAGACCCCCAAATGGACACGTACAGCCACCTAAGAACACTCGCACCACGCCAGGCCGAAGCACTCACACACCGTGCCCGCGGCCTCTCCAACCGCGAGACCGCCGAAGCCATGCAGTGCTCTGTGGCCAATGTCACCAACCTGTTGGCGGAGTGTTTTTACAAGCTGCACGCCCGTAACAGCACAGACGCGGTGGCCAAAGCGGTTAAACATGGGTTAATTCAGCTCGCCTTAATCGCCTCGATCATTAGCGGCATTGGTGCCGATGCACAGGATCAACTGCGCACCCGCATCCAACGTCGCCCCACTGTTCGAACTATCCGCATCCGCAACAACCGGGAGGGCATCGTATGAACACCACCGTGTTTGTACACTCAACGGCTATGGGAAAAAACAATATCGACCAGCTCAAACGCCGCATCGATATCACCAATGCTGGCCACCACAGCCGCCATGTTCGTTTCGTGCAACCAAAACCCACTGATGTACGGCCAACACATCACAACGATTGGCCACCTTTTGAAGGTGATGCCGCATGAATCCCTTCAGCCCAACCCAAAGTGTGGGAACCCTACTCACCGAGGCCAACCGCCACACCGGCGCCAGTGAAATTGCCGCTCAGGTTTTGCTTTCTGCTTGGAATAGCAGGGATTTTACAGTTCCCGTTGAAAACCTCTCCCTGCTCGATGGCGACAACTACCAGCACGCAATCAATGTGATGAATCTGCGTTACCACGGTAGAGCACCACAAAGCGTGATTGCAAATGGCGATAAAAAATTCCACGCCCTTTGGCGTGACTGGAGCCACCTGGAAACCCAAAGGAAGGAGGCGGCGTGAATACAGAAACACTCTCACCAACGGACTACAGCGCCCCCGCCTTCCTGGAAAAAGGCGCCCAGCATATGCGCGACCGTGCCGAGCAACGCGACAACGAAGAGGGTGAGCGCTCTATGGCCAAAACCGTAAACGCATTTAACGCGCTTTACGGAACCTATCTTACCGAGGAACAGGGCTGGATGTTTATGGTGCTGCTCAAACAATCCCGCGCAAGCTGTGGCGTATTTGTGGCGGACGACTACGAAGACGGCGCCGCCTATTTTGGCCTGGCCGGCGAGGCCGCCGCAAAAGCCAGGGCCGCCTGATGAATGAATTTAGCCGAATCTTAGAGCTGTACGAAGCGCTGCTGGTCAAGGTGAAGCTGCAAAGCATTGAAATTGCGAGTATGCGCAAAGAAATCGCCACACTCTCCGCAGCCACCCAAGGCCAAGCCCCACAACAAAAAAACCAGGAGGTCGCGTGAAAAAGGAAAAAACCTTCACCGTCACCCAGGCAAGTCGAACGCTCGAAATAGGCAGGAATAACCTACTGAAACTACTGAGAGATAACGACCTTTTGCACAGCCGCGAACCAATGCGCAATACACCAACTAAGCATGCCGTTTCACAACAACTGCTAGTAGCCGAAGCCGCCGAGTATCTACGCGGCCCCGTGAAAGTGCAGTACATCACCGCCAAGGTAACAGCAAAAGGTATGGTCTGGATTCGCGATTTAATCGAAAAACAAACCGCGCCCCGGTACATCAGTCAGCGGTAACCGTTAGGGCTGCCGGTACGGGGCCCAATTTTAAAAAATTGGAGAACTCCATGGAAAGATACGCACTACTCACCGGCACCTACAACTTGCTTATGGGTGGTATCAAAGATTTTAAGCGCTCCTACCCTACTGAAAAGGAAGCCTTCAAAGAAGTGCAGCGCATCGCCAAAAATGACCCGTTCACACAGTGGGCGCAAATCGTCGACAAGAAAACCGATACGGCAAAAATTTATCGCATAGCCGATAAAAAGATCATTGAGGACAAATCCGAAGACTGCTGCCACTCAGAACCAAAGCGCAAAGTGGAGCCGCAGTACGCCTAAGCCCAAATTAAAAATAGCCTCCTCAGCCCGCCCAATGCGGGCTTTTTAGGTAGAAGACAACAACGCGAGGGATGTGCGATGAGTAACCTGCTAACCAAGCATGAAATAGCCCGCCTAACCGGTGCTGCCGCCGAAAATGCCGAAGAGCAAAAACGCATTCTTGATGCCAACCGGATTCCCTACGTGCTGAAAAAAGACAGATCCCCCGCGCTAACCTGGGAAATGGTCAACCAAGCCACCCTGGCCCGCGGAGCCACAAAATCAGGCTCACCAGGTGTTAACCTACCCCCAGGCTTTAACCTTGGAGCAGCAAGCTAATGGGCAGAAGGCGCAACCCCGAAAATGCATGGATGCCGCCACATGTAGCCAGGTATAAAAACGGCTACCGATTTCGCAAGCATGGCGAACCAACCAAGCATATTGCAGGCCCCGGCGCCTCCCAGGCTGAAGTCTGGGTTGCCTACGAGAAATTCCTAGCCGGCTTAGTGCAAAAGACCTTCACTTTTGCGGATTTGGTAGAGCTCTACTTCGCCCCCCCCAGTACACCAAACATATAAAACCGCAGACGCAAAAAGACTACTACCGCTACAGCCAACGTGTTCTCGCGGTATTTGGGGAGATGGAACCAGACAATATCACCTCCCCACTAGTGCAGATGTTTATGGATGCGCGCGGCGCTGAGTACCCCACTTCCGCCAACAGAGAGCGCACCTTTCTCGGTATTGTGATGAAGTGGGGCAAAGCCAGAGGGTTCGTTAAGATCGAAGACCCCACCGCGGTCGTCAAGACAATCAAGGTAAAGCCCGGCGGGCGCTACGTAGAAGACTGGGAATACCAAGCCTTTTGGCAATGGCTGGGTGATCGCGGCCATGTGATGCACCAATGCGCCATGGAAATCAGCTATTTGTGTGCAGCCAGACAACAGGATGTACTCGCCCTCACCCGTGCAGACATCCAAGAAGATGGCCTATTAATCGTGCAAGCCAAGACAGGCAAAGCCCAACTAAAGCTATGGAGCTCAGCCCTCAAAGAAGCCGTTGACCGCGCAGTAGCCACTAACACAGAAGCCCAAATCCAAAGCACCCACATCATCCGCAGCCGCGCAGGCCGCGCCTACACCCGCACCGGGTTCAATGCCATTTGGCAAAGGGAACAACGAGCGGCACTAGCTGCTGGGGCAATTAAACAGCGCTTTCGCTTTCATGATTTGAAAATCAAAGCGGCCAGTGATTTTGAAGGGGATGTTCAAAAATTCACAGGACATAAGACGCGGTCTATGGCTGAGCGGTACAACCGTACAGCTGATCGGGTGGTTAGCCTTGATCGCAACAGTAAAAACCCCACAAAGTAGCTCTTAAATATCTCTTGATTTTATCATCGATACAATTAAGATTAGCTAATTACCCTTATGTGACCCCCTCTTGTTTCACCAGCCTAACCCTCCAGTACTCAGTAGGTAAGCACTCCACCCATCAAAACCCATCCGCCCCCTATAACAAAGAGCTACTGTGCATTTTATTTTCTATAAATTTATTACTGAAATTGCCAAGCCCCCATCATGAAAAAAAATAGAGTTTTTAAGTTTAGATATGGGACTGAAAATGACTTTGATGCCCTCTTCGAAAACTATATTTGGTTTGCCGACTTTTCGAGTTTAAATGATCCTTTTGAAGGCTATGTTAGATTCATCGAGAACGGCGTTGAAGATAAACTAAGATATGAGTTCTTTTCCCAGGCAATTCAGGACAACCAACCCCACACCAAAACTCATAATATTGAAAGTATTAACCCCTCCAAAGATATCGATGCCTTAGCTAAAAAGGAGTTTCAAAGGCGGCATAAAAACTACAGAAAAAATTATTTTACCCTTTCCTTATCATTAGATAAGGGCGACCACCCACTCCACCCCTCACCTCTAAATGACCTCCAAATGTGGGCACATTATGCAAATGGATTTAAAGGGTATTGCATAGATTTCGACTTGGAAAAGCTAAACGAATCTATAAAGGAAAATCTATCAAACGAAGAAAGAGAGCCCCGACTCGGGCAAGGGCGCGTAAAATATTTACAAGGTAGCTTTCCTGAAGTTAACCTAAAAACTCTTATGGAAGATTACCTAAATGGCAACACAAATTCCTCTTACGAAATTTTAGATGCTTTCAACGCCAAAGAATGCGGATGGCAACATGAAAATGAGCTTAGACTAACCTCAACAAAACGCGGAAAACACTACTACAATCCATTCTGCATCAATGCAATTTATATCGCAGGAAATATGCCTTCTTGGGCAAAATCTAATATCACTTCAGCAATTGAGCAGAAGAACTCAGAAATATCACTATTTGAAGTAACTCTACACGATAGCGAATATAAACTTGGCTTCGAGCAAATGAAATAACATGAAAAGCCCACACTAGCTGGACTCTCTAAAAAACAAGAATTATTATATGTCAGCTAACGAGAATTGAAATCACACCAATAATCTATACTTTACACTACCACTGATAAGCAACCTTCAAGCTCGCACCAGCTCTGTTGTCATCAAAATATCGCCCATCCTTGGAGCTAGCGCCTGCATAGACATCAGCA
Source organism: Microbulbifer echini (assembly GCF_041447225.1). Classification (NCBI taxonomy): domain Bacteria; kingdom Pseudomonadati; phylum Pseudomonadota; class Gammaproteobacteria; order Cellvibrionales; family Microbulbiferaceae; genus Microbulbifer; species Microbulbifer echini. The sequence goes on along the minus strand of NZ_JBGMEL010000013.1, from coordinate 128,783 downwards.
CCAATCACAAATGAAGGCTCAGAAAAACCTGAAAAATAATAGTTGTAGAGTAAGGAAATTCCATGATAGCTGGCAACTTTATCACCCACAGTATCATGGCTGGCGGCACCTAAAAAAGCCCCCACAGAATGACTATCAGAAGACACTAGACGCTCCGAACCTATACCATACCCCTCAATCCAACCGGCCTGCTCCGTATATCCTAACCAACCCAAAGAACCAAAAATACTTATCTTTACCGCGGTTAATTGCGTACTTAGCCCCGAGCCCGCCATGATCCCCACCCAAATCAAATGAAAAGTTTGAGTCCCCAGCCGCAGAGGCGAAAGCAGAACAGGTTAAGAAAAATACGCGCAGCAGATACTTCATTACAGCTCCTAGCTACTACTTGAAAAAAGAAAAATTGGATAACTTTAAGGCTAGAATTTAGTTGGGGCTGTCAATATCCCTAGCCCATCGTAAGAACTCTCGAAACGCCTTTAGCTGCGCCGAGTTAAATTTGAACCCCATGTAATTGGGAAATGGCTCACCCTTTAGTGGCGCGCATTTATTTTTCCTAACGGTAAAGAACATTTTTAAATCTGGATGCCGCTCATCCCAAAACCACATGTCATAACACCAACCACCCACTACGACCTTAATGGTATCTACTGGATTTTCAGAAGGATATTTACGCTTGTCAGGTCGAAAATCCGTGCTTGCAACAGAAAACACTGTCATCAATAGCTCTTTGCGCCGACCAAGATCTATCCAGCTATCACTTGCCGGATCATAGACATATAGTTCAGATACCATCTCGGGGGCAATGCTACTAATTTCACGCCCGAGCTCCTCCTTCTCCTCGCGCTCTGAGTTTGACACCCACATAAAGCAACCAAAAACTACGAAACATATAAAGAAAGGGAGTTTAGACTTTTTCCGCACGTTCATATTCAAATAAATCAAATTGGGCCGATGAGCAGCGCTACTTTTCCGCATCAAAATGTACAGCCACTGGAAAAACATCAAAGCTGAGGGCTAAAAATCGATTCAGGCAGGAATGCATACTTCAGACAACCCCGTCATCAGGCTAAAATCACAAGCTCTTGAAGATGGGAGATTGCTGAGAAAACCAGGGCGCCCAAATACCCATCAAATTGAAACCTCAACATAGATTGAGGCAGAAATTCGTACATCGAATTCGTACACTGAGGCCCAAAACGAAAAAACCCCGCACTAGGCGAGGCTTTAAGTCCTTGATAAACAAGGAGGAATTTGGGGTGGCCGACGGGGATCGAACCCGCGACCTCAGGAGCCACAATCCTGTGCTCTACCGACTGAGCTACGGCCACCATAGTAGCAATATACTTCAGCACCTTGTGGCAGTACTGAGTACCGGTTATCTCTTGCAGCCAATCTGGCTTCAGACTAAGTCCTTTTTGCCAAACCAGCACCATCTTGCGAAGATGGCACGCCCGGCAGGACTCGAACCTGCGACCATCCGCTTAGAAGGCGGATGCTCTATCCAGCTGAGCTACGGGCGCAAGGTAAACCCGGTGAATTGGTCGGGGCAGAGGGATTCGAACCCCCGACATCCTGCTCCCAAAGCAGGCGCGCTACCAGACTGCGCTATGCCCCGTTTTTCCAATTATTCGCACTTTTTCAATCTTGCTTACCGCCGCTGGGGTGGTTGTTTAGATCGCGTCAGTGACGAAGTGCGCGCATAGTACTGATCCCCCAGGCCTGTGTCAACGCTTCTAAGCTATTATTTTTTAAGAAGTTTATCCTTTTGCCTCTCAAGGCCCCGAAGTGGCGAAATTATTCCCAACCTGTGCGAAAATGGCGCACTTCGCGAATCCGACCGGATAAATAGTAAGCAGCTACACAAAAGCCGCCCGCTTCCGCCCTTTTATATAAGATAGGCGCTGAAGCAGATTCCGGTCTATTAGTACTCGATTTTTTATTGTTAGAGATAGTATCTATGTCTGCACTGGTTCTGGACGGCAAGGCCCTGGCAAAGAAAACAGAAGAGGAACTCTCGGCTCGGGTAGCCATACTAAAGGAGAAGAGTGGTGGCCAAACGCCCATACTGGCGACCATTCTGGTTGGTGATGACCCTGCCTCCGCCACTTACGTAAAGATGAAAGGCAACGCCTGCCGCCGTGTCGGCATGGACTCCCTACAAGTAGAACTCCCCTCCTCCACCACCACAGAGCAGCTGCTCGCCAAAATCGATGAACTGAACAGCAATCCCAATGTTCACGGTATTCTGCTGCAGCACCCGGTGCCGGCACAGATCGATGAGCGCGCCTGTTTTGACGCCATCAGTCTGGAAAAGGATGTGGATGGTGTAACCTGCCTCGGCTTTGGCCGTATGGCAATGGGTGAAGAAGCCTACGGCTGCGCGACCCCTAAAGGCATTATGCGCCTGCTGGAAGCCTACGATATTGCGCTGGAAGGCAAACACGCCGTAGTTGTGGGCCGCAGCCCTATTCTGGGTAAGCCAATGGCGGCCATGCTACTGAACGCTAATGCCACCGTAACCATCTGCCATTCCCGCACCCAGGACTTGGCCGAACATATCCGCCGTGCGGATATCGTGGTAGGCGCTGTAGGTAAACCTGAGTTTATTAAAGCTGAGTGGATCAAAGATGGCGCTGTCGTCGTAGATGCTGGTTACCACCCCGGCGGCGTGGGCGATATCGAACTGGGTCCGCTATCCGAGCGCGCTGCCGCTTACACTCCAGTGCCCGGCGGTGTAGGCCCCATGACCATCAACACCCTTATCTATCAGTCTGTCGATTCCGGTGAGCGTAAAATTGGCTAACTTGATTCGTCTGGACAAAGCGGTAAGCCAGGTCACCGACCTCTCCCGATCCGATGTAAAGCGCGCCGCCTGGGCGGGGCGCATTACGGTTAATGGCGAAGTAGTCTCTAGCGCTTCTACAAAAATACAGGCCAGCGATGTCCTATGCCTGGATGATGAACCCCTGCATGAGCCCGGGCCACGCTATATTATGCTCAACAAACCTTTAGGCTATGTAAGCGCCACCAAAGACGGCGAGCATCCCACGGTACTGGATCTGATCGATGAACCCAATAAGTCCAAGCTGCATATTGCCGGGCGCCTGGATATCGACACCACCGGACTGGTACTCCTCACCGATGATGGCCAGTGGTCACATAAAGTGACCTCACCAAACCATCACTGTGAGAAGACCTACTACGCTCTGCTGGCCGAGAAGATTGAGGAAGATGCGGTGGCAAAGTTTGCCAAAGGCATCTGGCTTAACAATGAGAAGAAGAGAACCAAGCCCGCCAAACTGGAAATTCTCTTTGCCAACGAGGTGCGCATTACCATCGGTGAGGGCCGCTACCACCAGGTCAAACGCATGTTTGCCGCCCTGGGCAATCAGGTGCTCGAACTGCACCGGGAAAAAATCGGCGATATCTTCCTGGACGACGCACTCCCAGAGGGTGAATATCGCCTCTTAACCCCTGAAGAAATCGCTTCGGTACAGTAAATAGCATGTCTTCGCTTCTCCACCAGGCACTCCTCCAGATCCCCAGGGAAACCCTGTGGATCGCCGATGAAAATAGCCGAGTCCTGCTGCAGCCAGGCTTTCAGTTCGATGGTGACCTGCTCACCAACCGCTGGGATATCGCCGAGCTCGCCCAGGGAAAAGTTTCCCGCAACTTCTTTAGTGACTTCCACCTGGAAGAGCTAGACCGTAAATACCGTCGCATTATCTACTCGGTCTCCAAGGAGAAAGCGGTGGTTCGTCACGTCATCGATCAGGCTCCTCGCTTTCTTGGCGAGGGCGGGGAACTGGTGCTACTGGGGGAAAAGCAGAGTGGCATCAAAAGTTATGCGGTAAAGGCTGCGGAACACCTCAATGGTACCAAGCAGCTCCAAAAGCATGGCAATGAATATGTCAGCACTAACCGTGTGGCCCACCCCGGTGCCATAGAGCCCACCGGTGAAGCAGATTACCCGCATCTGCGCAGCCTGCCTGAGCTGGGTAACCTCTTCAGCAAGCCCGGCCTGTTCGGTTGGAACAAGATCGATAAGGGCAGCGCCCTGCTCGCTCAACAGTTCACCACCGAGTTACCCGAAGACGGCGCTCATGTAGTGGACCTCGGCTGTGGTTACGGTTATCTCAGCGCCCAATTAGCACCTTTGGGTAATTTCCACTTTGCCGCCACGGACAACAATGCCGCCGCACTACTGGCCTGCAGGAAGAATTTCCACACTCTCGGTATACCCGGCGTGGTACTTCCCTCTGATGCCGGTGATGAGCTGGAGAGCGGCGCGGCTGACTTGGTGCTGTGCAACCCTCCCTTCCACCAGGGCTTCCAGGTGGAAGGCGACCTGACCGACCGATTCCTACAACACAGCGCGCGAATACTAAAGAGTACCGGTATGGCACTTTTTGTCGTGAATGAGTTCATTCCTTTGGCAAAGAAGGGACCCCGATACTACTCCGAGGTGCAGCTCGTCAATAAAGAAAGGGGCTTTTGCGTATACCGCCTGCGCCCTTAGGGCGCAGGTAAATGGGCAGAGGCTGAGCAGCCGCCTGAAGATTGGGCTAATAATCGCGTAAATTAAACAGGTTCATAGAGAGGGTGTGCTCCTCAAGTTCCTCCAGTTGCCGCAAGCGCTCAAAAGCTTCGCGGGCTGAGGGAGTCTCCGCGCCCTGGGCCAGGTCCCGATATTGATCGGCCAGGTAGATCTCAATATCCATAGCCAGTTTGGCAATATCGTCCAGATTATCGATATCAATGCTGCGCAGGCGTTGCAGGAACTCCTTCTCCCGCCCCTCCGGGGCAAATTGCACCCAAGTATGTAAGGCGCCTGGAGGCAGATCGGCGTGGAAATTCTCCAGCGAGTGCTTCATGGAGTCTTCCCGTCGTCGAAGCTGGTCCAGTAGCAGCTCGACCCGCTTGTTGGTGGCAAGCTGCTCGTATTCCTCATACTGCAGTGACAATTTGGCGTGAAAGTCCCTTCCTTCCTGAATCACTTCCTCAACAGTTTTGTACCGCATCAACCGGCCCCAGAAAAAGTAAGTCACTTGTTCCAGTATAGGCAGCTTGTGACAAAGGGCGCCACTCAATATCATCAATGCGACGACAGTGGCACAAATACCACTACCTTTCCTTGCGTGGAACCCTCTTTAGCGCGCAAATTTCAACGCAAAAGTTTTATATGTGAATAAAGGCGACAGGTAGGGCTGCGCGGATTAATTTTTGCCGGGGCCCGAGTACTTAAATCCGCCATGGATAACGGCTTTCTGCTCACCGCCAGAATATGATTCTCATATTGGGGCATATGCGCCATCCAGGCGCCACGCAGTCGACCGCGCATCGCCTTGTGGCGCCAGGCGCTACTCTGCAATTCCTGGCGGTCGCCAAAGTTGCTCACCAATATCCCATCCCGATGCAATAGGCGCATCAATGAAGAACACCACGCTTTATCCGCAGGTATCGCTCGCTGCGCCACTCCCTGACCGTGCCCAAACAAATCATCGATGATCAGGTCGAAAGTGCCTCTGGACGGGTCGTTGAGCTGCTCGGCCACATACTCTCTGGCATCGGCACACAACAGCTCAGTATTGCGCACAGCAAAGAAACGACGGGCAACATCGAGATGTACCGGGTCCAGGTCCACGCCGACGATACGTTTGACAGAAGTGAATGTCTGTAGCAGGCGGATCAAAGCCCCCCCTCCCACACCGAGCACCAACACGGAGTTCAGGCGGTTTTCGGGAAGGAAAAAGGCCGGCAGCAGAAGCAGCTCCCACAGTGAGCCTTTTAGAGGGTCGCGGGGATTCCATTGGGAGTGGAAAACCCCATTGCTGTACAGGCGCACACTGGCGCCATGATTGCGGACCTGATAACAGGTGTCACCGACCTGCCTCTGCCAAAGCAGCGCCATTAACTTTGCGGCAGCTCAGAGGACTTCAGCAATACCTGGGCAAAGGCCTGCAAGCCCACTTTGTCCTCTTCGGTAAAGCGGGCGACGCTTGGGCTATCGATATCCAACACACCCAGACACTCTCCGCTGGCATTGTAGAGGGGAACCACTACCTCGGAAGCGGAAACCGCATCACAGGCAATATGGCCGGGGAATTCATGCACATCCTCGACCAGCTGCGATTCGCCAGTGGAAACTGCGGTGCCGCAAACACCGGCACCGACAGGAATACGGGTACACGCCGGTTTGCCCTGGAAGGGCCCAAGGCGCAATTCATCGCCGTGCAGGAAATAGAATCCCGCCCAGTTAATATCTTCCAACTCCATAAACAGCAGGGCGCTGGCGTTGGCAGTATTGGCCAGCCAGTCACTCTCAGCCGACAAAAGGCCCTCGAGCTGGCTATTGAGCGATGAATAAAATGGATTTAAAGACATTGGCCGGATCGCCCCTCAAAATCAGTGGCTGTGGACGGTGTTCGCTGCGCACAGCAAACCCGCGAAATACCCGGCGCGGGATGCGCCAAGAGACCGGTATTTTGCGGGGTTTCGATCTGGAATCAATAGGAGGGTGCAAATTACTGATAGGGGTCCAGCACTTCCTCCTCCGAGGACTCCCTCTGGTAGGCGTCCGCATCGATCGTTGGGCGCGCCCAATCACTCTCTTCCGAACCCTTATTCCCACCGGATTGAATTGCGGGTAGGGCTGTAGTGACATCGGAAGCAATTAAGGCCCCGCGCTTTTTCTCAAAACGCGCTTCCACCACGGGCTTGGGTGGCATAGGTGCAGCGGCCTCACGGCGAATACGCTTGGCAATCGCACCCAGGTTGGGCCGGCGACGTTCGGCAAGCTTCACTGCCTCAAGCTCACTGTTCAACCGATTGACCTCCGCCTGCAGGTCACCCATCTGTGCCTGCAACTCGGTAATTTGGGTCAGCACGCCTTTTACTTTACGACTTTCCTTCTCGTATAAAACAGCGGCGCCGCCAAAGGCCAAAACAAAAATGACCAAAATGGAAAACTGACGCATAGGAATCTCCAGAAACTTCCCTTGTTATTTTAAAGGGCATTTTTACAGCAATTTTTGTGTGTCTTCCGAGAGATTGCGCATAAAAAACAAGTTTAAAGGCGAGGGGTCAACCACCCCTCTACCCTAGAATCCAATAAAGACGCCGAGCCGCCGAGCGCCCTAGCTCTCGATCAAATCCATAAAGTCCAACGACGCCTGTTGGCGAATGGTACGGCGGTGATTGGCCCAGAGTTCGGCGATGCGCTCTTGGTTACACACCTTGCGATCCACATACACCCTGGTATTCAGTTGGCCGATAGGCTTGGCGCTCGGGCACTTGCTGAACACAAACTGGTTTGAGATCAGGTCCATAAAGGGTCCAGACTTGCTACTGGGCATAATGAACAGCAGCTGTAATCCCAGGGTTTCCGTAAGGTAGCGAATCACCTCCTTGGAGCGGGACTCATCCATTTTGGAGAAGGCCTCATCCACCAGCACCATCTGCAAATGGCTGCCGCTTTCGCCAAAGCGAAAGGCCGAAGTGACTGCGGCAGAGCGAATAATATAGGCCGGGGTTTCCAACTGGCCACCGGAGCCGGTGCCGTACTGACTGAGGGCGATAGGCTCCTTGCCTTCCGGTTCTTTATAGATCTCGTAACTGCGGTAGTTGCGGTAATCACTGATGCGATCCAGCTCGCGCCGCGCCACCTGTTCATCCTCACTCAACAACATACTGAGCAGGCGATCGCGCACCTTGCGGTGTTTAGGGGCCAGGTCCGTATCGAACAGACTCTGCTCTTCACCCAGATTCGGCAGTTCGATCACCGCCTTAAAGAAATTCCAGTATTCCTTAAATTCCGCTACCCACTGGTAATCAAAGCGGAAACGCTCGCGGTCGGCGCCAAAACGATGGTGTTCCAACTCTTTGTTGAGGTCATCCAACACGCGTTTACCATCGTTAATGGACTGGTAAATAGCGTGGCACAAGTGCGTTACAAAAGTGGTGTTAAAGGATTTTTTCAATCCCAGCAGTTGATCGTGACGCTCTACCAACAGGTTATTCTTCAGGCGGTTACGCAGGGTCTCCACCTGATCACCGAGCCCGCGAACCAACTTGAACAGGGCGTCTTTGTGACCACCCGTGAGATCGGGCTCAAACACCAGGGTATCGACGCTGGCACAGGTGGCGTTGTACTCCATCACCGCGCGATCCAGCTGGCGACTGTATTTTTCCAACAGCCCTTGCCAACTTTCGATATCGGCAGAGAAATCAAAATTGTCTGCCGCGCGCTCCACCTGTTCATCAGCCGTGATTAAGACTTGCTCAGCATCAAAAGCCGGGTCGATGGCGGTAATGCGCCTGACCATCTCCTCACTTTCACTGGCGGCATCATCCAGGGATTCCAGCTCGCCGGACAGGGCGTATAAGAGTTTTTCATTACCCTTTAATTTCGTTTCCAGTGAACCGGTTTTCCGCTGTAGATCCGATAGCTGCTTCTGCTGGGTTTTTAGCTGGGCCTTGAGCTCATCCACTTGCTGTTCGAACTGCTCGAAATCCTTCAGATCCAGGTTTTCCAGCGCACGCTCGGCGCTGCGCCACTCCCGCTGGGCCGATAGCGCGGAGTCTACAATTGAGAGCAGCTTGAGATTCACCAAGCCCCGCACCGCATTGGTCACGCGGCGGTAGAGTTGATGGCGCTCGTTAACCAGCGCGGCCTCCTCAAGCAGTTGCTCCATGGCCCGCTGAAGCGCTGCCAGGGCGCGGGCGCGGGCGCCCTGACCGAATACCAGCTCGGCATCGTCCATATCACAACGCCACATGCTGTAGTTGCCACTGGCCATTCCGTCGGCGGTAAGACCGCGTCGGGTACCTCGCAGCTCGTGCTCATCCTCTACTTGAATCACCGCGCCGTAGGAAGCGCGCAGATAGTGTTCGGCGGTTTTATGGGTAAATTCCATCAATTCGATAATGGAATTGGCCGGGGTATCGAGACGCTCGGTATCCTTGCGGGCTTTATCCCCCTGGATAACGCGGGCGCGATTATTGCGCCCCGGCAGGCTGCGCACGATACGAATCGCCCGCGCCTCATATTCCGGCTCGACAATAATGGAGAAACGCGCGCCGCCCAGGTAGCCCTCTATCGCCATCTGCCAGCGTTCATCCAGAACTTCCACGTAATCACAAAGGACTCGCGGCTCCGCCTCCGAACACTGCTCGCGAATGGCCGTCAATGCCATTTCCACCGCCTGGGGGTAGCGAACACGGTTAGCCTGCAAATGCTGAATGCGACTTTCCTGGGTCCGCAGTTGTTTCTGCAGTTGTTGTACTTTTTGCTCCCAGCGGGAAGCTTGGTGGGCGATCTGCTCTTTGGGGGAAGGCGCATCGCTGGCGGCACCCTTGCCACCGCTCTCCAGTAGATCGCAGAGTCGGTTTTGCAGGACTTCACTGCTGGAAGCCCGCTCGCGCAGGGGCTCCAGTGCAGCCAGGTCGATCCAGTCTTTACCCAGTAGTTTGTGCAGATCCGGCAGGTCTTCTTCCCGGGCCACCTGCTTGATCGCCTGAACCAGGGCCTTGTCGGAGAAAGCGGAGATTTCCAATTCGGCAGAAGTCGAATTGAGCAGATTTAACAACTCTTCGGCGGCCTCACGGTTCTCGTGCCAGCGCGCCTCTTCGGCTGAGAGGGGGGGGTGCTGCTGGGAGAGAAGGCTCAGGGCGCTGTTGATGCGCTGCTCCAACTCGTCTTTGTTGCGCAGCGCATCAATCCCCAGACGCTGGGCCTGCAGCTCTACCAGTTGGCCATTAAGCTGCTCCACCCGCTCGGAAGCGATACGCACTTCCCGTTCATTATTTTCCAGGTCGCTGCGCAATCTCTGCTGGTCGTTTTTGCCGCTCAGATAGCTTTTCTGGACCCGCCGCTGGCGTTGGCGTGCACACAAATATTCCTGTACACGCAGCTGTAGCCACTGCTCCCGGTAGAGTTCCACCGACTGGGCAATGGCCTCCAGAGAACTGACCCGCTCTACAATCTGACGGGCTTCCTGCTCCATGCTGTGAATGGTTTTCATCAGCTCGGAAACCGAGCGGATAGCATCGCCTAAATCGCGCTTTTCCAGCACCTCCTGGGCGACAAAATCGTTGATGCTTTTGACCGGTTTGTAGGCCATAAAATTGGCAAAGGTGCGCGCGGCGTGCATGGCCTCGCGATCAGAGACCGCGTCGCGGCGCCCACGCAAGGCACCGTAGAGTCGGCGAAGGTAGGCCTTTTTCTTGTCGTATTGTTCGATTTTTTCGAACTGCTTGCCCAGCACCTGATTGAATTTATCCAGTGGCAACAGGTGTTTGCCATCGGTGTAATCCCGGACAAAATCCCCCAGCACCAATTGTTCGCCAGGGAAGACAAAAAAGCGCAAGTCACTCTGCCGCGCCTGGGCGGGTTTGCTGCTACTGTCCAGGTGCGCGCGAATACCCATCACGGCGGTAAAGGGCTCTGCGCCGTCTTCACCGCTGGTGGGATGGAAAATACCGGCAATATAACAATCGGTGGGCTCCAGACGGGCGTAGCTGCCGTCATCACAGCCGAGTACATAGGAAGCCAGGGTGCGCACCTGCTTGCCGCCACGCCCGCGCTGGGTGGTTTCATCCTGCCCGGGGTTAAAGGTAAACAGGGTATCGTGGGCGGCAGTCATCAAGGTCTGGATGGCATCGGCCGCTGTGGTTTTGCCGGAACCGTTGCCACCGGAAAACAGGTTGATAGGGCCAAAGTCATACTCCAACTGCGGAATATTGCCCCAGTTAATCAGGATCAGTTTTTTCAGGAACATAATCTTTTAAAAGCACCGTCTTTTCGCAGGCAGGAACCCGACAACCCTCTCCAAGGCTCCTGGATGCCGTTCGCGCAACTCAGGTGGTCGAATATTTTTTGATGATTCCTGACTACTAACTTGTGGCTAGTGGCCAGGAATTTTTTCTTTTTTAAGAGGAAGCTTCGCTCTCAAACAGGCTGTGGTCTTCGCTGTTCGGTGTTATCCGCTCGGAGGCCTGCGGGTCTTTCACTTCAACCTCTTCAGGTATATCAGACACCCCAGCGTCGGCAACATCACTCTCGGCCAAGGATACCGTTTCACCGTCCACCAACTGGCGTAATACCGATTCGCTGACAAAGTGGGCGATCGTCGGACGCACTCGCAACCAAACTTCCGCGCTGGTTTCCACTTCTTCACTGCTAAACTGCACTAGACGCAACTGACGCAATTTTTTCAGCAGGTTTTTGCGCTCCGCATGCTTATCTGGCAGAGACATTTTCAGCAGGTTACGCATCCCCAGCTCCAGGGCTTCCAGGGAGAGTGCCGCGCACCCGTTTTCATCCACCTGCCCTTCCCGCAGTGCTTTGTCGTACTCAACCCGCAGGGCGAGAATCGCGGCTACTTCCTGCTGACCGAGACGCGCGCGGAATCCGCCATGATGGGGTTCCTCCTGATCCGGCAGGCCGGGTACTTCGGCACCGGGCGGATACACGCGGATAAACTGGAAACGGCTATCGTGCTGTAAGCGCAACCCCAAGGGCGCCAGCCACTCGCGTACCAACGGCTCACAGCGCTGAAAGCGATCGTAAAGCGCAGTCTCAATCATGCTTTCATCCCGGCAGATCACGCCGTAATCCAATAGGCGTACCAGCAGCTCGGAAAACTCACTGCGGTTCAGGCGGCACTGCGCCAGCGCCTCATCCAAAGCCTCTTCAATCACTGCTTTTCAGCTCCAGAATATATTCGTCAAACTCGGTGAAATAATCGTTGCTGGCGATTTCACCGGTAAAGGTCACCTGCAGGTCTGCGGCACCACTCTGGTTAACCGCCGCCGCTTCGATCACATGGCTCATAGCGAGCAGATCTCGCGCATCCCGCAGCGGCAGGTTACGGCTATTGATCTGGCGGCCGCTACCGAGGGCACCCTGTAAATACTCCCGCAGGTGACTGTTATTGAAGTTAAACGCCTGATCGAGCAACTGTTGCAACTCGATCTCACGGCGATTCTCCTCACCGATAGGGGACTCTTCCTCGACCCGGGTATTCACCGGCTGGCGGCGGTTGCGCTGCCACAGCTGTGTTTGCTTGGGATCAAACAAACGCAGCTGGAAACCACCCAACTCCTCGCCCAGCCGTTCGAGAAGTTGTGTTTTCTGCTGGCTATCGCCGAGACGCTGGCACAGGTCGGCAAACTCGCCCTCGGCCTGGCTGTGCAGGTAACTGAGCTGGCGGATAATAATATCGGCACGCTTGGTAAAGCCCTGCAAGGCGCGGCGCAACGCGGGCAACTTTACCTCGCAGGCGCGGCGCATACGGTCCTCGATGGTATCGAGCATCAGCCACAATAAGGAAGAACCCTGCTGCACGAGTTCCGGCAGCAGTTGGCGCAGGCGCTTCTCCCACGCGGCTTTCTGCACATCCTCTTTGTGGCGAATACGCTCAATCACCCGGTTGATGGAGTCCCGGTGTTTTTCCACGCTGTCTGCCGAGAGGCGGATGGCCAAGTCTGGCTGAAAGCGGCTCTCCATAAAGGAGAAGAACTGGTCGGTAGCCTGTTGTACTAACAGCTGGGCTTCCACCTCGCGCACCATTTCCCGCTTGCGCTCTTCCAGCTCGGCGATCATATCGGTGAAATCCGCCACGATACGCTCGGAGTACTCCCAGGCATCGATCAAATCGTGGACTTCTCCACGGCTGGCAAAAGCTTCGAGGGCATTCAAGGTGTTGCGCGTATTGCGGTGGCGGGTGCGCACACGGGTGCCGTTCACTTCTACCAGAGGCTGGGTGAACAAACGGCCGCGACGGCTGAAAGGGAAAGTGGCCGTGAGCGTGGCGCTGTCCACCTGTTTTTCCAGCCAGCCGAACTCCACCAGGCTGTTTAATACCCAAACGGCTTGATCGCGCAGGTTGCGAAAGCGCCCTTCCGGATCTTGTACACCCTCCTCGCTATCGAGCTGCGGTGCACGGGTCAGGGCCTCGGCAAAAATTTCAAGAATCTGTTCGCGCAGCAAAGACTCACCGTAGTCAGCCTTGGCGGTGTACAGACGCTCATACAAAAGACGCAGACACTCCACCACCTGCTCGCGGTACTTACCGGTCAGCGGGCGGAAGAAGTGCTGATGGGGGTCAACGAAGAACAACGACTGGATGCCTGCTTATTCTTCTTCTGGCTTTTGGTTGAAGACGCAATATTTGGTGTAATCACCCGTATCATCAAGCGTCCACTGCCCCTTGGGCACTTTATCCATTTTCTCACACCAGGCATCGGAGCCGCGTTTGGGCTCACAGGCAGTGAGAGCGACAAGGGCTACCGCGGAACTGATCAGGACGAGTACTTTTTTCATAGTCTGCTTCTACCAATGGAATTCGAATGGCACTTTCTCACCGGTAGCCACAAAGCGACAAACCCGGGAGAAACCTTTAGGCAAATGTTGGACGCTCTATGATTCCCGGCGCCACTTGGTACCCTCGCGACTGTCCTCGAGAGCCACACCCTTGGATTTTAACTCCTCACGAATTCCATCGGCGCGGGCAAAGTCACGATTTTTCTTGCTCTGCACTCGCTCTTCGATCAGGGCTTCGATTTCTTCCGCGGAAATCAATTCCTCGCCTCCGCGGGCCTGCTTGAACCAGGCTTCCGGGTCCTCTTGAAGGATGCCCAGCATATCGCCGGCAGCCAGTAGCAAACCTTTCAGACGCGGCTTATCGGCATCTTCTGCCTTATTCAGGTCGCGGGCAATCTGGTGCAGCTCACTGATGGCGATAGGCGTATTCAGGTCATCTTCCAACGCCTTGATAAAAGCACTGCCGCTCAAGTCCGCGGTTTCGGCCTCAACCGCTTCGGTTTCACGTAGGGCGCCGTAGAGGGTATCCAGGGTGCGCCAAGCCTGATCCAGCAGGTCCGCACTAAAATTCAGCTCGGAGCGGTAGTGGGCCGACAGCAGTGCGAAACGCAATACCTCACCGGGGAATTGGCTCAGCAGATCTTTGACCATGCGGAAGTTGCCCAGGGACTTGGACATCTTTTCGCCATCAATATTCACGTAGCCGTTATGCATCCAATAGCGCACAAAATCCACACCATTGGCGCAGCAACTCTGAGCGCGCTCGTTTTCGTGGTGTGGGAAGGTCAGATCGCGACCACCGCCGTGAATGTCAATGGTGTCGCCCAGGTGCTTCTTGATCATCGCCGAGCACTCCAGGTGCCAACCCGGACGACCGCGGCCCCAGGGGCTGTCCCAGCCCGGCTCCGCCTCTGAGGAGGGCTTCCACAGTACGAAATCACCGGCGTATTTCTTGTAAGGTGCCACTTCGACCCGCGCACCGGCGAGCATATCGTCAAGGGAGCGCCTGGACAGCTGGCCATATTCTTCCATGGATTCCACCGCGAACAGCACATGGCCCTCAGCGGCGTAGGCATGACCCTTTTCCAGCAGGCTTTCGATCATGGCGATCATTTCCGGCAAGTGCTGGGTGGCGTAGGGGACAATATCCGGCTCCAGGTTGTTGAGCGCGGCCATATCCTCATAGTAAGCCTGCGCATAACGCGCCGATAGTACGCCGATTTCCTCACCGTTATCCCTTGCGGTCTTCATGATCTTGTCGTCAATATCGGTAATATTGCGCGCGTAAATCACATCGCTGAAATTTCGCTTCAACATCCGGTAAAGGGTATCGAACACCACTACAGGGCGGGCATTGCCGATATGCACGCGGTTGTACACGGTGGGACCACACACATACATGCGCACCTGATCTTCCACCAGTGGTACAAAGGGTTCTTTCTTCCCGGTAAACGTGTTGTAGACCTGTAGAGGCATTTCTTCTCTCGAATTCTTTTACTGTCTGGGACGGGCCAATCATTGGCCCGCCCGCCAAAACTGCCACTCGGGCAATGAAGTGTTTGGTTACTTATTTTGTTCTTTGGCCCAGCTGTCGCGCAGGCCAATGGTGCGGTTAAACACCGGCACCTCTGCACTGCCATATTTGCTGTCGCGACAGAAGTAACCATTGCGCTCAAACTGGTAACCCTGCTCCGGCGCGGCCTTGGCCAGACCGATTTCCGCCTTACAACCTTTGAGGATCTGCAGGTTGTCCGGGTTAACACAATCGAGGAAATTTTTACCGCCGGCATCTGGAGCGGAATCATTGAACAGGCGATCGTAAAGGCGCACTTCACACTCCACGTTGTTCACCGCAGATACCCAGTGGATCACGCCTTTCGGTTTGACGCCGTCGGCCGGGTCTTTACCCAGACTGTCGAGATCTACCGAGCAGATCACCTCGACAATCTCACCGGCATCATTTTTGACCACTTCTTCGGCAAAAATCACATAGGCGTTGCGCAGTCGAACTTTCTTGCCCAGCACCAGGCGCTTGTACTTCTTGTTGGCCTCTTCGCGGAAATCCTCTTTCTCAATATAGAGAGTGCGGCCAAAGGGAAGTTCACGGGCCGGCAGATCGTCGCGTACCGGGTGGCCCGGTGCGGACAGCATTTCTTCCCGACCTTCCGGGTAATTCTTCAGGGTGACCTTCAAAGGCTCCATCACACACATAGCGCGCGGTGCATTCTTGTCCAGGTCATCGCGAATGCTGTATTCCAGCATACCGACGTCCACTACGGAGTCGGATCGTGTTACACCAATCATCTCGCAGAAGTTGCGAATAGAAGTCGGCGTAAAGCCGCGGCGGCGCATACCCGACAACGTCGGCATACGGGGATCGTCCCAACCATCCACATGCCCCTCATCCACCAGCTGCTTCAGCTTGCGCTTGGACACCACGGTGTAGTTGAGGTGCAGGCGGGCAAATTCGTACTGGCGTGGACGCGAAGGCACCGGCAGGTTCTCGATCAACCAGTCGTACAGCGGCTTGTGATCCTCGAACTCCAGGGTACAAATGGAGTGGCTGATACCTTCAATCGCATCGCACTGGCCGTGGGTGAAATCGTAGCTGGGGTAGATACACCACTTGTCACCAGTCTGGTGGTGCGCCATTTTCTTAATGCGGTAAATAATCGGGTCGCGCAGGTTGATATTGGGCGCGGCCATATCGATCTTGGCGCGCAAGCTGCACTGACCCTCTTCCATCTCGCCATTGCGCATTTTCTCAAACAGCGCCAGGTTCTCTTCTACGGAGCGATCGCGGTACGGGCTGTTTTTGCCCGGTTCTTTCAACGTGCCGCGATAGTGGCGAGCCTCTTCGGCGGATAGATCGCAGACGTAGGCCTTGCCGGCTTTAATCAGGTGCAGGGCCCACTGGTACAATTGGTCAAAGTTATCCGAGGAGTATTTGGCTTCGCCGTTCCACTCAAAACCCAGCCAGGAGACGTCGCGCTTAATCGCATCGACAAACTCTTCTTCTTCCTTGGCCGGGTTGGTGTCATCAAAGCGTAAATTACAGGTGCCGCCAAATTCCTGTGCCAGACCAAAATTGAGGCAGATGGATTTGGCGTGGCCAATATGCAGATATCCATTCGGCTCCGGTGGAAAACGCGTTGCCACCTGGGATACCCGGCCCTCTGCCAGGTCTTCGCGAATAAGGTTCTGTAAAAAGTGAGCGGGCTTGCTCTCGGATGTCATAGGATTCTCTTATTTACAGCTGTGCGAACATAAACGGCGAATTATACCCTAGTTGAGCCACAGAATATCCTCTTTAACAAAGCGCCAAACCGGGAAATTCGCCGATGGCGCACACTTTTTAGACAATCCATTATGATATCGCGACTCGGCGTTTTACACCTCCTGACGAAAAGGTATCATGCCGGCCAAAATCAACCCCCATAGGACATTTTATGATCACCTTGCACACTACCCACGGAGATATCACTATCGAACTGGATTTCGACAAGGCCCCCAAGACTGCAGCCAATTTCCTGCAGTACTGTCGTGATGATTTTTACACTGGGACCATTTTCCACCGGGTGATCGATAACTTTATGGTTCAGGGCGGCGGCATGACCCCCGACATGGAACAAAAAGCCTCCCGCGATTCCATTGAAAACGAAGCCGACAACGGTCTGAAGAATGACACCGGTACCCTGGCTATGGCGCGCACCATGGATCCGCACTCTGCCAGCTCTCAGTTTTTCATCAATGTGAAGGACAACGACTTCCTGAACTTCCGCAGCAAAGACACCCAGGGCTGGGGCTACTGTGTATTCGGCAAAGTAGCCGAAGGCATGGACGTGGTCAACAAGATCAAAAGCGTAAAAACTGGCAGCAAGGGTTTTCATCAGGACGTCCCACTGGAAAGCATCGAAATCACCAGCATCAGCATCTCTGACGATTACGCAGACAAGTAATTTTACGAGTCCACACAGACTCTAAGGCGGGAACATTGTCTATTTATTTTATTTCCGATCTGCACCTCGACGAGAGCCGTCCGGAGATCACTCGGGCCCTGTTTGATTTTCTGCGCGGCCCGGCCGCCGGCGCCGAAGCACTATATATACTCGGTGATTTCTTCGAGGCCTGGATCGGCGATGACGACGATACCCCCTTGATCGATGAGGTTGTGCGGGAGCTGGACCGTTACAGTGGCACCGGGACAAAACTGTACCTGATGCACGGCAATCGAGACTTCCTGCTCGGTAACGACTTCGCCCAGCGCGCGGGGGCGGAGTTATTGCAAGATCCAACCCGCCTCACGCTTGCGGGCCACCGGGTATTGCTGATGCACGGCGATAGCCTGTGCACCCGCGACGAGGAATACATGACTTTCCGGCGCCAGGCACGAGACCCCGCCTGGCAGCAGGGATTATTAGTCAAACCGCTACAGGAACGCCGCGCTATCGCCGTACAAATCCGCGCCGCCTCAAAGGCCATGAACAGCCGCAAGGCAGAAGACATCATGGATGTCACCCCTGAGGAAGTGGAGCGAGTGATGGCTGAACAGGACGTGGACATAATAATCCATGGCCACACCCACAGGCCCGGTCGCCACCCATTCACCCTCAACGGCTCTCCGGCGGAGCGCATCGTACTGGGGGATTGGGAGAGTAATGCCTGGTGCCTGAAGGCGAGTGAAGATTCACTGGAATTAATGCACTGGCCGATCGGCTGATCCCCGCAGTGCCAACCCCTGCACTATTGGTAGAGCCGCCGCTCCAGCTGCACGGCTTCTGCCAGTAGACGCAGGCTATGGTGCAGGCGCTCCGTTCCACCAAAGTGAAACCCCTTGCCCTGTAAATAGGCGCAGTCCATTGCCGCTGGTGGCTCTCCCTCGGCTTCAGGCGGGAGGGGACTGCGTTTCCCCATCATAGACTGAAGAATCTCCGCCACCTCACGATACGTCACCAGGCGATCGCTACAATTTACCGCCTGCCCCTTGGCATCCTCCTCAGAAAGCACCAGCTCCACTGCCCTGGCAACATCCTCACCGTGCACTTCAGTCGCTGCCCTGGCCTTCGTATAGGGTTTGCCGCTGACAACCGCGCGGGCAATGTCATACCACTTGCTGCGCTCCAGGGGATTCACCACGCCGTACACGCCGGTGAGGCGCAGAGATACCGCATGCCATTGGCGCTGCTGAGCCCAGGCGGATACCATCGCCTCCACCGCAGACTTATAGGCCCCATAAAAAGTCTCCGGGCGCGCCGCCTGATGCTCGTAGAGGCTGCCGCGCAAATGCCCGGTGGCATACACCGCCCTGCTGGAAATAAAAACAAACTTATCCACGGCCGCTGAATGCGCTTCCTGCATCAGTCCCAATGTGCTGTTCAGGTTGGACTCGAGATATCTTGAGAGATCTTTCCCCTCTCCACCGCGATAGCGACCCGGTATGTGGTCATAGGCGCAGTGCACCACGGCATTCAGCCCGCGCACAAACTTCGATGAAATATGGCGATCGGCCATATCCCCCGCAACCCACTCAAAGCCACTACTCGTTGCGCAGGGAAATAAACCGGACTTGCGCCCCGTGCGCGAAAGCGCCCGCACTCGGTAACCGTGATCGAGAAAATAACGGACAATGAATTGCCCCACATAGCCACTGGCACCGGTGATACCAATCATCACAGAACACCACCCGCTGACTGGCGCTGCTCACGGGCGAGCTGATCGATTCTTGCGCTGATATCACGGCCCTGATTCACCGCCCACCACAACTCGATCAGCGGCTTAAGCCGCTGGGTTTTGGCATGCGGTGCTTGCCAGGGTTTTTCATACTGGTAGTGGATGACATGAATACTGCTCCACAACCACATTTGCGGCAGATTCAGATAGAGATACTGCAAAGCGTTGTAGATATATGGCAGGCCGTGCCAACGGGGGAAGAATTCCTGTAGAAACGTCTGATCCGTACGCCGCCAGAAAACGCCCGGCCGGTCCAGCAATGCGAGCATTTTACGGTAAGTCGTCTCACTGGGCACGGCGGTAAACAGACCGGAATTCATGCGCGCGAACCCATCCAACCCCTCATACACGTTGGGCGCCGCACAAAATTGCGGATACTCCATCAGATGGTCAATATTGCGCAGTACTAAAATATCCGCATCCAGAAACACAACTTTGTCATATTCCGCCAGGCGCCAAAGCGCTAACTTACAAAAATTATTGAGCGGAATATGGAATTGGGGTTTTGTTCCACAATCGAATGGAGCCCGCTGATGGAGCCCTTCGCGCCCGTGACGCTGGATAAAGCCCGCAGAAAAATTCGGAGCTTGGACTTCCCGCACCAGACACCCGGACTGCTCAAGTGGCGCCGTGTCGACATTGTCCGCAACCACCATGGAAACCAAAGGGAAAATACTTGCCACCCGCTCCAGGGAACGCTTCAAGGCAACAGCACCGATCACATAGTCCTGACTATTAACGAGGGTAACAAAAGCACATCGAGGCATGGACACTACTACAAATTTATAGGATTTTAGTGGCTGAGACCTGGCGAGGCCCACAAGAGTGCCTCTTACAAGGAGGGCATTTTCTCCCCCGAGCCGTTGATCAAACGCATGCGCCAACGATTCACTATGCTCTCCACCAGTTCGCCGCTGAAGCAGTTCACATTATAGATAAAGCTCGCGCGCAGCTGACCGCCAAACACCGCCAATGAGAGGTAAATACCGTAAGGGGTCAGGCGAGTAGGCAAAGGCGTCGTGCGTATTTTTAACTGATCATTTACCGTCACCCAATCCGATATTTCACCCGTATACACTGCAGTGAACCCTTCCTGATGCTCTTCTGCCTGAAGAAAAGTAATCAGGAAGCAATTGGAAGCATTTAGTCCGTGTCCAATGCTGCCGTGGGGGCCAATGGAGTCGGCAGCGTAAGCACTGCGAATTGCCCGCCTAATCTCTACTGAAAGGCGATTCAGTTTTTCCTCCCAGGTTTCATTCCGGCAAACCGCTAAATTGGCGTAGCGGAACATGGGACCCAAAATAAACCGGTGTTCGCGCTTCAACCGCAGCGACAGATTGGTGTTCATCCAAAAGTCGTGATGTAAAAATTCGCACAAGGTGAGCTGGTAGGCGGCGCATAAGTAGGCAAAAAGGCTCACCTGAGCGGCGCTAGCATTGGCCTGTATTTGTGCAAACTCCCCCCCCTCAATTTTGTGATTCACCTCAGCGCAAATGATCGAGGCTATTTCTTCGTGGGAGGCCTTCTCCACCGCCTCCCTTTGCAACTCCAACTTATTTCGCCAGTAATAATATGCCTTTTGCCCGCGTGTTGACTCCAGGTACATCTCCTCAAAATTGACATAGTCGGAAAAATCCGTGATTTGCACTTGGGATTCATTAACTTTGCCCGCCGACATACTCAGATAGGCCGTCAGGCATTCAGCCCAAAGCAATGACAGACTAATACCATCAGTAATAATGTGATGGCACTTGGTGAGGAAAATATATTCATCTTCACCGGTACGAAAAAGGCTTAGCCCAATTAATTGGTCCGATCCCAAATCCATGGGGGAACTACTGAACTGTCGTAGAAAGCTGGTAATGTGGGCCACACTCATGTGGCGAATATCCATATAGTCCAGCTCTACATCGCCAAGACTGCGAACAACCGGTTCACCTTTGTAACGACAGCGAAAAATAGGATACGTATTTACAATCCCTGGCACGGCTTTTTCAAACAGTTCGACATCCAAGTCGCCTTTAATCTGCATCGCGCGTGCAATCAAATCCGCCAAGGACTTGCGGTGATTCAAGTTATAGATACCCTGCTCAGTTATCGACAGGGGTACCTTCGAAGAATCCTCCCAGCCCGCCATGTCTTTCTCCAGTTAGCCGCGAAATTCTAGCCATCCGCAGGCCGAATTAAACTTGGGGGCCCCTCTAATACCCGACATAGATGAGGGGTCCGCGCTGTGTCAGCACCTTCTTGGGGGGCATTACCGGTACGCCAATAGGAGCGGCAGGGTATCAACTCTGGATTGCAGCGATGGGCATACTTTTCCGCAACTTCGGAGATTTCCTCCATCAACCCCTGAGCGAGATAGGTCGGCTTCAATCCCAGTTTGCACAGGCGGGCATTCTCCACAAACAATTCATTTTCTGCAGCCTCATTGCGAGGATTATCGACAAACGCCACCGGGGCTCCACTGGCATCCGCAATCATTCTGGCGAGATCGCGCACCCGATAAGTTTCGGTCATTTGATTCATGATACGCACCCGCTCACCGGGATCGGGCGGGGAGCTTATCGCCAGGTGGATACAACGCACGGTATCGGAAATATGAATAAAAGCACGGGTTTGCCCACCAGTGCCATGTACCGTTAATTCATGCCCGGTAGCCGCTTGCATCAGGAAGCGGTTTAACACCGTGCCGTAATCGCCATCGTAGTCAAAGCGGTTGATCAAACGTTCATCCAGGGAGGTTTCCACCGTTTGGGTACCCCACACGATGCCCTGGTGTAAGTCTGTAATTCGCATACCATCGTTTTTGTTGTAGTAGGCAAAGAGCAGCTGATCCTGGGATTTGGTCAGGTGGTAAATACTGCCCGGATTACTCGGGTAAAGAATCTGCTGGGAAATCCGCTGGCCATTATCCAGTGGAATTTCTACATCCAGGTAACCCTCGGGGATTTTCATACCCGCAGAGCCATACCCATAGACCCCCATAGTGCCGAGATGAACAATATGACTATCGACGCCAGCATCCACCACGGCAGCGAGTATATTATTGGTGGCATTGATATTGTTGGAAACGGTATAGCGCTTGTGGCGCGAGGATTTCATTGAGTATGGAGCGGCGCGCTGCTCAGCGAAATGGACAATAGCGGCGGGCCTGGTCTCAGCAATCAATTCAACCAAAGGCTCAAAGTCACAGGCTAAATCCAGCTTGAGGAGATCAATCGTTAATCCGGTCATCTCCCACCAGCACTGCAAACGCTGCCCCATACTCTCGATCGGTGTCAGCGACTCCACCCCCAACTCTTCATCGATACGGCGCCGGGAAAAGTTATCCACGATAGTGACAGCATAACCCTTGCGCGATAAATACAAAGCTGTAGGCCAGCCGCAGAAGCCATCACCACCCAACACTAAAATGCGGGAGTTACCATTTTGCCGCATATTTGCCTCCCCTGAGAAAAGTCTGCGCCAAACACTGAAAGACATGTATAAATAATATACAAGCCCCCCCAGCTTAGCCGCTGACAGTGCCACTTATTAGAGGCAGCCATCCATTCCGTGGCGCGGCCAATGGCGGCGAAAGAAGAAAAAATAGCCTTTTTCACAACCTTTTGATGAATAACTGCTGCTCACAAATTCTCAAAAAAAGCGTGATCGCCCCGCGCTTATGCATCACACATCAAGGAATATGCTCTTTTAGGCTGGGCGTCTTGACTGTACCCAATGAATCACAGCGACGACCTGATCGGCTGACCGCTGAAATCAAGATTCGCTTGATTTACGCCATCCCCTCATTGCATGATCCCCTCTGACCTCAGGGGAGAGGAGAGCGACCCAGGTGATTAACAACCTGAACAAACGCGTATTGATACTTGGCGGCTACGGAAACTTTGGGGCATGCATCGCGCATATGTTGCGTTCCGAACCCAATATCCAGCTGATTATTGCCGGCCGCAATAAGACCCTGGCGGACCAATGTGCCGAACACCTTGGTGAGCCCGCCGAGGGATTGCGCCTGGAGCGTGATGCCATCAACCTCTCTGCGCAACTCAAAGCGCTGCATCTGGATCTTTTAATCCACTGCGCCGGGCCTTTTCAAAGCGAAAGTGATTATCGGGTTGCCAAAGCCTGTATTGAATCCCGCACTCCCTATATTGACATTTCCGATGGACGCCGTTTTGTCTGCGATTTCCACCGCCTGTCTCCGGCCGCAGAGGCGGCGGGAATCGCCATGGTCTCCGGTGCCAGCAGCCTGCCCGGCTTGAGCTCCGCCGCACTCGCGGAAATCCAGCGGGAGTTGCCCGTGATCCATTCGGTGGACATTGCTATAGCGCCAGCACACCGCATCGACCGTGGCCTGGCTACCGTGCGCGCAGGTTTTGAATCCCTCGGCCACGGTTTCCCCCAGTTGCAACGCGGCTACTGGCGGGAATCTCACGCGGGAAATAATCTCCGTCCCATCACCCTGGCTCACCCGGTGGGCAAACGCTGGCTATGCGACTTTGACGTGCCCGACCTTGAACTCTGCCCAAAGCACTTTCCGGAATTACACAGCGCCCGCTTTGCCACAGGTCTGGAGCCACTCCCCCTGCAATTCGGCCTGTCTGCCTGCGCCAAACTGGCGCGCCTTCACTTACCAGCAACCAGTGCGCGTCTCGCCCAACTGGGCCACAAGATCACTGACCGCTGGCCTGGGGGCACCCCCCATGGCGGTATGATCGTCCGTGCCGAGGGCGAAAACGATCATGGGGAAACCGCTACACGCTGCTGGCAAGTGCTCGGGTTGAATGGTGATGGCCCCTGGATTGCGGCGGCGCCTGCTGCCGCCCTCGCACGAAAGTTTCTCCACGACAAAGCCACTAAGGCCGGAGCAAGAGCCTGCTGGCAACTTCTCAGTCTGGATGAAATCCTCCTTGAACTGAATGACTATGCCGTTGTCACCGCAATAGAGACCCACTCGCGCGAACGTATGCCGGCCATCGCCAGCTAGGTGAGAGACGATGAACGTTCAGCCCTACCCAGGCAAACTGTTCGGCCAATTACGGGCGCACAGTAAGTCATTCAGCCCAACGGCTTGAAACCCGCCCTAATACCCCCCTCACTAAAATACAGCGCCAGCGGTCACTACGTTTTTGCGTGGTACCTCGACTAAAGCCGAGAGCGTTGTAGAGAAAATTGCGGTGAAGCATTCCACCATAAGCCGCCATGGATAAATAAAGGCCATAAGGGGTAATTCCGGTGGGCAGATTGATCGAGCGTATTTGTCTTCTTTCGTTTATGACGATCGACCCCGAGGACGCATCGTTATAGATCGCCTGCAACCCCTCGTGCTGTACCTCCGTATTCAGGAAATCAACCCGCAGGTGCAAGGGGGTGGAAAATTATGCCGATGCTCCCATGGAGCCAGTTGAATCTGCAGCGTATGCCCTTCGTACGACAAACAGTATTTCCCTATATAGGCACTGTAATTTTTCCGCTCAAGTTTCCTCACCAATCAGGGGCAGATTTTCCTGAAGAACATGGGACCCAACACCTGCCCGTGCTTGCTTTCCCCCAGTGACAAGCCGATTCCATCGGTAATAATGTGTCGGCATTTGGCCAAGAAACTGTATTTATCCACGCCCAGACTGAACTCCAGTAGTTGGTCCAACGCCAGCACAATTGGCGCATTACTCTATTGAGTCAAAAAATTGTTTTATCCGAGCATCGGTCATGCCATAGACATCAAATATATCCAACTTGATCTCTGCATAAATCCACCGAGTAGACCCCCTTGTGTTGCGACAGCGAAAGCATGATTCTCTCCAATGAACGCCCAATCCATCTTTTTTCTGCCAGTATTTTGCCAGGTAACGCTCACCGAGTATTGCAGTCCTACCGTGTTCAGAAATAAACAGCGAACTGCACTTATCAAGGGTAAACAACCCGAGAGCATAATTTACATGCCCATAAGGAAAGATTTAACAAGATTCAAACCTGGAGAGGCCTGTTTTGCGGCAGATCGAGGAGCGATAGCAGCAAAGGCGCGCTCGATGATCTAGGTTCATTATCGGAACTCCATGTAATGAGCTCACTATGATCATCTCCACGGCCTGGCGCGCCTACGCCAGTAGAAACGGCATCAAACGCGCGATCATTCCGGTGACCGCCCTAGTTCTCACTCCGATATTTCTAATACTCACCATCGCAGTCGATGCCTGGTGGGTGATCGCACTTCTCCTCAGCTTGTTTCTCGTACTACTGGGAATTTATGACATGCTCCAACCCCGCTGGAGCCTGACACGCAATTTTCCCGTGGCCGGGCGCATTCGCTGGATATTTATGAATCTTCGCCCCTATTTTCGCGCCTATATGGTGGAGGGAGACGAAGAGGGCAAGCCGTTTAGCTATGAGGCTCGGCGGCTTGTGTATGCCCGTGCCGAGGGCTATCCGGATATGCACCCGTTTGGCACCGAGCTGGATGTGCAGAGCCAGGAGTATATGTGGCTCACACACTCCATTAATCCCGCCAAGAATGCCGATGTAAAATCCCGTATCGAAGTGGGTTCCGGCCGCTGTGCCCAACCTTATTCGGCCACACTATTAAATATTTCCGCCATGAGTTTTGGCGCCCTTTCCGCCGCAGCGATCGAAGCTCTGAACAAAGGCGCCGCGATTGGGGGCTTCTATCACGATACCGGAGAGGGCGGCATCAGCCCTTACCACCGCAAGCACGGCGGTGATCTGGTGTGGGAATTGGGGAGTGGCTACTTCGGGACCCGCCGGGAGGACGGCAGTTTTGATCCCGACCTTTTTCGCGAAGCCTGCGATGACCAGGTAAAAATGACGGAGATTAAGCTGAGCCAGGGCGCCAAACCCGGCCATGGCGGTGTATTACCCGGAGCAAAAGTCACCCAGGAAATCGCCTCAACCCGTAAGGTGCAACCGGGGGTGGACTGCGTCTCTCCGCGCGCCCATTCAATGTTTTCAACGCCCATTGAAATGCTCGAGTTCGCCGATCAAATGCGCACCCTCTCCGGCGGGAAACCGGTAGGTATCAAGCTGTGCGTGGGCCAGGTTTTTGAGGTCCTGGCCATTATGAAAGCGATGCTCGAAACCGAGAAGTATCTCGACTTTATCGTTGTAGATGGCGCGGAAGGGGGCACCGGCGCAGCCCCTTTGGAGCTGTCCAACCATGTGGGTATGCCGCTTTTACCGGGGTTAATCGTGGTGCGCAATGCCCTGGTGGGCACCGGGTTGCGAGATAAAGTGCGCCTGGCCGCCAGCGGCAAAATCTACTCGGCCTCAGAATTGGCCGCCTGCCTGGCGATTGGGGCCGACTGGTGCAACGCCGCCCGTCCCTTTATGTTTTCTATCGGCTGTATCCAGTCACGACGCTGTCATACCGACACCTGCCCCACAGGCGTGACCACTCAGGACCCCCGGCGCCAGCGCGGGCTGGTCGTGGATGTTCAGAGTCAGCGCGCCGCAGCATTCCAGGCAAAAACCCTGGAGGCCCTGGGGGATATTATCGCTGCCGCCGGTTTAACCGAGCCGCGGGATTTACAGCCCTACCATCTTTACCACCGTATCAACGGCACCGAGTCTTACCCGATCGATCGCATCTGGCATTTTCTTGAAGAGAAAGCCCTGATAGATGCGCCCAAGGAGACGTCCTATGGGCACTGGTGGCGCGCCGCGCAGGCCAACTCATTCCTGCCCGCCGTAAAACTGGCCCATGACGACCACACCGCCTTGCGTCGTTTGTAGACACCCGCCTAATTTTGGAGAGTTCCATGGAGACCGTTTCGGAGATTATTGTCGATACCCTGGTCAAGGCCGGCGCAAAGCGCTGCTACGGCATCGTCGGCGATACCATCAACCATTTCACCTCTGCCGTACGCCAGTCCAAGCTGGAGTGGGTACACGTTCGCCACGAGGAGGTGGGCGCCCTCGCCGCCGGTGGTGAGTCCTATCTGAGCGGTGAGCTGAGTGTCTGTGCTGGTACCGCCGGTCCCGGTAGCCTGCATTTTCTCAATGGTATCTTCGAGAGTCATCGCAATGGCGCACCGGTGTTGTTGATTGCCTCCCGTATCGACCGCGCGGAACAGGGGTTGGGTTTTCCGCAGGATGTCGATCAAATCAAGCTCTATGAACAGTGCTCAGTGTACTGCGAAACCCTTTCCGACCCGGAACAGGCTCGCCGTATTATTAGCCTGGCGGCCCAGGCAGCGCTCAACCAACGCGGCGTTGCGGTTGTAGAGATCAGCGGTGACATTTTCAAAACCAAGATCAAAGATTCCCTTCCTTGGTCGGTGCACCGCCCTAAATGGTTGACGCGCCCAGCGGACGAGGAGCTCGACACACTGGCGGACAAACTGAACCAGGCAAAAAATATTGTTATTTACGGCGGTATCGGCTGCCGATTTGCCCACGATGCGGTAGTAAAACTGGGCCAGCACTTGGCCGCCCCAATCGTTCATACCACGCGCTCCAAAGAGTTTCTGGAGTACGACAACCCCTGCAATGTGGGTATGAACGGCATTCTCGGCAACCCCGCCGGTTATCGTGCCATCCAGACCTGTGACCTGCTGCTGTGTCTGGGTAACGATTTCGCATATACCCAGTTTTACCCGGAAAAAGCGACCATTATCCAAGTAGATATCCAAGCCTCTCACCTGGGGCGCCGCACCCCGATCCACATGGGCCTAGTGGGGGATGTGGGTGCGACCGTAGAAGCACTGATGCCGAAACTAAAAGAGCGGAGCGATAAAAAATTCCTGGAGGATCTGCTCGAACGCTATCAAAAAGACCTGGAGCAATTGCAGGAGCGCGGCCACGAACCCGACCCCAAATTGATTCACCCCCAATTTGTCGCCCAAACCCTGGACAAGCTGGCGAGCGAAGAAGCCGTTTTCACTGCCGATGGGGGGTCGCCCATGGTATGGCTGCTGCGTCACTTACGCGCCAATGGCAAACGCTCCTTTCTCACCAGTTTGTCCCACGGCACCATGGCCAATGCCTACCCACAGGGCCTGGGTATGGCCAAGGCCAATCCGGGGCGTCAAACAATCGCCATGTGTGGCGACGGCGGCATGACCATGTTAATGGGCGACTTGCTGACCCTGGTTCAAGAAAAAATCCCCCTAAAGCTGCTGGTATTCAACAACCATTCCCTTGGCTTCGTGGAAATGGAGCAGCGTATCGAGGGATTGCTGGATAGCTACACTGGGCTGAAGAACCCCGACTTCGGCCGTTTGGCGGAACTGATTGGTATTCAAGGAGAGCAGGTTGAGAAAGCCGGGGACCTCGAAAGCGCCATGAAACGCTGGCTCGAGGCTGAGGGACCGGCTCTGTTGGACGTTACCGTCAATCGGCTGGAACTGGTCATGCCCCCCGAAGTAACCGCGCAACAGGTCTCCTCTACGGCATTATTTGGGCTCAAAGCCATACTCAACGGGCGCGCAGATGAAGTAATCGATTTACTGAAAGACAACTTCCTGCGATAAAACGGCCGCCCTGACGCGCCCGAGACTTAAACCAAGCGGGAAGCCCATGCAGCAGCTCGGAAAACCAGTGTCCAGTACCATGCTGGCCCTGCTCGCCAGCGGCGAAATCGTCAGCAACAGCGCACCGGGTCGCGCCGCCGCACGCCTGCAAGAGGAGCTGGCCCAGCGTCGCATCGACCTCATCACCACGGTCTCCAGCGACGACGCCGGTGCCATGCTGCGCGCCAACTCGGCGATCCAGTGCCTGCTACTCAATTGGGACCTGCCCGGCTGCGGTAATCCTCCTGCACTCAATGTGCTGGAACAGCTCAGGGCCCGCAATCTGCAGTTACCGGTCTTCCTGCTCACCGACCGTGAAACCGTCAGCAATATGCCGCGCCGCGCTCTGGAGCTGGCCAACGACTTTATCTGGATACTGGAGGACACCCCCACTTTTATCGGTGGACGTATTCAGGGCGCGATCGAGCGCTACAGCCATGCCGTCTTACCACCGATGTTTGCCGCCCTCACCCACTTCGCCCGTGTGCATGAATACTCCTGGCATACTCCCGGCCACACCGGCGGCACCGCGTTTTTAAAATCGCCAGCGGGCCGCGCCTTCTATGATTTCTACGGCGAAAACATGTTGCGCTCTGACCTGTCTATATCTGTGACAGAACTGGGTTCACTGCTCGATCATACCGGGCCCATCGCCGCCGGGGAGCGCTATGCGGCAAAGGTTTTCGGCGCCGACCGCACCTACTATGTCACCAACGGCTCGTCCACCTCCAACCGCGTGATTGTGATGGCCTCAGTGACCCGCGGACAACTGGCCCTATGCGATCGCAACTGCCACAAATCGGTAGAGCACGCCATTACCATGTCCGGTGCCATCCCCACTTATTTGGTCCCGCTACGCAATCACTACGGCCTGATCGGCCCGATTCCCCCAGATCAGCTAACGGAGGCCGCGGTAGCGCAAGCCATTCAGCGCAACCCCCTGACGAGCACTGCCGACAGCCAGCGTGCCGTGCATGCGGTGATCACCAATTCCACCTATGACGGCCTCTGCTACAACGTACGCCGGGTCGAGGAGTTACTGGGCGAGTCCGTTGACCGGCTGCATTTTGATGAAGCCTGGTACGCCTATGCGCGCTTTAACCCCATTTATCGGGACCGCTTCGCCATGTACGACAGCGACGCTCCGAAGTCCCACAATGGCCCGACAAAATTCGCCACGCAGTCCACCCATAAATTGCTGGCAGCTTTATCACAGGCCTCCATGATCCATATTCGTGACGGGCGCAGCCCCATTGAGCACGGCCGCTTTAACGAAGCGTTCATGCTGCACGCCTCCACCTCCCCGCTGTATTCCATCATGGCCTCCAACGATGTGAGTGCGGCAATGATGGACGGGCCCGGAGGCACTGCACTCACCGGCGAGTCCATCGTCGAAGCGGTGGCCTTTCGCCAGGTATTGGCGCGGCTCAAGCGAGAGTACAACGACAAAGGGGAGTGGTTTTTTGACGGCTGGCAACCGGACCGGGTGATAGATCCATCAAATGGGCACAAACACGCCTTTCACAGCGCACCTGCAGAACTCCTCTGCAATGAAGCCAGTTGCTGGCTGTTAAATCCCGGCGATTCCTGGCACGGCTTTGGCCAGCTGGAAAAGAACTACTGTATGCTCGACCCCATCAAGGTCTCTATTACTACACCCGGTATGCAGCGCAATGGCCAGCTGGCAGACCGGGGCATTCCCGCCAGCATCATTAGTAAATACCTGGACAACCTCGGGATCATTGTGGAAAAAACGACGGATTTCACCATCCTGTTCTTATTTTCCATTGGTATTACCAAGGGCAAATGGGGCACCCTGATCAACGCCCTGCTTGCCTTCAAACGCGATTACGATGCCAACCAGTCCCTCAGCCAATGTCTTCCAAACCTCCTGGCCAAGTACCCCATGTATGCCGAACTGGGTCTGCGCGACCTCGCCCAAAAAATGTTTGCCCGTATGAAAGAGTTGCGCAGTACCGCGAAGATGTCCGCCGGCTTTTCCGCCCTGCCCGACGTAGATTGCAGCCCAGTGCAAGCCTATGAGGCCCTGGTGCGCGACCATGTGGAAGTGCTTCCCCTCAACCTACTCGCTGGGCGCACTGCGGCAACGGGTGTTATTCCCTACCCGCCCGGCATTCCCCTGCTGATGCCAGGGGAAAAATTCGGCCAAGCGGGCAGCCCCGCGCTGGAGTACCTACAAGTTCTGGAATCTTTTGATCGGGAATTTCCCGGCTTTGGCCATGACAACCATGGTGTCGAGGTGCGCGATGGGCGTTACCACATTTATGCCCTGCGCCGGGAGGCCGCGCCATAGCCCCCTGTAACCCCGAGAGCGCTAAGATTGGTCTGCTACCGGCTACCCTGATGGTGGCCGGTAATATGATGGGCTCCGGAGTCTTTATGCTGCCGGCCAATCTGGCGAATGTGGGCAGCATCTCCCTGATCGGCTGGCTGATCACTATTGTCGGCGCCGTCGCACTGGCATTGGTTTTTGCCCGACTCGCCGCCTTGGACCCCGCCGCGGGAGGCCCCTATGCCTATGCGCGCAAAGCCTTTGGCGACTATATTGGCTACCAGACCAACCTGGTGTACTGGCTCGCCAATGTGATTGGTAACGTCGCGCTGATTACTGCCGGATTAGGCTACATCACCCATTTCTTCCCACCCTTGAAAGACCCCCTTACCTTTGCCCTGGCTCAAATAGCGCTCATCTGGCTGCTCACCTATGCAAATATCCTCGGGCCCCGCACTGTTGGACGTATTCAGTCGCTCACCACCAGCCTGGTGCTGATCCCAATTCTCGGCACCGCACTCTTCGGCTGGTTTTGGTTCGACAGCCAGACATTCAGCGCGGGCTGGAATGTCTCCGGAAAGAACGATACCAGCGCGGTCATGGCCACGCTCACCTTTACCTTGTGGGCATTTATCGGCGTGGAGACGGCCTCGGTATCCGCCGCTGTAGTGAAAAACCCTAGCCGCAATGTACCTATTGCCACCGTGGGCGGTGTGCTGCTGGCATCGGTGGCCTATGTGCTCAGTTCCTCAGTCATTATGGGCATGCTGCCCAACAAAGCGCTGATCGCTTCTTCCGCGCCCTTTGCCGATGCCGCGCGGTTGGCACTGGGCAATACCGCGGCAAATATTGTCGCCATTTGCGCGGCCATTGGTTGTATCGGCTCACTGGGCGGCTGGATTCTATTGGTGGGTCAGTCTGCCAAGGCCGCAGCGGATGACGGTCTGTTCTCCAGTCTCTTTGCAAGGACCAACCGCAAAGGAGTGCCCTCCACGGGTTTAACGCTGGTGGCAATCCTGATGTCCCTGCTGGTGCTCGCCACGATATCCCCCAGTGCCAGCCAACAATTTGGCAAAATTGCCTCGGTGGCGGTCATCATGACCTTGCTTCCCTATATTTACTCGGCCGTGGCGCTTAGGATACTCGCCTACGGAAAAATGCCTCGGCATCAATACACGCTATTTACCGTTATTCTGCTGATCGCCGCGATTTATTGTCTGGTGGCTCTGGTGGGATCAGATGGCCAGCAAACACGCTGGTCACTGATTTTTGTTATTACCACCGTCATTTTCTATGCGCTGGTATTAAACCGTCGGCGCAGCGTCGAAGAGGGGCACCTGCTGCCCGGTGGTCCAGAACCCAAGTGGGTACACTACTTTACCCTCGGCACAACAATTATCGCACTCTGTGTATTCTTCTGGTTTTCCGTTGGGCAATATACTGATTTATCGCTTCGCCCCCGTGCCCCACAGCCACTTGAACACTCTAATAACCGCTAAAAATCCGCTGAATAATCTCCGCCATCCTCTGGGGTATCCCTACGAATTTGATTCTCGATGAGCGACCACATTTAATACTTCGGGTTTAATGACATCGCTAAAATTCCAACTTTTCTCGCAGAGCGCTTCTTTGAATTCAACGACAAGAAAAGACTTGCGCATCACCCGGCATCACTGGATCGTGAAATCAGCACCGTCACTGTAGGGGTTACTGGCTTGCTGGGTAGTCCAATAGGTATGGCTGATAATCAATCCAGCCTGTATTCAACGGGCTTCCGGACCGACTTCTACCGTTTTCTTTTTATGACTACGGGTTCTCTACTTACAGCATCCATTGTTACGTCAGACCAGCACAGAGAATAACAACAATAAAATACAAAATTATGCGTGCTTGGTGTCTTTTAGGGGCGCTGGCTTTCCCTCTGACAATTACTATCGTTTACCAGACTGTCTCCAAGCCCGTTTTCTAGCTGCAGATATCGCTCTACCAAGACCGGTCAAATAGGGAGGAGGCCAGGAGCGGAGTGACTCAACGCCCTCCCCTTAGAGTTTTATAACTCGCTCTTTGGCCGAGATCCTTCCACTGCCGTTTAAAATCATCCAGCACAACACCAACGATAATCTCGGCGTACTCCTCAGAGTTTTTACTCAAGCGCTTTAGTGCTTCTTTTTTACAGAGAGGGATAATGAGGGCGGATTTTTCACGCTTATCACACTTGAGTAAACGACTGCGAATCTGCTCGGCCTCACCACCCGTACAGCTAGCATCGGTCAGCACAAAAATGTTGATATCACTGTCGAGATTCGAAGCAATGGTGTCCCAATTCGTATCAAACTGCCGGAATACTACCCCGCGAAAACGCCCTACCCCAACCTCATTTCCGGTAATAAAGGGCCAAGCATGAGCCAAAGTCCAAAGATAGGATTTGCTTAGAACATACTGTAAATGCTGGTTGCGCACCAACCCCAACTGACACTGTCTTTTGAAGGTCTCATCATCCAGTTTTGCTTTGCTGCAGATCGCCTTGGGAATGAGTTCCCCCTTATAGCTTGTGGTTGGAATTACCACGACAAAATCTTCCACCACTTTCTTTTTCTCTAACGTTTTTTCGATCGCCGCCTGTAAATGCAAAACAAATTCCTCTGTCGTGATTACGTCACGAGGAAAACTTGTTCTGACACGCCCCAGGTTCATATAGAGAGACTCATTGCGATAGGCTTTAATAATCGGCTCTAACTCTTCTTTACTAAACAACAATTGTTTACCCAGAACTGATTTTTTATTGATTTTTCTTGCGTAACAATCCAATAACAATTGGTCCGCTCGATAAATACCCACATTCTCAGAGGCGACACAACGTGAATATTCAATATCCTGCAAACCGAGAAAGCGCTCAACAACACTTCGGCTGATATCACGCCCAAAAAGCTCGTATAAAACGTCCTCCTCCCTAGGTAAAAAACAGTCGCCAGCGGGAGGTAACTTTTGTAATTTCTTATCAGCCATCAGCGCAGACGATTTTCAGACTGCGAGGAAAAACCTTGAAACGGAAGGAAGTTATCTAGAAACCCAAACAAACTGTATCTCCATCAACTCAGAGGACACTACATACTTCGTCAAATTCAAAGCGCGGGTTGCGTGGGTGGAGCTTGGCATCTACGCCATAGCCCAGGTTACACAAAAAATTAGATTTTATATGGCCCCCAGGGCAATGCTCTTGCATAAACCCCGGCGCAGAGGACGGATCACTGAAAAACTCCTGATCAACAAGGGCGTTATCAAACCCCGACATGGGGCCACAATCGAGCCCCAGGGCTCTGGCCGCCAAAATAAAATACCCCCCTTGAAGCGAGCCATTGCGAAATGCCGTCTCTTCTGTAAGTTCGGGATTACCGACAAACCAGTCCCGCACCGCTGCATGGGGAAACAACTTGGGAAGATGTTCGTAAAAGCGCATATCGTAAGCAATGATCGCTGTCACCGGAGCCGACAGGGTTTTCTCAATATTTCCCTCGTTCAACGCCGGCTTGAGCCGCGCCTTCCCCTCCTTGCTCACAATAAAAACAATCCGCATCGGGCAACAATTCGCACTGGTGGGTGCCATTCTGACCAAGGCATACAATTTCTTCAGGAGCCCTTGCGGCACAGGCCTATCCTGCCAATAACTATAAGTTCTGGCCTCAAAAAATAACTGGTTGAGTGCTGGGGTGGTTATTGGCTCCATTCCTGGTATTCCTATGTTTATTTTCTGGTAAAAGTCTAGTTCCCGCCCCATTACTGGGAGAATAAACAGACCGCGAAGACAAACCGTGTTAAAGCAGCACAATCATGCCGAGATGACAGCCAATAACGAGATAGGTGACGATACCCCGTGTGCGGAAATACTGCTCGCGGCCGGGTAGGTTCGGGTTCAGGCGC
This sequence comes from Microbulbifer echini, assembly GCF_041447225.1. NCBI lineage: Bacteria > Pseudomonadati > Pseudomonadota > Gammaproteobacteria > Cellvibrionales > Microbulbiferaceae > Microbulbifer > Microbulbifer echini. Next base: position 93,988 of record NZ_JBGMEL010000013.1, on the reverse strand, counting down.
GCCTCCATCCAGGCCACAAAGGCAAAGCCCACCGCGAGAATAGGCAGTCCCCAGACGGTCTGGTAAAGCAGCAGTGCAACCCACCCGGCCAAGGCCACCAGATTGCTCAGGAATACCAAAGCCATCCGGTGTGGATGCCCTGGGCGGTTAAGTGCACCCCCCCACCAAATACCGCACAAAAAACTGAGAATCACCGCGCTGTAGGCGCTAAAGAAAAGACGGCCATCAATTCCCAGGAAAGATACTCCCACAAGCTCTATGAGCAAGCCGATCACAAATGGGCATAGCCCCAGATATGCCAGAGCATCGAACAGGCGGGTATCCACCACCGACGGCTGATAGCCACTACTATCCATCTTGTCTAAGCTTCCATTGCTATGCGGGTGAAAAATTCCGATAACAGAACAACAAGTCTAGAGGCGTGGGGAGAAAGATATGGAAGAGGAGCACAAAGTAGACGTCAAACAGGCACTGCGGGTATTTGACCGTGCCACCCGCGAGGGGCGCAAGGAGGCCGATGGCTGGCACTATCAGGGGCTGACGGTCAGCACCGACTTTGACGGCTATACCGTCTTTATCAACTCAGCCAAAGTACGACTGACCGTATTTTTCCACAATAAATTTGCCGTGGACTATTCGAGCCACAAAGATCTCCAGGATTTTATCCGCCTACTCGCCAGCCTGGACCAGAGCTAACTCGCCCTTATCCTTTTCCCGGTACACCGCTATGAAAACGGAACTCGCCATCGGCGCTCTGCACAAGCTCCCGTTCGAGCTGTAACAGGGCGGTGACACGCGGTTCTATATTTTCATCAGCCGCCTTTTGAGCGAGATGCAGGTAGTCGCGGAAGTGGCGGGCCTCCGACTTCAGCAGCGATAGATAAAATTTCTGCAACTCGTCATCCAGGTGGGGCGCGATACGCGCGAAACGTTCACAGGAGCGCGCCTCGATAATTGCGCCACAAATCAGAGTATCCACCAAACGCCCCGGCTCTGCCGTGCGTACTTCTGCGCGCAGCCCGGCTGCATAGCGGGAAGCGCTCACATGGGGATAGACAATGCCGCGCTTTTCCATAATGGCCAGTACCTGCTCGAAGTGGCGCAACTCCTCGCGTGCCAGGCGCGACATCTTGTGCAACAGCTCAAAATCCCCCAGATAGCGGAACATCAGATTGAGCGCGGTGCCCGCCGCTTTTTTCTCGCAGTTGGCGTGATCTACCAGCATCATTTCCGGCTCGGCCAGCGCGGCCTCAATCCAGGCGTCAGGGGTGGCACACAGCAGAAACGCGTGAATCTCGGATAAATCGGGAACTTGGGCACTCATGGGATAGGTATTTCATCTGGGATAAATCAATAGGCGCGGGATTATAGCGGCACAGCGGGAGAAAGGCAGGTTCCGAACGGAAATAGGCCAACTTCCCACAGCCCCGGCATACCCTCCCACCACTGTGCCCGGCTCCCAAGATACACACTGGTAACCCACTCTGCCCGAGTTCCCCCTCGGGGTGATAGGTTTTCAACCTAATATTGATAACGATTTATTAAGTGGATTAAAATAAACGTACTAAACTGTGGAAGAAAGCGATGACGGACTACCGGGAACGGGCGAGGACCATACCTCCGCTGCTGGAACAGCTTCACAGGGGCGCCTCAGATCTGCGCGACGCCCTTGAGCAGCTGCAGGATGCCGGAAAGCCCTGGCAGCACTATCTGCTGCAACCACCATTCGCTCAGGAAGCTGCCCAGACACTGCAAGCGAGCTTCGAACGCCCCTTTTCATTGGCCGCTGCCCTCTATGCGCAACTGGATTATGCCGAACCTCTCGGTTCGGGTGCGGACGCCCGCGCAACCCTGCAAATTCCCGGACTGCTCGCTGTACCGGAAAAGACGCTGAACCTTGCCAGGCAACTCAACAACCACAAAGAGGCCTTTGCCAATGCCATCGCCGAGTACAGGTCGGCTCTAGAGGCCCGCCCGATGGCGGAACGCGACCGCAATGTGCGTGAGATACTGGCCGGGGCCGGCTACCCCCGCGCCCACCTACGCCAGTGCTACCGCTTGGTTTTACTCTGCCGTGAGCGGCCCGACGCCCTCACTCTATCTTGGATAAAAGCGCGTAAATCGATACGCAAAGTGACCGTTGAATGGTGTGAGAAAAAGCTGGTCCAATTGGACCCAACGGGCGCAGACCCCGGCATCCAATATCAGCGACAACTGCTCGCCGGAGTACCTAAGAGCCAACAGGAGGATCTGCGCCAGGTACAAGTGCAAAGCCGCCCCAACCTTCAGGTTGCGGAAATTTTCTTTAGCCAGGAGGTGGATGAAGAGGAGCGATACCATCAGGTGGGTTACTCCTCCATGCCGGTACTAGTGTCCGCCAATGAAGCCGGGCAGCTGCCGGAATTTACCCGAGTCGATCATCAGCCCAGCGCGAGCCGGCGCCGGCAGAGGCGGGACCTGGCTATCGCCAACGAGCCTTTCCTGCCTGCCCTAAGAGTTTTTTTGCGCCAGCCGCGTTAAGGCGGATTCGCCAGGGAGGATCACTGTAGCCGCTTTTCAAGCCATGACAGTGATTTCTCAAGATGACTGCGGCACTCTTCCTTGAGACCCGAGTGGGCTTTTTCCAGGGCGCCCAACACCTCATACCCCATATAGTCCAGCAGCGCACGATCGGCATCGAGGCGCTGCTGATAGACTTCCCTGGTCTTATCCTCGGCCAGCAATGGCCCAAGCTTCTGCAAAAATTGCTCGCCAGCTTTGAGATCCGGGTCCGGCTCCGAGGGTAAACCGCCTTCAGCGCGAATCGCCTGTTCCACCCGTCGCGCAAGCGCGTGTCGTTGAGAGGCTATTGCGCACAGAAAATCGGCCGCGGCCTTCTCTTCGAGTTGCTCGGCGGCAGCCCGGTAGTCATCCTCACTGCGCGCAAAAGCAACGAACAGATCGTTGAGCGCGGCCTGGGATTCAGTGCGAATCAGTGTCATTGTCTTTCTCCCTGTCACTGAGGAGTTCATCTGAGTTGCGCGGGACCAGGATTTGCAGTGCCGCAGGGATCACCTTAAAAGTTGCCGGAGTCTCCGTAACCGGTTCGCCATCGGCATGGATCTCCAGGCCCGGCTTGGTCTCGATTTCGATCCGCTCGGCGCTGGCACTAAAAATTCTTTTCGCCAGATGGTGTTTGCCGTTGCGTACCAACAATGCCATACCCAGTAATTCCATCAGACCACGCGGGCGCAGGCAGTAAAGATCGAGCTTGGCATCGTTTATACGCGCCTCCTCCGCCACGAGGTTACCGCCACCGTAGTAGCGGCCATTGCCCACGGCCAGCTGTATTGAGCCCATGCGGTAACGCTTGTCGTCCAGCGTCAAATCCACGCGAAATTTCTGCGCGCGCCCCAGAGCAATAAAAAAAGCCCTCAGGTAGCTGAACACTCCCCAGCGTTTTTTAATGTCGGAATCCTGGGCCTCGGTAACTTTGACCCCCAGCCCCATATTGGCCACATTGAAAAAGTAGTGGCCATTGACCACACCGAGGTCAATGGCCTGCCGGTGGTTATCGATGATGACATCAAAAGCCTGTCCCAGATCGACAATACCGAGGGACCGGGCCAGATCATTCGCGGTACCCAGCGGTAAAACAGCCAACGGCAACTGACTCTCTATGAGTGCCCGGGCAGTAGAGCTGACGGTGCCGTCTCCACCGCCGACAATCACTAAGTCCAAGGATTTGTGCTGCTGCCGGATTGCCGCCTCGGTTTCCTGGGACCCTTGGGAGCATAGGGTTTTCACCGCAATCCCAGCTGCCTCTAAACGCGCCAGACCACTGTCAAGGTCTGCCTCGGCACCATTTCGACTGTTCGGATTGAGCACCAGCAGCGCCCGCCGGGAAATTTCATGATTTGAGCTGATAGCCGGCTCTCCATTACCGGGGAAGGAGCGTAATTCTAAAGGGATAAGCTGCCTCAGGAAAACAGCAGCTGTGTTATGCCGTGAAAATGCGGGTGGCGCATCAGTCCCTAAATAGGCCTGGGGCGATATAGCGCTGGTAATAGGCCACTGACAGAGCGTAGAAATCTTCATCAATACGCCGGCGGATTTCCACCAAACTGACGCCCTTCGCCAGAGGGGTTGGACAAAGCCCGTAAGCACTCAAATCCTCAATCTGGCTGGCCCCCGCACGCAGGAGTTCAAACACCCAACAGTAGGCATTCTGACTGTCATCAAAGCGTATCTGCTGGTGGCGCAGCTGCGTGAGCAGCAGCGGCTGATCCACAATTTCCAGCTGACTGCGCACCGCATTGATTAAATAACCCTCACGCCTTGCGGCAATGATGCGACGCTGCTCCTCGGTATAGGCATTCCAGTCGATCACCTCGTGGGCGAAACGCTTACAGCCACGACAGACATCATCACCAATACCTGTCGAGCAGACACCAATACAGGGGGTACGAACCTTTTTGTACATCAATCAACCAGATTTAGCCGTTCAGGCAGCAAAGGCCTGGATTAAAATTGCGCGTAGACTATTTTGTTTCAGCCACTAAGAAAAGAGGCAGGATAGCTGTTGTCAGCACACTAAAATTCGCCCTGCAAATAGTCGAAATTCACTTAAATTATTGATTTTTCGATAAACTTAACAGCTCTAGGGCTTTCCTGTAGTATTCGCCACCCCGCCTTCAGCGGCCTCGAAAAAAAAATCCCGGCAGTAAGTACAAAGATCGGGAATTACACCCGCTGTTGGTGCCACCCCACACACCAAGAGGGACTTATCCGTGCTTGAAGCCTATCGCAAACACGTCGCAGAACGCGCCGAACAAGGCATCCCACCGAAGCCGCTCGACGCAGAGCAAGTAGCCGGCCTGGTTGAGCTGCTGAAAAATCCGCCAAAAGGCGAAGAGCAGGAATTGGTTGACCTGCTCACCCACCGTGTACCCCCGGGTGTTGACGAAGCCGCTTACGTGAAAGCCGGCTTTCTGTCCGCCATTATCAAAGGTGAAGCGGAATCCCCGCTGATCGACCGCAAGCACTCGGTAGAGCTGCTGGGTCAAATGCTGGGCGGCTATAACATTCACACCCTGGTTGAAATGCTGGACGACAAAGAGCTGGCTGAGCTGGCCGCAGAGCAGCTGAAAGGCACCCTGCTAATGTTTGACGCCTTCCACGATGTGGAAGAAAAAGCCAAAGCCGGCAACGAATTCGCCAAAGCCGTCATTCAATCCTGGGCAGACGCCGAATGGTTTACCAAGCGCAACAAAGTGCCCGAGAGCATCAAAGTTGCCGTGTTCAAAGTCACTGGCGAAACCAACACCGACGACCTGTCCCCGGCTCCCGATGCCTGGTCCCGCCCGGACATCCCCCTGCACGCGCTGGCCATGTATAAGATGAAGCGCGACGGTCTGGAGCCAGAAGAAGCCGGCGTTACCGGCCCACTGAAGCAGGTCGAAGAAGTTAAAGCCAAAGGTCTCCCCGTTGCTTTCGTTGGCGATGTAGTCGGCACCGGCTCTTCGCGCAAATCCGCCACCAACTCTGTGCTGTGGTACTTCGGTGAAGAGATGCCGGGCGTACCCAACAAGAAGGGTGGCGGTATTTGTATCGGCGGTAAAGTTGCCCCTATCTTCTACAACACCATGGAAGATGCCGGCGCACTGGTATTCGAAGCGCCCGTTGATGACCTGGGCATGGGCGACATTATCGAAATCCGCCCTTACGACGGTAAGATCCTGGCCGAAGACGGCAAGGTCCTGTCTGAATTCGAACTGAAGTCCGACGTACTGCTGGACGAAGTTCAAGCTGGCGGACGTATCAATCTGATCATCGGTCGCGGCCTGACCACCAAAGCGCGTGAGTCCCTCGGCCTGCCCGTTTCGGATCTGTTCCGCAAGCCCGATCAGCCAGTAGATACCGGCAAGGGCTACACCCTAGCGCAGAAGATGGTCGGTAAAGCCTGTGGCGTTGAAGGTATCCGTCCAGGCACCTACTGCGAACCGAAAATGACCACCGTGGGCTCCCAAGACACCACTGGCCCCATGACCCGCGATGAGCTGAAAGATCTGGCTTGCCTGGGCTTCTCTGCGGATCTAGTGATGCAGTCTTTCTGTCACACCGCCGCTTATCCAAAGCCGGTGGACATCGACACCCAGCACAAACTGCCAGACTTCATTATGAACCGCGGCGGCGTTTCCCTGCGCCCGGCGGACGGCATCATCCACAGCTGGCTAAACCGTATGCTGCTGCCGGACACTGTGGGTACCGGTGGTGACTCCCACACCCGCTTCCCCATGGGTATCTCCTTCCCGGCGGGTTCCGGCCTGGTAGCCTTCGCCGCTGCCACCGGCGTTATGCCACTGGATATGCCTGAGTCGGTATTGGTACGCTTCAAGGGCGAGATGCAGCCCGGTATCACCCTGCGTGACCTGGTACACGCCATTCCACTTTACGCGATCAAGCAGGGACTGTTGACTGTAGAGAAGAAGGGCAAAAAGAACATCTTCTCTGGCCGCATCCTCGAGATCGAAGGTCTGCAGGATCTAACCGTTGAGCAGGCATTCGAGCTGTCCGATGCCTCTGCTGAACGCTCTGCAGCCGGCTGTACCATCAAGCTGTCTGAAGAGACCATGTCCGAGTACCTGCGCTCCAACATCACCCTGTTGCGCTGGATGATTGCCGAGGGCTATGGCTCCAAGCGCACCCTGGAGCGCCGTGCGCGCGCCATGGAGGAGTGGCTGGCCAACCCGAAACTGATGGAAGCCGACGCCGACGCCGAGTACCTCGAAGTCATCGAAATCGACCTGGCCGAAATCAAAGAGCCTATCGTCTGTGCACCGAACGACCCGGACGACGCACGCCTGCTCTCCGACGTCGCTGGCGACAAGGTAGACGAGGTATTCATCGGCTCCTGCATGACCAACATCGGCCACTTCCGTGCCGCCGGTAAGCTGCTGCAAGAACACAAAGGCGGCATCTCTACCCGTATGTGGATTGCTCCTCCCACCAAGATGGATGAGCACCAACTGATGGAAGAGGGTTACTACAACATCTACGGCGCAGCCGGTGCCCGCACCGAAATGCCCGGATGCTCCCTGTGTATGGGTAACCAGGCGCGCGTGGCCCCGAACAGCACCGTGCTGTCCACCTCCACTCGCAACTTCCCCAACCGCCTGGGCGACGGCGCCAATGTGTACCTGACCTCCGCTGAGCTGGCTTCTGTAGGCGCCATCCTGGGTAAACTGCCGACTCCGGCTGAATATCAGGAATACGCCAAGAACCTGGATTCCATGTCCAGCGAGATCTACCGCTACCTGAACTTCGATCAGATTGAAGACTTCCAGAAGTCTGCCGAAGAAGGCAAGCGCATTGCCGCAACCGAGATCCAGGACGTTGTTGTTTAAGCAATAACCTTATCTCACTAAAAAGCCCCGCTATCTAGCGGGGCTTTTTTATTTCTATTCCCACATTATTCTCAAGAGAAAATTCCCTACCCAGCGGTAAAGTACTCCGAATGAAACCCCCTCCCAAATGTTCAATGGAGTAATCTAATGCAATCCAGATCCAAAAAATATTTTCTTTCTTATCGAAACTGATGCTCTACCTTTACCCTAAACTACGCCTTGATTTTTTTAACCCTAGCAACTTACTCGCTCCTGGGAGAGGCTTTAAATAGCCTGACGCCTTTCCAATGTGCCGCACCCACCATTAAACTATAATTCTTCGCGTTGCTTCGCACCTGTGCGACAAGAATCACCTTACATTCTCCCCTCTTCACTATGCAGTAATGATCCGTCGCAGTAATATCATGATAGTTATTGGCTTCTGTATCGATACCATCAGTCAGTCCGAGAGTGCCATCTATTCCGGTATGCACTCTCATTCCAAAGTGCCAGTGATTACCCTTTTAGTCTGATACCTTTAAGGTTTTCATGCCTTTTCATATTCCTGATGGAATTTTAAGCTGAGACAATAATCGCATCCACCATGGCGCCCTCACACAGCACATTGCTTTTTCATCTGAATATCAATTGACTTGCCCAGATAGACCCGCGCCCAGATAACTCACTTCCAAAAGGTAACAAAAGTTAAAAATAGTTAACTAGCTTGGGATCTAATCGCTCGTATTCAATCAGAAAATTTACGGGTAGTTTTAATCTCAAATAGCACACCTTCCACAGCAATATCGCAGAGACTATAAAAAACTGCATGCAATCAATGCGAAGAATGACGCCGTATAAATACGACTAAAGGCTATCCAAACTTCCAGATGAGGCCATAAAGTGAGTATATCTGTCTGGAAAAGGAGCTGTTCTCGACGGGTTTTACGGCGCTTCAGAAAATACTCTGTTTTAGAAAAGGTGAAATGGAACATGATGCATCACAGTTTTTACAGATTGCAGCATAAAATCTATAGTGCAACAGACCTCACCCCGATAACTATCGCACCAAACTGTCCGCCTGAAGAGGTTGTTCGCACCATCACAACCGACAATAGAAAAGAATTCATGGAGCATAGAAAATTAGTGCAATTTCAACCCGAAATCTATTTTGCTCCGCCTTAAAATTTATAGGGACGTGGGAAAATTGAAAGCACTAACCGTTTGCCACTTTAAGACTCCCTGAAAATGCAGACATTAAGAAAGCATCACCGAGCGGGACAAGAGGACAGCAAGAAGGTAGCCACCGTACCCAAGAAAAATATTGGATACAAAACACCAAATCAGTTAATGAGCTGTCAGAAGGCGGAGTTATCTAGCTGGACTGTAACTCTCCTCAAATACGAAAACAAGCCGCTCACTTTCCACCAGTTAACTGGTGAAAATCCATACGGAATAATTTAATCGAACAAATTTGCGACCCCGTCGCCCAGATCCACTTTTACCAATAAAACATATAGGCACAAAATTAATAAAATCTGGCCATTTTCATTTTGGGCCTCATAGAAAGTAGCAGCGCTATTGGTTTCTTGTCACTGGCACCATAGATTTTACAAATCTGGCTCTAAACAGAGCCGGCTCTATCTTGCTAAAATCATGTAGCTACAAACAGTTAGCCGATCAAATTTCACAATTATTCAGATAGGATCTAAGCACTATGAGCTTTCTTAGGAAGATTGGACTGTTCACAGGGATTGCCCTCGCAATATCCCACCAATCTAGTAATGCGACCGAGCTAACCGGGGCCTGTTATGATTACGCTACAAGAGAGGCCAAATCGGCTGTGGCATACGATAGCCAGGCAGTAGGGATTCTTCTCGCAAATAATGTTGTATCAACGGCACTGGGGGCTTCAGGTTCTTTTTCACTACTCGCAGGCTTGTATCCTTTTGTTTATAGCGCAACAAAAGGTGGGATATTTGAAGAGACGACAGATGGTGCAGACCCACAAATCGTAGGCTGCCTAGCACAGCTTGATAATAGAATTTCAAATTTGGAAGCTGCTTTTCTTGAGCAAGATCTAATCGAACTTAAATCTATTTTGTCTCTTGCAAAATCAAACATTATAGACTTAGGGGATTTAGCATATCACAAAACGATTGCGGATAAATTTCAAGCCCTAGCAGTAACAATCGGCGAGAGAATATCGACAGAACTGGATAAGATCAATAGTGAAACTGCGGCGAAAACTAAAGCTTCTTATGACTCCATAATATTTAATGTCGCGCCGGCTTACCTCTCTATTATCCAGATGGAATTGCTGCACAGAAAAGAGTTTAATCGTTTCTGCTACAGTCAGGCCAACTATCCGACCTGGGCTAGCATAGATAGCGATCAACTCATTAATCCTATAGTTTTAAAAGCTATATTATCTGAGGATTCATTATCAATTGATGATTTCTTAATAACACCTGATGGATCCCCGACGGGATGCAATGCAGACTATAACACCTATTTGACATTCAATCGGATCGTGGGTGAAGAATTCGACTCCTATAAAAATATAATAGAAAAACTGGGTATAACAATTGTAGAAAATGATAGTTTTCCCGGGCTAATCTCGACATCAGTCAATATAGGAAATTCGGACTTAAATGCATATAGGGAAACCTTTATAACCGAATGTAACGGCAATAAATATACAGACAATTATTACAATAAAACGTATGATGCCGGCTCCAACTCTCTCTGCAATCAATGGCGCGACACATATCTAGAAAGAATTCGTGATGGAAATGTGTTTGATCTTGAAGCTGAAAGAAATCTCATTATTGAAAATCTAGCATCTATTGTGGATTCATGGGATTGGTATAACCACGTTTTACCTGAGTTTGTCGCACAGATTGAGGAAGATACAGCAGAACTTTACGAAGCATTTGCGGTTGAAACATATAGCGGGGTAAGACTGAAGCATAGACCCACAAATAAGTGCGTGGGATTAGATGGCAAAGTACAATACATTTGTAATTCAAGCCAAAACCACTTTATGATTCAACCTTACCTAGATGGATTTAGGATTGCTAGAGTCACTGATAATCGCAATTTCAAAGATAAAGGTGCAGATTCAGACGGTTTTGTTATACGCTCTGATCTAGGGTCAACAGATGCGGTTTGGAAACTACCTAAGACTACATTATTCGATCCCTATTCTCCCATAGTCAATGAGAATACGGGAAGATGCTTGATTGTTGGTGAAAATACAGAACTCACAATGGGTGATTGTGCTACCGCTGATCCTGATGCCTGGGAGATTAATGGAGTAGATATTCCCACCCATGGGCCGTATGTTCGCCTGCGCCACACTGGAGAAAATGTCTGCATAGCTAGTCACGGAACAATAAATTGTGATGACAATGCTCTTATTTATCAGCTGCACCCATATAACAATGGTTATCGTGTAGCGCTTGGATCAAAAAACATGAAAGATAAGGGCGATGGAATACGCTTTTTAGATGGATTGGGAGACGTAGCCACCTGGGATCTTTTTGACCTAGATACCGATGGCAACTTCAGCTTGAGAAATCGACAGACCCAAGATTGTCTAGCTTATGAAGAAAATATAGGTTTTGTTGCAGGTACCTGTGAGTTTCTCCCATCATTAGGAGAGTTATTTGCTATTGAAACAGTAGATTTACCTAACGCTGAGAATGCAAGAACCATTAAGATTCTAGCAAGTGGATTTGGGGCCGGCACTCAATGCTTAAGTAACTTAAGTGGCACAGCAGGACAACCTACTGCATTTAGATTAGGTCATTGTGGAATAAGTAGAATCTCAGCCTCTCCATATAATGGTGGTTATTTAATCATTGACTTAAAAAATGATAGCTATATCGAAGATACAGATAATGGCTTTAGTTATACAAGCTTAGCGATGAGTGAGAGTACAATCAATTCTACCACTTGGGATTTTATTGGCCCATTCCAGCACTCTGATGGCAGTAGTTTTTTTCAAATAAAAAATAGAGCTACTGGACATTGCTTAGCACCTGAACTCAATGGATCAGTCTCTTTACTTGGAAAAACTGATTGCTCTAATGACACATCAAAAATTTGGACTTATTATAATGATCAAGAATAGAGTTAGATAAAACCGCAACAACTGAAAGGCGTTCGCTCTCGTGAGCGCCTTTCGGTTACCATTAAAGGATTTATACTTAAATTATTTTTCTGTGTAAATCAACAACTCCCCAACAGATCGTTATATTTAACATTGAGAACACATTTATTAGCTAATATTTTTCTTTCAAAGGGTTTCCGCCGAGTTGACTATTTCACACTCCCTCCCTAAACATCAGTATCAATCTTTTGATACCTGCCAGTCGCTCAATATCCCTTTGCCATCATTTGAAATGGCTTACGCACACCCACAAAAAACACTTCCCGCACACTAAGTCATTGCAATCTCCAACGTAAGCGGTACATAAACTACATTATTCAACTTGCTCTGACGAGCTGCCATGATACCCACTCTATCAATTTCGGAGGGAAGCCCCATGAATCAGCAGCAGTGGCAAAGTCATGTCAGGGCCTACGAGAAAAGCTCTCAATCCAAGCGCGCCTATACTCGTAAGCACAACCTAAACTACAGCCAGCGCCTCTACTGGTACCGCAAACTAACTGAACAAACTTCGGTGTCTGATACCCCTGACTTTGTTTCGTGGATATCAGGTCCCCTGTGGTCACAACGGGAAACCTGAGTGTATTAGCGTTCCCTAATGGCATAAGGCTGGTGATCAATAGCCCGGAGTTGTTGGCGCAAATTCCTGGCCTTATGGACCTGTAAATGCGATGTGGCTACCATTTAATACCAAAATCTGGTTTTACCATCAGCCGATCGATTTTCGAAAACAGATTGATAGTATCTGTGCTTTTGGTGGCTGATACGTTACACAAAGATTCGACATCCGGTCAGCTCTTTGTCTTTCGCAATAAAAAGGCCGATAAAATTCGTATTCTCTACTGGGAAGAGAGTGGATTCTGGCCCCTTTGTAAGCGAAATGAGAAGTCGAGATTTATCTTTCCTGGCATTTCAAATGATGCCATAGAGCTGTCGGTTTCACAGTTTCAGCGGCTGCTTTTCGGGTTGGATTTTACTCAGAAAGAAGAACCAGAAAAACTCCATTTTTCACGCTTTTATTGATACGTATAGAGCCTGAAAAATAGTTACCCATGGTATTATCCACACATAAATTGTCATCGGAAAACCCAATAACTACCGATGATGCGCTACAGTGCCAGGTTGAACCGCTTTCATGTGAACTTAAACGCTCACGCCAACGGAGTGAGCAGTTTGAAAAAGCTAACAGTCCGCTATTGTTTCAATTCAAACAACGGCAACGTTTTCTCTATGAAAGTTCCTTAGAGGAAAACGAGGCTGATAACAACAAAGACCAGGATGATGTGCTTAGTATTGCAGCACACAAACATCTTAAAAAAACAAAGAAGATCTTTGCCGAGCACTTACCAAGAAAAGAGGTGGTAATCCCTGTCTCAGAACAGGATAAAACCTGTGCATGTGGCTGCCAAAAGAATCTCGTTGATTATGAACGTCATGAGCGCTTGAACTACAGGCCCCCGGTATATGAAGTGATTGTCGAGTGGCGGGAGAAGGTTGAACGCCTCAAAGGCTGTGCAGGCCAAATAGTTATTGCTTCCAAACCAAAGCATATCCTACCCAAGGGTAAGTTCACCGAATCCATTCTAGCCCATCTCATTGTCAGTAAGCTTGATGACCGACAACCCTTCTATCACCTGGAAAAACAGTTTGAGACCCGCGCCGGCTTTAGCTTTCCCCGTCAAACCATGGCTCGTACTGTTATCGATTGTGTAACTCCCCCTACAACCACTGAGCAATTTGCTAAAAGACGAGGTCATTGGCTACGACATTGGGGCTCTGGATGCCACATCACTCCAAGTTCTTAACGAACCTAGCCGGCCAGCAAGCCGAAAATCTTATGCCTACTGTTTCCGAGGTGGCCCTCCAGGAAAGGAAGCGATCCTCTATGAATATAATGCCGTTGATCACAGAAATTTTATGAATGACTGGTTTGCCGGCTTTAAAGGCACACTACATTGCGATGCTGATCCATTTTTTGAATTGTTGTTTGAGCAGACAGCTGTAAGCCCAAATCATTACAATGCACATGCCCGGTGAAAATTCGAACCCATAGCGAGAGCGGCGCAAGGGGATGGGCTGGCAAAACGGGCAATGCACTTTTATAAGAAGCTCTACCGGGTTGAGAGGAAGGCCAAAGAGATTCAGCTGACCGCAAAGCAGCGACACGATCTGCGAGAAGAGAAGTCCAGGCCGATTATGACGGCCTTTAAGTGCTGGCTGGATGAGCACTATCCGCAAGTGCTACCCAAATCCCCGCTGGGCAAGGCAATGAATTACCGCCTGAAGTATTGGAATGGGCTATGTGCTTCCTCAACGATGGCCGCTTAGAAATCGGCAACAATTTGACTGAACAGGAAATCAAACCCTTTGTCATGGCTCGAAAGAACTTCCTATTTGCATCTTCGGTCAATGGCGCTAAAGCATTATGCCTGCGCTTCAGTTTGATTCGCACTGCCAAGATTCACGGCCTTGACCCCTACAGGTATTATGTGGAGATACTTGAGCAGATACCTCACTGCCAATCCGTTGGGGATTATGGGGCACTGCTACCCTGGCATATCCAGCTTGAGAAAGTTGGGATGGCCGCAGCCGCATGATATAGCGATGCTGCCCGCAAGAAGGCGAGCGTCTGTTGAATAGCCGTATTTGTCTGTTGAAGAAACGGCCCTTTAAGCCTTCCATGAATTGGCATTCTGCGATGCCATCCCAGTACTTTAAATACAACCCTTACCTACGATCTGGTGAGATCGCTTGCAAAGAACAGGACACACCGATTCGATCACTTCTGGTACCTCCCACCCAGGCACCACCTGGTACGTTGTCTCTTTCTGGGGGGAGGAGACCCCACGTAATCAGCGCCCAGCATGGACTCCTGCGGACCATGATCTGGGAACGGCCAAAAAAGATCGACCAGTGGGCCATTGCAAGTGCGATTTAAGCACACCGGGTGTGCCATTGATTGATCCAATTCAGATAAAGCATCGGGTTGCTGGAAGAAATATTCCTCCCATAGGCCTTTTATTCGCCTTACACTTCCGAACAGCTATCCGGTAATCACAATCCAACACTGGTGAGTCGCCAATATGCTCGGCATTCATCATATGAGCGACACGCTGCAGTGCGTAGATCATCATCGTCTGTTCTCATTCATGCAGATCGCCGAACTGTCGCGCGAACTGATCCTTGAGCGGGATGGGGGTGTCACTCAATACCTCAAACCCGGTGTTGTTTCCAACAGTAAATTGCAATCCCCCGGCTCTTTCTCTATCTCTCTCTACCAGGGGCGAATTCCATCTGCCAGTGATCTAAACCGGTCAGCATGCCGGGTGGGATTTCTCACAGCCGCCACCGGCCGCCAGGCAATCAGCCGATGCCTGGACCACAACGAGCGAGTGTTCAGATAAGGAGGGAGGTGGCCCGCACGAACGCAACCGTAGCGGACCGGTGGCCGATACAACTCCGCTCCGACTGTGGATTAACCGGCGAGGAATACGTTACCCAACAAGCCTGGCGAGATACAAGCTTGACATGCTGCCCACTGCATCCCAAAGGCGGCTGTGGTTTTGCCCGTCACGGCACCCATGCACAGGTGAGAATTACACCACATAGTCCAGGTTCGGCAAGCCCCGTCGATAGAAACCAGTAAGGGGCGCCACTCGGAACAGGCCGTTTATAGGCTCTATACATGAATTCTGGAGTGAGGAGCTAGAAGAATGAGGAAGCAAAAAAAAATTCAATATTTGCCACGCTTAAGCTTTGATGACTACAGCAAGTGGATGGTACGTAACCATCAAAAATTCTCCACGGCTGTTTGGTTTGATCATCGAGATTTGAAGCTTTTACTGGAGGACCTGCTGTCCATGAGCAATGAGTTTGAAGGCAATGATGACACAGGACGAGGTGAGTCTTACCGTGAGTCCCAAAAAAATATTGCGGCTCGGGTGAAGGGCATAAAGAGTTTATTTGAAATTATTTTTTCTTCTCAAGATCCAAAGTCTCTTCCAGAAAATTTTATTGTTCTTGATGTTTTGGGTGGAAATGGAACTCTCTTTAGAGCTTTTGAATTGATCTATGGGACTGAAATTCAAAACCCTATGTTTACCAGTGATATGGCCGGGGAGATGATACAAAGTGCCTATGGATTTGGAATTCCCTGTATTCGTCAAAAGGCGCAGAATCTCCTTTTGAAAGACCAATCAATGGATGGAGTAATTTTAGCTTACGGAACTCATCACATCCCAAAAAAAGAACGCCTACAAGCTGTGCAAGAGGCTCACCGAGTTTTGAAAAATCTTGGCAATTTGCTGATTCACGACTTTGAAATTGGTTCAGCTATGGATCACTGGTTCAAAGAAGTGGTTCACCGCTACTCACCCACAGGTCATGACTACCCGCATTTTAGTAAGGCGGAGATGAACTCGTACTTTATCGAAGCGGGCTTTCGTAATCATGAAATTATTGAGCTGTACGATCCTTTTTGTGTCAGCGCAACCAGCGAAGAATTGGCTATTGATGCCTTATTAGATTATGTCGGAAATATGTATGGCTTGCACAAGCTGGTGGGAGAAAAACCTTTTCAGTCAGAAAAAAAATTTCAATTACTCAAATTGATTGAAAAATATTTTCGCTACTCAAATTTTGATTCGGTACTCGGCGCTGGCGAGAGTGCGACGAGGGAATTGAGCATTAAAAAAACGGGTGATCAATTCATCGCAGAAATACCCAGGGTCGCCTTGGTCGGGCTGGCTAAAAAAGATTAGCTTTCAGTTGTGGATCGCCTGAGGACTTCTCGAAAGGAGTCTTGGGCAGCTTGAGGTATTTCCTAAGGTGATTCTCCACTCGGGAAAATTCCGATTTAGGCATAATAATGGTCACCAGCCCGAGGTCTTCGTTGCCAAGCGCTTCTAGTTCGGATTTATTTAAGTTACTTTTGTAGGCCCTACTCGAAGGCATTTGGTATTGCTCCAGGGAGTCCACAATATCGAAGAGTCGATAAGCCATTTTAAGACTAGGTTTGTTGTTGGCCTTGATCGTAAAAAGGACTCCTTCTGCTCCAGGGACTTGAGAAACCATCTGCAACAATGCTAAGCCAGCTGCCTTTATTCCCAACCCCCGCCCTAGGGAGTTGGGTCCCATAAAAATACTCAACTCCAGCCAGTTTTCCAACGAGCTTATGATTTGAGGAGGGTGATCTCCATGGAGCTTTCCTAAAAATTCTGGCCTCGATTTTCGAATGGAAAAAAAACCGATCAATTGCTGACTATCAGTATAGATTCCATAGATTTTTTCTTTGTTGGAAAGACCAATGGGATCTTCTTTTTCAGCCTGTGTTAAATTTAAAGCACGGCTTTTAAATTTCTTGGCAGCTAGACTTTCACTGTTACCAATGTTGGTACAAAAACGCCTTACCATTGGATGGGTAAAGATACTAATGAAGGCTTCTTGATCTTCATTGGGAATTTCTTGTATCTTAAAAGGAAAATTGTGTCGGTTTTCCAATAACATTGATAGCCCATTTCAGAGTTTCTTTAAGAGTAATTATAGGGTGGCCCCAGTTCTTTGTCTGGTGACAATTACGGTGACCGGTCCACGACAACTATCTTAGCCGGTTGATTGACACAATCCCGCACCTGATATTCGCAGCCGGAGTTATCCATCACTCGACGACAAGAGGCGTTATACATGCAGCATCGTAAACAAGGGCACACCCAGGCCTTCGCCGCCGCCTTGGTCGCCAACCTGATCGACAGCGGCCTCTTCTCTGCCACGGCCCTGGTGCAACTGCTGCAGCTGGCCAAACGGGAGTTGGATCTACTGGTGGCCATGGCGCACCTGGAAAACTACCGGGTATTGGTGATCGACGATATCAGCAACGGGAAGAAGACCGAGGCTGATACCCCCATACTGTTCGAGCTGATCGCCCACGACCCAACTTGAATGCCTCGAACAGAATCCTCACCTGTGTCCTAGTAAAATTGCTTACATCCCAACAAAATTAGAAGTTGTACTGTCGAATTAACATGCCCGACCCTGTGCTTGATGTTAGATTCATCATAATCGGATTATGTAGATTGCCTTACTTAAAAATTTAGTTTTATATCAAATCTTAAAATCTTAAAAATAGATCCAAGCCATATACGTTAAGCTTGACGATACTTAAGGTTGTCAAAACTTAGCAACGAAAGTAAAATCCCAGGCTGCACTATGACATTATATTTTTAACCACCAAGAAAAGTAATTTTTAGTGAAAAAATTCTTAAAGAAGCGAGTACAGCCACTCCCACCAGAGTCAACATCTCCTGCAGAGCCACCTCACCCACCAAAGATTTACTTCTGTCATGTTCCTAAGTGTGCGGGTTCGTCACTAAATTCAGCCCTCAAACAACAACTCTCAAACCCAAATGAAACTGCTCATTTCGATATTAAATTACGTGAAAGTAACCGTGCCGCTAAAATTTTAGACACGTCGATGATGTCTGTCAGGGAAACCATTCTCGCCTACAACCTATCTATAAAATCTAATTTTTACGGTCGCGGGCATAGCTACTGCCGTCCGGATCTCGTAAGCAAGTTCTCTGATGAGTGGGATTTTTTGACGATATTAAGAGACCCCATTGAAAGATGGATATCACTTTATACCTACAACACCTTCAAAGAGAGTGAATGGGCAAAAAACACACTCCCCCTGAATGACTATATGAAGTCTCAAAAAGGAATTTCTGCCGGCCAAAGCTTCATTCACTATTTCTCAGACTTTAGCATTTCCCCCAACTCAAACCCCTCAGACTATATTGATCAAGCCATTCAAAACCTACAACAATTTTCCATTGTTGGAATAACTCATCATATTGACCTGCTGGCCCAACAAATCAATAAAGACTATAAAATAGAATTAGAGATTCCTAAAAACAACGTAAGCCCCAATCACACACTTGCCCAACAGATCCAGGAAGAATCTAAAACAATCAAACAAATTGAGCAAATTTGCACACATGATATAGAGATTTACAAAAGATTTACCGGAGAGTTTGGGCCTATTTTTTCAAGAAAAGCTCAAAATACCGCCTAACCCCCTAAGAAAGCCAACTTCACTCTGGCTGATCCGATCAACATTGACACCCCGAATACCAACTTAGAGATTAAGCCCCCTAGGTAACCCCGACCATATTCAGCTCCGTTTTTTTCCATTGATAAAGAATGCACTAACCACCATCCCCAGCAAGGCAAGATGGGCATTCATTAGAAAGGCACGACCGATACCCGTTGCTAAGTCCGGAGCCAAGGCCACAATCGTGGTGTTCAGACCCAAACCTATAGCACCCCCGATAATCTGGAACATATAAATCGTAGCCGCGGCGAGACTCGCACGATCATAGCGAAGGATGAGAATTGCCGCCGTAGTAATTGTGGGATAAAACAACCCCATGCCAACCCCCATCAGCACCAATCCTGGTATGAAAATTACCGGCTGGAGCTGTACAGTGAGCTTAGAAAGCACCAACATACCAGCCCACATGCACAGCGCCCCCATACAGGCCAATAACTTAGCACCCAATCTTTCGTACAAATACCCCGATACAAAAGAAATTACCCCAAAAAATAACATCATTGGGAGCAATGCGAATCCAGACTGTAAAGCCGAGAAATCCCAAACCTTATTGAGAAACTGGGGAACAAACATGAGCGCGCCAATAAAGGCTACGGAAACCAATAAAGTCGCCACCCCCTCCGCAAGGAACCTTTTATTTTTCACCACATCCTTAGGAATGAGAGCCTCTCTTGATGTGTGATAATCCAACCAAATAAACACTAAGAGAGAAAAAGCAAACCCCAGGAATAACAGGAGTACCTGATAGCTCCCGAACCCCTTATCGATCGATAGATCCAAACCAATGAGCAAGGCTAATAAAGATAAGGAAAGGAAGAATAAACCTGCTATATCGACATGCTCGCCAGCGCTCGTCGGGCGGTCGCTACGGACCAACCTCCAACAAACCAACATCGCTACCATCGTCACAGGAAGGTTCAGAAAGAGTATCCAGCGCCAACCCAAGGTATCTGTTAAGATCCCACCAATGATTGGCCCCAGGGCGTTCGCGGCTCCGCACCCAAGCATCAGTAAGCCCCCCGCTACACCGGCATGCCTGTTTTCCAATAGGTGATAGGTCATTCCTATTACAGAAGGCCACATCATAGCGCCGCCAATGCTTAATAGGACGCGACACCCCATCAACATCCAGATAGTGGATGAAAAACCACCCAGCAATGAAAATAGAGAAAAAAGCGACGCTCCTATAAAGAAGGTTCGCCGTCGGCCCAGCATATCCGCTAAGCGCCCACAAGAAATGACAGAAACCCCAAAAGCGAGCGCATATGCATTAACCAACCACATCGTTGTAGTGATATCTACGCCGAATTCTTTTTGGATGGCCGGCAGGGCAACGGAGAAGGCCGTATAGTCATAACCAATAAGAAAAATTGCGGAGATTAACGCCGCCAGGCCCAGGCTTCTCGCTTCAACTATATTCAACGCTCCCAAGTGCATTGCTATCACTCATCACAGGGGGACTAACGCAAAACCCCATAGAATTTATATTCAGGAATTACTGAGTGAACCGCTAGACTGATATTCGAGGTTCTCACAGCTGCCCTATAGGCTCCATCGCTACCAAGCCATACCATATGCGAACCCCAAAAGATACTGGAAAACCTATAGCGGGGGACAAAGTGCAACAAAATATTGATTCGCTCACCAATTCAGAACAATCCTCCCCAACCATCCATAAGACTACACGAAATATGGAATCCTATTATTTCTTCTACATACTCTGGCGGACCATCCTTTATACTAGCAAACTCCTGAGACACTTAGGCACACCCACAATTAAACATACCTTCCGCTTATAATCGCCCTCTGATAGAACCACCCCAAAAGTAAAAAACTGAACTGTTCACTCGAAAAGATATAAAATATATTATTTAAAGCAACACAGTCTAGATTCAAGTAATAATGGCTAACCACAGCAAATAGCATTCCAAGAATACGAGAACAAGCAGTACTTTCCCGGCAAGGAGAGATGATGTCTATACAGAAGATTCACCCTATGGTTTTAGCGTTGGTCAGAAATCAGCAAAATACCAGAGAATATTTTTTAAAACATAAAGAAAACCTGGGCAACCCATTTGTTAGTGTGTAAAGCTATTATAAAACCCGCGCATTTAGACCAACCTCTATCTCCCCCTCAGATTCCCCCATTACCATTCGGTCGCCAGGCCCTATTGGGGCAATTTAAATCTTACATCCCACATTCTATCGAGTGCCGGCTAACGGCCACTCAAGATTTCTTTACTTATTTATAACAGATTAGTAAAGTAACGGGTTTAGTAATGATCGCCAAATGAAGATAAAAATGTTAACGCTGAGACACCTCCTCCTAGTAGCCTCTTTCATGTTCACACAAAATGCACTTTCCGGGCAGATTTATAAATTTAAAGATGAAAATGGCAACTGGACTTTTTCTGACAAAAAACCAACTAGCGAACTTGAGTTGGAAATCATAGAAAGAAGGCCGGCCATGGTTAAAAATAGAAAACCTAAAATTTATTTATCCGAAGGATCTAATAAACACACAATCTCCGCTATCAATCCCTATCATGCACCCATTGAAGTTGAAATAAAAATTATTTCAGAAAAAAGCGAAGAAATAACCTTCAGAAAAGTTATGCCCCCCTCCTCCAAAATCAGTCTCTACGATAGCAAGGACGTAGTTGACCGTTTTTTATACTCCTGGGTCTTGGGATCCCCGCAAACCACCGAAAGTAGTTATATCTACCACTTACCAATATCTTCTTTACAGGAACATAGAATCAGTCAATCTTTTAATGGAAATTTCTCGCATCACAAACCCTCAAATAAATATGCTGTAGATATTGCCATGCCAATAGGGACCTATATCAGTGCAGCCAGGGGGGGAACTGTTATCTGGGTAAAAGATGATTACCATATGGGCGGAGCAAAGAAATATTTCTTAGATAAAGCCAACTATGTATCGGTTTTACACAGTGATGGAAGCTATGCAACTTATGCGCACATACTACAAGAAACCGCCATGGTAAAACCCGGTGATAAAGTAAAGGCTGGAGACATTCTAGCGAGGTCAGGTTCATCAGGCTTCTCAACCGGCCCACACCTCCACTTCGTTATCCGAAAAAATATTGGTTTCTCTGCAGTATCCGTACCATTTAAGTTTTTAAATGAGGATGGTGAATCATTTGTACCACAGAAAGGGATGATGGTT
Organism: Microbulbifer echini; assembly: GCF_041447225.1. NCBI lineage: Bacteria > Pseudomonadati > Pseudomonadota > Gammaproteobacteria > Cellvibrionales > Microbulbiferaceae > Microbulbifer > Microbulbifer echini. The sequence continues at coordinate 72,152 of NZ_JBGMEL010000013.1, read as the reverse complement.
TTCAACCATATGGCTCCAATTCAAGAAATCGAAACCTTATAAGGAAACATAAAATTAAACTCTGTATGTCTATATAAGTTAGTTCAGGAGATCCTCTGGAAGGAATATTTGACGGAAAACCATAGAAGCCTATGAGCCGGGTCATGCTATGGCTGTGCACCTCAACACACCACTAGGAATCCCGTTGATAAGTGCTATAAATGCGCCTTCTTTATCCTGTTTATGTGCATGCCCAACAATACTCAGTGGCAGGCTCATGTTATCAATACCACATATGTAACTTTTCTTTAACTTACTGACCCCTAGATACGTCATTTAATTTAGGCCGCGATAAAAACAGAGCAGCATCAAGCCTATCTATCAAAGATAATGCTTGATGGCTTAAATATGCGTGTGTTTTTATCAGCCTGTTGGCTATTGGCTATTGGCTATTGGCTATTGGCTATTGGCTATTGGCTATTGGCTATTGGCAGCATGATGCCAAGAAGTATTCCGGAGAATTACATCTCATCATCTATTAAGCCATTGTAGGTTTATCCACGTTTTTACACAGAATTCAACCTATTGACACAATAATGCTTTCCCTCATCATTGGCCGCTAGTCTTTCCGTTTTTTTGTGCTTTCCTTTTATGAATAAAGATGCTGATCCAAGGCACGAGAAACTACAAACTTATGATTATCAGCCTTCTCCTTATTTTCGGTATAGTGACTGGGTATATCTCAATTATGGCTGCAGGCGGGGGCTCGCTGCTATTGGTGCCAGTGGTGAGCTTCCTAGTTGGACCGCATCTTGTTGCCCCAATCTTGACCACTGGAAACGCTATTGCATCACCCTTTGGGCTTTATTTCTTTTGGCCCTATATAAACTGGAAAGTAGCCCTATGGCTACTGCCCGGCATTATCCCCGGTGCCATCCTTGGTGCCTATGTTTACACACAGATGCACCCTTTATTAATAGAGTTCCTTGTCGGGCTATTCTTACTGTCGACCATTTTTCAGTATGGTTTTGGCCATAAAGAAAAATCGTTTGTTATGCGTATTCCGTATTTTCCTATATTAGGATTTGTCACCACACTCTTCTCGTCAATTATTGGCGCTGTCGGACCCGTGCAAAATCCTTTCTTTTTAAATTATGGGCTTAATAAAGAAAGCTTAGTCGCCACGAGAGGCGTTAGCTCTCTAATGATGCATTCCACGAAACTCGTTGCCTACTTTCATTTTGGCGCCCTAAATCCAGAGTTGATTATTTTTGGCGTTGCAATTGGCTTAGGAATAACGTCTGGAATGTTTATTGCGAAACATTACCTACAAATAATAAGCACCCAGAGATTCAAAAATTACACCCTTTCAATTATGTTTTTCTCAGGATTAATATTGATTTTTCGTGTTGGCGCGCAATTGCTGGAGACGGTCTCAGAATACCTCTAGCGTGATCAGTATCACACCCTAAAAACAATAGAAAGAAGGAATAACAGCGATCAATCGAAATTAAGCCACGCCCCCACCAACAAACAAATTTTTCCCGGCTGACCAGCCTTATCGAGAGGCTCTCAAGTAACTGAAGGCATCGTAATATTTTTTAACCCTACGCAGATCCGACTCCCCAAGCAGCTTCAACCTGGTTACATCTAGATTATCCTGAAGATCACACATCTTAATTTTAGCAGCAAGATTATTTCCTTTAATTTTTTCAATGTAATCCATATAACTCTCCCCATCTTGCTTGGTTAGACAAGCTAAAGCATCGACAACCCTGCGGGAAAAACCATAGCTTTTAAGATCCTCAACACTCGTACTGCTATCTTCTAATACATCGTGTAGCACAGCAACAATCTGTTCCTCTTGAGAAGACATTTTTAGTGCCAAGCGTAATGGGTGCAGTATATATGGCTTACCGGATTTATCTTTCTGACCAAAATGGGCTTTATTAGCAATCATAATTGCTGTATCTAAATCAGACATCAATTCCCCTCCTCTTTACCCTTTAAGTAAAGCTCCCTAGAGATCGCCTCCCCATATAACAGTGCATCATTGAATAAACGGTTATCATGCGGAACAAAATCTGAAGACTCACTTTCACCATAAAACTTTCTAAATATTTTTCTTTTTTTACCCCCCCTTCGAAACATAACAGACTCGTATGGATAGTCAATATAAATATCCTTAGCGTCTAAGTTACTACTCTTTTCAAATGGCATTACTATAGGCCTGATTTTGTTATAGTAATTTTTACTTTCAGATTCTATTTCTTTTCTGCGTGGATCATCCACCTCTAAAGACCGCCACCTTTCATAATATATATGTCCTTTTCCTCCTTTTACAGGGGCCCACTCTTCTATCGAATCATATGTAACTTCCCCCAACAAGATCCTTGCTATCTCTGGTGCTTCTTTTGCGTAGATCATCTCGGGTGAATTCACTTGTATTTCTCCGGTTAAACCAATCCTTGTTTCGATTTTTGAATTGATGCCACTGTAACCCAATGGATCTCGGGCTCCATCTATAACCTTTACACTGGCACCTTTAGTTCGAAGCAGTGCAGCCACTGCTGGAATTTTATCCTGAGAAACGATAATTGTGTTCCTCGCCAGATCACTTATACGCGTTGGATCACCACCATAGTCATTAATTATTTTATTTTGGGCTCTCTCTAGCGACTTAATTGGCACTTTAGCAACTAGACCATTCGTCCTAGCGGCGATTTCATCCGCTAAAATATCAATTTCCATTTTTGCCGCTGGTGCCTTTGCATATATCTCATCAAAACCCTCAATCCCATTACAATCTAACCCCGGTGGATGAGCACAAGTAACCAGATTAGACATAGAGCGACTTTGATTTTCCCTATCCCATAACCTATTCAGATGCGGCTGGCTACTCCCTCCGTATTGTCGGCTATAGTACTCGGGTTGTTTATAATACAGCCTGACTTCTTCATCGAACCACAGACCCTGAAAGGGAGCAGGCTGATCCACTCGAATACTATCGAACGCGATAATATTGTCATAAGGCTTATAATCATGGCGCCATGACGATTGTGCTTCCTGGCTGGTGAGGTTTTTACATCTATTACCACAGCAGGTAAGGAAACCGACTTTTACATAGGTGGCATGTTCCCCTTGCTTGAAATCAGCGGTGGAAACGAATGAAGTACGAGCATTGACGAAGGGAGGGGATACAAATGGTTTGGCATTACGACCCTCTACCTGAGTCAACTGATCATAGATACCGTAATTGGCGCTATTAATCACTTTGCAGTGCCCGATGAAATTTTTTCTGGTGATATTAAAAGTTAAGAGGACGCTGGGCTGTACACCAACGCGCAACCACCTTTTTGCCCCATCAATATCAAGGGCTCTTGGTAATGCCTGAGACGGTAAATGCCACGTACCTATAACCAGTCGGTTTTGTGAGCCTCCAGACTCAGCAACAGCATGTGACGGTACCAATAGGGCTTGGATTGAATAAATGACAAGTAGAAATACTCGGCAATAGAATACTGAACAGGTTCGCATTTACCAACTCCGCCAGCTAAAACTAAGTTTGTTTATAGTTTAGCTGGGCAGAGAATTGCACTGCTTGAAATATCCAGAATTACAATCACATAAAGCGTTTAACAAATTAAAGAATCGACATATTACGTCGACTAGTAGTAGCTAGTCAGTCAGATGGCCAAATCCGGCCGGAAAGGTTGATTGTGATAGCTACTCACCCAGAAATGTTAGACAAGGGATATATCAACAATGGCGTCTCATAATAACCAGTCAATTGACGCAATGTTTAAACGGACAATCCGGTTGTGCCGATAGCTCTAGAAGTACCAGAGGTGTCAAACATAAGACACACAAAAACTATGCATAGTCAAGATGGCAGTGTAAGAGCTTCTCGATCATATTAATCACCTCCAGAGCACAGACTGTAACTTGTATTTAGCATGAGGTAAGCTGTCAGTCTTTTTTTGAGTATTCGGAGTTAAGAGAAAGATATTTCCTCCGAAATTAAACAGCGAAGTCATTGAACTGCAGATAACCACTACTCATAGATTCTGGCAGCATAGATAATTTCAGCAAAAATTTTCCAAGGGACATCCTGAGGAACATCTCTACCTAGATTTATATAATAACCATCCATATCTTTGGACCAGGCTGCCATCGCCTCAAGAAAGCTTTCTAAATCCGTATTCTCCCAATTTGAAGCATTTTCTTTATAATCATCAAGGATATCCATGACAAATTCAGAAAAATCGCTTTTTGATCCAATCTTTTGAAGGCTTTCATCTAAATTGAATTCTTTCATAAATCATCCTCTCGTATATGAATGGATGTACCATCATTGCGACTCGTAAATTTAAATGATCGTGTTGCAATCTCTAATGGTGTGGCAGGCCTTACGCGTATCGGACTTCCAGCTTCCTGGAAAGCTTTGAGCCTTCGGTTATCTAAAGAGTAAATTTTCCCAGCACGGATCAACACCCGTATCGGAGGTACATCATCTGCTGTTAATTTTCCACTTTTAAGATCATATGATAAGTCTCTAACTTTCTGGCCATTTTTAAAGGTTGACTTAATGCTATCCTGAGTAAATCTGATCGCCTTAGGGTTCATCAATCCCTCTCGAATTACTCCAACTCTTGTAGTTGTTACCCAGTCGCTATAGACCCTAGAATTATTGCTTTTGAAGTAGGCTCGGATACGATATTGGTAAGAACCACTTGCCAATGGTGTACCCCCCTCACCTGTCAGGGTTATTGGGCCAACACTTGTTCCCGAATAAATGCTGGTCCAAGTTGAGCAGTCATCTTTACATTGCTCAATTTCATACCCTGTAACTTTTTCAGCAGAATTGGGAGTATCCCACCGAAGACTGATAGTCCCCTCTGATTGCGAATTGTCAGTGGGCGTGATTAAGGTTAAAGGGATTGGTTGCAGAAGCGGCAATACTATTTGCTCTCGCTCCTCCCCTCCTCCATAGGCGATAACATTAATTGGTGCGGGAGGAGAGTTTATTTCATTATTTTGCCTACCCTTTGAGCAGCCACCACAACCAGAGCTACTAATGAACGCAGCTTTAGAACCCAAAAATTCTATAGATTGCCTTTTATAATAAGGCAAGCGCTGCGAAATTTTAATGGATCTCAACCAAGAGTTAGCAAGTCCTCCTGCTTGGCTTATTGTTGTAGCACTTGCGGCACTTGGATCCCCTAAAATAGAGAAGCATATTGTCACTGACTTAGTATCGATCTTGTCGAAGATCGTATTGAGATGTCTATAGCAACACCGGCTTATATCGATTGTGTATATATAAATCGCACTGTTAGTAAGATAACCGGCCCTTAAACAAGTACTATCTTTGCTGCCTTGTGCCTCCCTCCTAAGAGCATCAATACCACCCCCTACATCTAGTGCATGGGCAGACACTTTAATCTCATATTCACCTGATTTTGAGATTATAAATTCAGAGTGGCTGCTGGCAAAGACTAGAGAAGAATGAAGAAAAAAGAAAAAACACAGAATAAAACGTAAACTTAAAGACACAACAACCACCAAAAATTCTGCATTAGTGAAGGTGTATGGTTGAGAAACGCTCTTAAGCTACCCAAAGCCTATTTTCTAAACGGGAATTATAGGTTAAACCGGAAGGGAAATAGTGAAGCAGAAGGAATATACAGTCAGATTCCAAACAGGCTTATTTATAGACCATGCAGCTCGATCCACATGAATTATGATTAACAAACTGAAAAGTGCGTATTTTTCACTCTATGCAAAAGCTGAATAGTAATAACGGTGTTATTGCGGAATGATAATTGAAGGCGTAGCCAGGGGAAGAGTGTAGCAGGCTCCCCATTTTAAATAGAGAGCCTTAACGTTATGCGATGGAAAATAATTCGTGAAAGTCATTTCGATTTTTCGAAAACTAAAATGGGAAAGCCCGGCTTCCGCCGGGCCCCATCATCACAACTTCCCTACAATATTCACAAACACCCCCTGGCTGTCGTAATCCAGCTGGGTGAGATCATCAGAGAAGTCGGTAAAGTTATAGCCCACCCCCAGCTTGAGGTGATCGCCGATATGGCGATATAGGCCAATTAATGCACCGCTCTTACTATCCTGGGCATCGGGTAAGTCGAGCAAGCGGCCTTCAATTAAGAGGTCCCAGCGTTTTACAAAATGCCAGTCGGCACGCAGCACGTAGAGGCTGGCACGGCTGTCGAAGAACTCTGGATCTTCTCGGTCGAGGCTGAGCTGGCCGAGGCGATAGGCGTACTTGGCACCCAGAGTCCAGCGGTGGGTAAGATCATAGCTGGCGTCTGCGGAGAAAATATGGCTCTTTTGGATAAACTCCGCCGAGGTGTTCTCTACCGTAACCTGATCTTGTGTGGGTACGTTATAGAAATAGGTGTATTTCAATAGCGTATTGAGGCGGTCGTGATTGACCGGGCGGTAGGCATAGCCCATAACGGCTTCGGTAAACTTGCCATCGTAAAACTCGCCCTGGGAACTTTTACTATCGGAGTAATTGAATTTTCCGACCAAACGCCAGTCGGGATTGAGTTGATAACTCAGGGTATTTTTCAGCAGCCAGGTATCACGCTCAGATTCCAACACGGTGTTTTCGTCCAGTGCGGTTTCCATGGCATCGGTGCGGTATTCCACAGCAGAGGCGAGACGGATTTCGTCCAGACTGTAGCCCATATTAAAGCCAAGGGCGTTGCGCTCGGTTTCAGCACCGGTACGCGGGTCTTCCAAGGTGCCCGCTTCTACCGTGGTGCCGTAGGTCCAGCGGTCGTTGGGCGCCAGGTCCATACCCAGGGCGTGGGTCAGACCAGTGGATACGTCACCGTGGCTGTAGCGCTCTTCGCCGTACATGCTCAGTGTATCGGAGTAGCGGCTGCGGAAACCGGTACTCATATTACCCTTGCGCGCGCGTACGCCGGTATCACTGCGCTCGTTATCGAGAGTGTAATTCATGTAAAGACTGGTTCGGTCACTCACCAGGAAATCCGTTCCCAGGCGCGCGGCCATGCCGGTATCGCCACTGGAGACTTCGCTATCCATGGTGAGACGATCGCTCACCCGGTAGGCGCCACCCAATCCCACACGATTATTTTCCTCACGGGTGCCCGTCACCTCCATGGTGCCCTGCACAAAACCGAAGGCGCTCCAGTTTTCACCAGAATCGTAACTGGCCTCCACGGCCATATCCGTGCGGTCACCCTGAGTTTGCGTAGCGGCAACCACCGTGGAATAGTCCTCGCGACTGTCGGTGCGCACCCCGGAGCTGAGTCGCCAGTGGTCATTGAGGCGATAGCCGAGCATCAGGTCTGTGGCACTGGTGTGCAGCCCAAATTCCTCTTCTTTGTTATCCGCCTTGAGTCCTACATCAAAGCTTTCACCGAGAGGCAGGTTAAAACCCGCTCCGAACTGAGTAGTTTCGCCCTGGGCGAATTGACCGGGGCCGGAAAATCCCGCTTCGCGCAGCTGGTGATAGAAATTACCGGAACCACGCAGGCTTTCGAAAAAGTCACTGAGCTGAAAACTGCCTTCTACCTTGCTTGCCCCCGCTGAGGCCTCAGGGTCGAAGATTTGACCATTGTCAAAAGTGAAGCCGCCATCCAGAGAGCTTGTGCTATCGAGGTTGCCGCCTTCGCTGTTGGCCACTTCAACTTTTAGCCAGCTGCCGGCGGTTTTGCGCAGGGTCAGATCAAAGCCCTGCAGAGCGGTTTCGCTGTCATCCTCATCCTGTTGCGTACCGCTGATACCCAGTTTTACATGGTCACCAAACCAGTAGTGGGCGCGCCCACCAAAGGCCAAGGTGTCCATATCCTCAAAACCGGGCGTGTATTCGTAGCGGGCCACCAGGTATTGGGGGTTGCCGTTATAGGAGCCATCCTGAATCAACAAATTATCGTTAGCCAGGGCGGACAGAGGCTTGTTCAGCAGTACCCGGCCTTGAATATAATCAACATCGTAATCAATTACCGGGGAGAGATTTTTTACGGCCAGTACCAGGCCGGAGTCTTTATCCCGCACTTCAACACGCAGACGCTCGGAGCCGTTGAGAATATCCTGGTGGCGCAGGAAATACAGCGAGCCGCCAGTTCCACGGTATTCATCGCGACCGGCAATGGTACCGGGCTCAGCGCCGAAGGCATCCACCTGCAAACGCTTTTCTCCGAAGCTGGTCATGGCATCACTTTCGAAGTGGCCGTTGGCTCCATAGAGCGCACGGTCTATCTGCGCCAGTTCATTATCGGCATAGGTGGCTTTGAAGTTACCCCATAGACCGTAGTCATCGTACTTGGACAACTTTACATAAAACTTGCCAGAGGTGGGGGCGTCTTCAACGACGGTGGAGTCATCGCCGAAAGTGGGGTAGTAGAGGTCGCTGTCTAATCGACGGAAAAGTGCCTCAGGGGACTTTTCCATAAAGTTGGAAAAAAGATCATCGACCGGCCCCTCTTCGGTATCGGCACTGGCGGCAAGACGCCAACCCTCACCGAAACCACCACTGGTGTAAAACGCCAGGCGGCCATCGTAGCTTACGGAATTGTCGTAGTGGGTTTCATCGCCGGACACCAAGGCTGCGGGGCCATTGGTTTTATCGTAGCCGATTGTGAGGTCGGCAATACCCACGGTGAACCAGTCGTTTTTGGCAAATTCCAAATCGCGCAGGAACAATTCACCGTTGCCCTCGTCATCCAGAATGGCCACTTCAACAGTGTGCACACCGGGGTCAAAAATCTGCTCGGCCACAAATTGCCCCTGGTCATTGACCGGCACCGGATTACCCGCCAGCCATACCGTATGGTTCGACGGCACCTGAGCGCCGTTGACCAGCACACTGTTGCCATCCAGGGGAATATTTCGACGCGCTAAGCGATTCTCGCCGTAGCCCACCAAAAGCTCTTCGGCAACATCCACGTCCTCAGGGGATTTCTCTACATTGTCCACCAGCCACAAAGTCTGCTCGGCGGTTTCATCAAAGCGGCCTTTTTTATCGTATACGCGCAACACGTAGTGCAGTTTTTTCAGCGGAGCTTGAAATTCGGTAAATTCCGCAAACCACTCTCCTTCTCCGTGCTGATCCAGAGGCACCACGGCAACAGGGGTATCGCGCAGGGATTGCCCATCCTCGAACAGGCGCACCTCGGCCCAACCAATAAAGGAGGGGTAATTGGTATAGCTGCGAAATACTACGCGGTTATCGGCCACCTCGGTGTTCGGGTTATCCGCATAGCGTATGGTGTTGGGCCAGGCGGTAATATTCAGGCGCGGCTGCATTTTTTTGTTATCGAAGCGGAACTGGATATTGGCATTATCCAGGGCCACATCGGTACAGCGCTGTAGGTCGGCGGAATTTTTATAGGGATCGTATTCCGGGCTGCCATCCACGGTGATACGCATTAAATTGAGTGCGTAGGGATTATTGGCGATGGCCTCGCGGTTAATGCGCTCAATTTCCAGGCGGTCGCTCTCTGCCAGGATCGCCAGCTCATCGTAGAGCACCTGCACTTCCACTCGCGCGCCTTCATCCAGGGTAAAGCCGTTGGCCACTACATCGTCGGATTGCACATAGCCGCGCCCCTCGAATTCCACCTGGGCATCTTCGAGATCGAGAAGGTCTTTTACTTGCTCCATTGCGCGACGGGCGCGAGCGCCGGACAGGCCGACATCATCGCCGTAGACCATGGCCTCGCGGCGTTCCATACGCTTGTTTTCGCTGTAGCCGATAAAGCTCAAACGCACATTGGTCTTGCTGGCAATTTCCCCCATAGCGGCACGGATTTGGGTTAACTGTGCCTGGGTAATAATCGGATCGCCGTTATCAAAACGGATCGGAGCAATATCTCCACGCAAAGATTCATGCGCGATGGTAATGGTTTCCGCAGCCGCCGCCTCCGGGCAGGCCTGCACGCCATCTACCGCCACCTCAAGTGGATCGTCGTACCAGAATTCCACTTCCACACGGCGGTTAAGAGCGCGGCCCTTGGGGGTATCATTGGCGGCAATAGGCTGGCTGGCCCCCTTGCCGCTGCTCGTAAGCATGACATCCGGCAGGGCCAAAGCATCGCGCACCGCCAGAGCCACACGGCGGGCTTCGCGGTGGGATTTTTCCAGATAAGTATTGTGCTGCGCTTCAGAGCTTTCGCCTACCTGCAGCGGCAACGCATCGGTATGACCGACAAAGTGCACAACCAGATTATTTTTGTTCGCCAAATTGGCACGCACTTCGCGGATGCGCCGTATAAACGCTTCCGGCAGTTGCGCCTGCCCCGCCTGCCAGCGCAGCGGTGTCACCAGGTTTTTTAGGCGCGCACGCTGCTCGCTGCCGGCGGTATAGTTGAGCCGGCACACCGTTTCCTGACGGCACACTTTCACGCGGTTGAGTGCCAATGCCTCGACGCGGGCGCGAGCGGCCATGGCCGCTTCATCCAGCGCATCGTAGATCACCTGCACCTGCACTCGACGGTTCAACGCTCGCCCGGTTGTGGTGATATTGTCGACCATCGGCTCTACATCGCCACGGCCTTCCACCGCAATCATGTCCTCTGGAAGATCCAGGGCCTGCTGAAAAAAGTCCGCCACCCATTGAGCGCGCGCCCGAGTAAAGTCTTCTTTACTCTCAAAGCCCTCCATAAGTTCTTTTTTTATCGGGTCGGAATCGGTATGGCCGATAAAGTGCAACTTGAAATTGGGCGTTTCACCCAGCTCGTTCAGTTTTTCCCGCAATACTTCAATGGCTTCCGGGGACACGTCATCATCCACAGCGGAAAACTGCAGTGGTTCGATAAAATCTTCCACCACAATCGGGTCTAGCGGGGCAATAAAAGACCCCGCATCCTGTAACCACTGTTTTGCAGGCGTACCCAGTAACATGGTTTCTGTGTTACTACCGATGGGCATTTCTTCAAATCCCGCCTGGGGCTCCTCCACTTCTGGAGACAAACCGGGAATTTTTTGCCACACCTGCCACCAGCTGGTTTCCGGGGGCTCGCCAATATCCGCATCGGCTTGCTGCTGCGCCTGAGCGGGCAGCGTCAGGGCCAGAGCGATCGCTGTGGCGAGACAGCGCTCGCGACGGCGAAAAATACGGACCATTTTTTCCATTGAAGTCATGGAGCCATTGGTGTCGGATCTGCGTGCATCAGGCCGACCCAATGTATTGCGCTCTTTCTTGCACTCTGCAAAGGACATTACTCCCAGCCTCCTTTGCTGGGCGGCGCTCCGCGCCGCCAGAACACTTCAGTTTCAATAGTCAATTCGTAGTCGCCATAACTGCGCGCCCACTGCTCGGCAATATCGGCCTTAATTGTTTGCAAACGCTCTTCCACCAAATCCGGGTCTTCATTTTCCGCGAGGTAAGACAGGCGCAATACCGAGGGAGCCTCACTGAGTTTCTCCAACAACAGCTCTACACGGGACTGCCACTGGGGACGCATCTCGGTAGTGCCCGGCTCGAATACCGCCTCGGCCATATCCAGGCGCACCACCCGATGCAGGCTGGCCCCAAAGTTAAACTTCACCATCTTGCCTCGGGTCGCACGCACAACACGCGGGTTTTCCGTGGTGAGACGATAGCCGCTGGGCAGGCTGCGGTCGTCGAGCTTGAGCACAAAATTGGAACCGCGATCCGCATTCGGCACCACCGCACAGGTAATGTGGAAGCGACCGTGGGCGTCGGCGGTGGCATTCAGGCCGGTTGCGCTAACCACTCGCGCACCGGGTAGGCCGCCTTCACCGGCATCCTGGTAGCCGTTCATATTTTTATCGTCGAAGACTTTGCCGATCACATCGGTACAGTCGAAAGTGGGATCCGGCACCACACGCACAGTAGCCGAGGCTTCACCGGAAGCCACCTGGCCGGAGAGCTGGTTATACATGCGCGCGCGGTTAACATATTTGCCCTCGCCCACACCGGAGCCCACCACCAACAGCAGTTTCAGCTCGCGGGTCTGATCGGCTTCCACGCGCAGGTCAGACCAGATCAACTGCAGCCCATTCATCACCGGCTCCACCGGTTCACCATCGAGGCGTGCCGAGCCAGCCACGTACTTAAAGCCCGCGGGGAAGAAATCCACCAGCTGCAAATCCGTGAGTGGTATCGGCAGGGTGTTGCCAAAGGTGATGGTATAGGGCACCAGCTGGCTGCGTGTCACATTCAGCATGGCCGCAGTTTTGGTAATAGAGAGCGCACCTTCGATGTGCGGGTCCATAGCGATATGGTTATTGAACAGCTGGCTGTCTCCCGGAATCTGCTGATCATCCAGGGTCAAGCGCAGGTAGTAGTCCGTAGCCGCATCGCGTGCTTCAATATCCAGCGGTGGGTGCCAGGGGGACTGCTGCACTTCACAGTGCTGCGCGGTGCCCGGCACCATGTCGGCATTACTACCCAAACAGGCGCCCACATCGAAACCTGCCGTTTCTTTATTGGTCTGTGCCGGAATAATCAGAGATTCCCCGCCGACAAAATTGTCATCGGCGATTTCCACCTGAATCAGGTAATCGGCGTTGGTCGGACAAGCCGCATCATCGAAATTGATATCGAACTTGTAGTAGCCGCCGGCACGGGTCACCTGGCCTTGCTGTTTTTCGTCATCAAAACAGCGAGCTGGCAATTCCTGACCAGAGCTGGCTCGCAGCATCGTCAGAGCGGCGCCGCTCATGGCTTCACGCAGTACCGAGTTATACACTACGCCGTTGGGGGTAAGCGGCAGATTGAGGTTCTGCGGATTGGCTCCAGAGCCCACAAAGATCTCGCGGATACGCTGCGGACCATTGCTGAAGTCGGAAACCGGGTTACCCAAAGAAGCGCTGGTTTCCGTGGCGTCCGGTGCGGTGTAGCGCATCTCATAACTGGAACCGCCGGTACCATTGGGCATCAGCCCCTGGAACTGGAAGTAACCTTTTTCATCGGTTTGAATGGTTTCCAGCAGCGCATCGTTGAAATACAGATCCACGGCCCAGTTCAACAACAGGCGTTCGTCCGTATCCGCCCGATTATTGAAATTCACATCGTGCCACAGGTAACCCGCCAAATTGGCGATACCCGGCGTGCCCCCCACATCGATGGCAACACTGGCTTTCTCACTGGAGAAAGGTGTACCCCACTGTACTTCGGCGGTGTTCACCACTGTGTGGCCGATGGCCAGATCTTTGTTGAGCGTGGCGTGGAAGCGCAGAGTGACGGCGGCTCCCGGTGCTAAATCGCCATATTGGTCAGAATACGCCGCTTTGAGTTCAGTGCCGTTAACGGCAACGCCCTGGGGGCGGCCATTGAGCAGAGCGGAGCTGTCCACATAGCGGAGGGCCGTGCCGGCAGTGGCCAGGTCATCGATGATAAGGACATCGGATGCGGGTACCGCACCGATGTTTTCCACGGTGACCAGATACTCCAGCTGTGTGCCGGCCTCGGCGGCACCGCCACCGACGACCGCGACTTCCTTCACGATCGACAGCAACTGTGCATCCCCAACAACCACCTGGGTGGGCTGGGCACCATTGGTCGGGTTGCCATCGGCATCGGTTAGGGTCAGCGGTAAATCTTTTGCGGCAACGCTGCCCTGGTTGCTGATTACGGTACCGCGCGCTGTACCGGCATCCACCTGTACATCGAAAGTCACGGTAGCGATGCGCCCAGTGGTAATCACCCCTTTATTCGCTGCAGGCAGCGGTGGCGTCAGGTCACTGGAGGAAACTGCCAGACCAGCGGATAGCGGTGAGCTGCCATCGGCGAGGTCTGTCAACACAATACCGTTCAACTTGGTACTGCCAGCCACATAAGTGGTGTTCGCCGGCACCTGATCGGTCAGTGCTACCTGCAGAGCATCGACACCGCCCGCGTTGCTGATAGCAATGGTGTAACGCAACACATCACCGGGATCGACCAGCCCGGCCGAGGTGTTGTCCACGGCGATCGCCACGGTTTTGTGCGCGTTCAATAGCGGCACATCGCCGACGATATCGATCGTGGGATCGTTGGCGGCCGGGGTTGCCGGATCATCCGAAGGTGCCTCTGCGGCGGGACCGCTACCGGCACCATCGGCATTGACGAAGCCCTGGTTGGAAATCACCGTGCCGTCTTTGACGTTATTGATGGTCACGTCAAACGTGACTTCGAGGGCTGCGGCGCCGGCACCGACAAAACCAGCGGCTTCACCGGCGGTATTAATCTCCATACCGGCGGCCAGGGGCGAAGCACCAGCCACATCGGCAATAGCTGTACCATTCAAGGTGGTAGAGCCGGCTACATAAGTGGTGTTGGCCGGCAGCTGGTCACGCAGGGTTGCGTTAACCATGTTTTCGTTACCGGTATTTTCCACCCGCAGGGTGTAGCGCAGGATGTCCCCAGCCATCAGCAGGTCGGCATCACCGGTTCTATCGGCAGAGGTTTTCTGTACCAACAGTACAGGCTCAGATTCGATCACAATCTGAGTGGGATCTTCATCGCCACTCACATCGGCATCATCAACACCGTTGATATTGGGATCGTCACTATCCTGCAAGAGCTGCCCCGGCAGTTGCGCCTGGGCCTGGTTTAGCACCACCGTGCCGCTATCGATCACCTCGGCCAGAGTGACTTCGTACACCAGCTGTATCGCGTCACCAGCATTGCCATTGGCGGCCAGATCCAGATTCTTCACCTGCAGCAGGCCACTGCCGTGTGTGCCGGCCGAGGCATTGGTGCCACTGCTGTCACTGCCCGCCGGCGCCGTCACCAATTGCAGTGAGCCCGATTGGAACAGCGGCAAGTTGTTGAGGCGACCCAGATCATCAGTAATTTCTATACCGCTGACATCCACACCACTGATATTTTTCAGCGTGAGGGTGTAGCGCAGCACTTCTGCCGGGCTGGCCGCAGTGGCCGGGTTCTGTCCACGGCTTATATTTTCCACGGTTTTGTAGAAAGTTACCTTGGGCACGGAGGCATTTACACTGAACACATCCTCGTGATCCAGCACGGCCGGAGTGCCATCGGTGGGCGCCGGGCGTGTGTACTGGCGCGCTTGCGGTGCACTGCTATCCCAGCTGTGCCAGAGCTCTACCCCGGCAATATTAGTGAGCGTGTCACCATCGCGGGTATCCGCATCCAAAGTGGCATCGTAGCTCAGCCGTAGGTGGTGGTCCGCAGCCAGCATTGCCCCAGCACCAATAGAGGTCAGGCTGAGGGTACAGTTGGTCCCATCAAAGGTCGTATTAAAGTCGGTGCCTTCGGTCAGCGTGGCCACCGCGGTACCCGCCCCATCAATAATTTGCGCGGCGAAATTATTGGGTGGCGTTTCACACATACCACCGGGATTATTGTCCGGCAGAATATCGGTCACCGTAATATCCCAGGCCGGACCCGTACCAATATTGTGTAAATCCAAGGTGAAGGTACCGGGCAAACCAGACTGCACACTGGCCGGACCGGTTTTGCTCAGAGTGATCGCCGTGGGTTCCACCACCTGCATATCCAGAGTGGTATTCCCGGCACCGGCACCCTGCCCCTGGGCCGGGTTGTCATTGTCGTAGTTGTAGCTGTAACTGGCGCTGTTACTAAACGTCAGGCCATCCACATTGGGCGGGTTGTTGTCGCGCAGACGCAGGGTGACATCAATCACCACCTGCTCACCCGCCGGTACATCAATACCGTTAGAGCTATCGGCAATAACTAATGCCGTCGCAGAGCCTGTATTTTGCGGAGTAAACGCATTTTTCCCGGACACTTTATCCGCGCGGATAAATTCCAGCTCCGCCGCCGAAGCACTCAGATCGAGCAGCACACTGACATCGTGCAAAGCCGCTGGCTGTGGCGTTTCTGGGATGGTGATGCGGTAATTAAACGGCTCGCCAATGGAGGCCGTTGTCTGAGCATTTTCAATCAACAACGGAGCGGCGTTGGGGGTATTGAACGGCACACCCACTGGCGCCGTGGGGCCATAGTCCTCACGCATATCCACGCTAACCGCAGTCGCGCCCATAGATGGCAAATTATCGTTATCCAGGGAGTAATACGTTTCGATATAGGCGGCATTTTGCAGATTGAGACCCGCCCCCAGATTGGCGTCCGCCTGTACGCGGTACACCATCTGCAGAGTTTGGCCGGGATTAATGGCATAACCCGAGCCGGCAGAGAAATCCCAAACCGCCGCGCCGGTGCCACTATCGAAAGTCAGCCCTGGTGCAGCGGCCGCGGCACCGTTCACACTAATGGACTGTACGCTGACACCGCCCTGGCGCAGGCCGAGGGGAATCAAATCTTTCAAGACCGAATCGTAGGCCGGCGCTGAGCCATTGTTCGTAATGGTAATGGTGTAATCGACAAGATCCCCGGCAGACAAGGTGGTACCGCCGACGGGATTAGCCGTAATCGCGACCGCGAGATCCGGCTGTAACAGGTCCAGGGTTTCATTGTCATTGCGCGTTTCAACACCCGTAGCGGCATCGAAACTAAAAGCCACAGCGTTCGTCAGCGCCGTATTATTGGCCGGCCAGGGGTGTACATCGCGGTTTAAGACCCGCGCGCGGTAGCGCAGTACAAATTCATCGTTAGCCGCATTGTTGTCTCCCGTATTGAGCAGGCTGGCGATATTCCAGCTGAGCGTGGTCGGGCCCACGGCGGGATCACCTGCCTGAACCGGCTCGGCGACATCGCTGTGTACAAAGGGCGCTGAAGCTGCGAAAGGTGCGCTGGTATCGCCATTCATCGACAGAGTGCCCGCGAATACCATGCCCTGCGGCAGGGTATCGACGAACTGTGCATTCGGGGCTGTCCCTTCGGGGAGCGATAAACGCAGCTCGTATTCCACCAAATCACCGACACGCAACTGCGCATCCCCACTGCCGTAACTGTCGTCGACACGGGTTTTGCTCAGGGTACTGTCATTGGCAGCATTCAACTGTGCAGCGATATTTTCCAGCACATAATCATTTAAACCACCGACACCATCAGCCCCGTTGCGCTCGTGAGGACTGCTGTTGTCTTCATCTAGGCTGGTCCACTCGATACGGGCATCGGCGGATAGCGTGGCCGCGGCCAACACCTCGTCCAGAACCACGGCATCAAAGACCAGCAGGCTGTTGTTACCGGCAGCGATATCCAGGTCGCTATTGACTCGATCCCAGACCAGGGTCTGCGCGGTATTGATCCCGTCGCCAGTCACCGCCGGATCGGCTTGGGCGGCACCGGCAACAGTCACGCTGCCGGGCACAAATTGCAGACCCAGAGAGAGTTGCTCACTGATAGCCAGATCGAAAGCCGCGGAATTCTGCGGGTTGCCCGCAGCGGCGAGATCCAGCGTAAAGCGCAGAATATCCCCCGCATCCGGATCGTTTCCGGGGTTGGTTTGGTTGGCCACCGTATTGGTCGCGGACAACTCCGGCTCGACAATGGTCAGGGTTGCTGCGCTACCGACACCGCCGGCCTGTACAGCTCCACCTTTGGTTGCGGCATAGGTATAACTCGCTTCATTGTCGAAGTTATGGCCCGCTTGAGCGGTGGCATTATTCGCCACCCGCGCACGCACTTCAAAAATGGCGACATCGCCGGCCGGAATCATATCCAAGCTCAGGGCGATATTGTTATTACTGGTGTTATCGGTAAATACGCGACCGTTAATTTCCTGTAACTGCACCAATGTCAGGCTGGGGTCCAGCACATCAGTGATGGCTACATCGTGAATTGCCGCAGTGGTCGCACTGCCAGGTACTTGGATGCGATAGACCACTTCCTCGCCCACGGCGGCCGTTTGTGCCGTCTGCAAGGTTTTCTGTGGCGGAGTGACCGCAGTGGCAACGGTGCCCATCGGATAAGGCGTAGGCAGGGGAACCGCCGCGTACTGCTCGGCGCTTTTTGCCGGAAGCGACCAGAATTCATTGACCGTAAAGGTGTTGACCCAGTTTTCACCGCCGCCGATATCTGTGTAAAAACCAATATCGTAATGAATATCCAAACAGGCGCCCGCTTCGATCGGCACCTGCAAGACAAACTGCATAGCGTCACCGCGATTGGCCGGCGCGGTATAACCGTAGTCGGTGCCCTGGATCAGCGCTGTCCCATCCAGGGAAACCCGCAAATTGGCGATGGAGCCTTCATCCATCTGGGTAGCCAAAGCATCGGTCAGAGACAGATCGTAGGCTGGGGCCAAACCGGAGTTGCAGGCGTGCAGGGTAAACTGCATAACGTCATTGGCCGGGTCCACATTCATATGGGAACTGGGCCAGGTAGCATCGCTTTTCTGGAGGCTGTCGATTACCGGCTGCAACACGGTAATGCTGGCGCTGTCCTGCAGTGTACTGGCAGCACCGGTGTAATTGAGTTCAGCGGTATTGGTCAGGGTTGCGGTGGGTGCGGCAATACCCGCTCCAGCAACAACCTTGGCCGTGTACTCGATGACAAAGTGATTGAGATTGCCGAAATTACTGCGGATATCCCCCAGATTCCAAGTCACCGTGCCGGTGTCTCCCGCCGCCGGTACCGCAATCGCCGAGTAAGAATAATCGTTGAGGTTATCATCGTAGGGCGCAGCGGTATCGCCATTCACGCTGACAATAGAGTCGAACGCCAAGCCGCTCGGCAGCGTATCGGTAACCGCCACTGCGGGCGTGGTGCCCGCCTGCAGGTTTAGCGTCAATTGATAGGTGACCGTATCACCTACACGCAGTGTGCCCACCGGCGTGGCGGTATCGGAATCCGCGATCACCGTTTTACTCAGGTTGGTGTTATCCACCGTATCGATACTGGCGTTGGCAGGGCCCACACAGTAATCATCTGGTGCCGAAGTCGCCGGACAACCGGCGCCATCGCGCTCGTAGGCGCGATCATTAATGCTGCTGTTGTCGAGGGAGGTCCAATCCAGCATCACGCTGTTGCTGATGGGGGAACCGAAGACCCCATTTACCTGGGTGCGATAGGCGATTACCAGGGTTTCACCCAGTTGCAGATCCAGGCTGTTATCACCGTTATCGCGGCCCCATACCAGCGGACCGTTGGGCGCTGCCGCCGGTGTGGCGACAAAGCCCGGTACCCCAGCACCGTTAATTTGTGCGGTTGGAGTAAAGCCGGTATCCAACTGCAGCTCCGGCGGCAGTGTATCAACCAGGTTCAAATCAAACGCGGCGGCACTGGAGGCCCGATCGTGGGCCACGGTAATTTCGTATTCCAACACGTCGCCACCCACAGGCAGATTGCCGGGGTTGGTTGCATTGCTGACGGCCTTACTTACCGTCAGCAGCGGTTCCACGACCGTAACCGCTGCGGTGTTGTCATTGAGGTTTTCTGCCGCTCCGGTTTCACCATTGCTGTACGCCACCCCTGCACTGTTACGACGGGAATCACCGTCATTGGTGGCTAGGTCATTGGCAATACGGGCGAAATAGGTAATTCGAATCCGCGGTTCCAGAGTACCGCCGGCGCTGTCATTTTCACTGGCGGTATCCACGCTGCCGATATCCCAGCTGGCATTGCCGGCAGTATTATCGGCGGGGAAGCTTTTAAACGACGCTTCACTGGGCGCACTGCCATTAATCGTTTCAATACCGACAAAATCGTAGGTGATATCGTAGTCACTATTGTGGCTAAGCACATAGCCTTCGGGACTGCCCAGTTGGTCGGTTACCACTACATTCTGGCTGATACCTTCCGGCAGACGAATTTCCAACTGGAATTTCTTGTGGGCGCCAATGGTATTCACCACAGCCGGCTGCAAATCGGTTTTATTAAATTGCAGCGGCAACACCTCTGTCTGGGCGCTGGCATTGGTTTCGTAATCGTTGATTGCGTCGCCGCCATTGGGCAATACGCCGATACGCATACCGTCGGCGGCACCATCGTTGCCAATGGTATTGCTGCTGTTGAGTGCAACATCTTTACCCGGCAGGGACTGCCAGCGAGCCTGGATAGTGTTATCCAGAATTTCATGGGGCTCTACGCCCGGCTCTACGCGTACATCAAAGGTAAACGTCTTGGTATCGCCCACGGCAATCGTGTAATCCGCATTGTTGCGATTCCAGCTAAAAATCGGTGCATTGGCACCCACAGAAGTGACATCGACATTTTGCGGCGGATCATTACCACCGACATTGCGCACGTAAACCAACTTGGTACCGGTCAGGTCATCCAGCACCTGCAGGTTATAAGCCGCCGCAGTGCCGGTATTTTCCGCGGTAACAGTTACCGTGAGAATATCGTCCGCATCGCTATGGGTTACGGCGAAGGATTTGCTGAGCTGTATCTTCGGCTCCAGCACGGTAATTTCATGGGAGTCGAAAGGCACTACGATGTTTCCACCAGCCTCATCCACATAACTCACCTGGGCGGAGGTATAGCCACCACCATTACCCAGTAGATCGCCATCGTCGGTATTGCCGCTGTTTTCAATTCGCGCAATAAATTCCACTGGGAAATCAAACAGACTGCCGGTTACCGTGGTGAGTTCCTGATCACCAAAATCCCATTCCACATAATCCGCGGTACCGGTGCTGGTACAGGTCGCACTAAATGTACCACCGGGAATAAAACCGGCCGCATCATAGGGCGATGCGTTGAGGTTGACGGTTTGCCCCTCAATA
Source organism: Microbulbifer echini (assembly GCF_041447225.1). NCBI lineage: Bacteria > Pseudomonadati > Pseudomonadota > Gammaproteobacteria > Cellvibrionales > Microbulbiferaceae > Microbulbifer > Microbulbifer echini. Next base: position 51,602 of record NZ_JBGMEL010000013.1, on the reverse strand, counting down.
CAGCGCATACCCGCCGGCAGTTCATCGCGAATCACAAAATTGCGCAATTTAGCCGCCGGTATTTTCGCCGTTAACTGATAGCGAATTTCTTCACCCACAACCGCGGTATCAGCATTAGTGCCACTGGCAGTACCATTAGAAAACTCTAGGGCCTGCTTCGGTTCCGCTTTTACTTCAATAATCTGCATACGCGCTTCGGCATCGGCCGTTTTATAATGACGCGCGCGGCCTGAATCGGGTTTGCCATCGCCGATTCCATCATTATCCGCATCACTATCGATTTGCGTGGCAGTCTGGTGCCCGAAATCCCCTTCCAGGCTGTCGTAGCGGGCATAAAAGGTATTAAGGAATGTTTGCAACGGCGCTACGGAACGATGCGGCTTAACCCGATAATAAAGCGTGACCGAATCACCGGGATTAATTCGCTCCAGTGCTGTGGAATGCTCGTAGGAAAAAGTAATAATGGCTGGCGTACCGCCATCGCTACAATGGCTCGCCTCAGAATAGTTATTTGCACCAGTAGTGGTACCCACTAGACCGTCATCGCCGCTATTGGTCTCAGAGGAACCATCACCATCATTATCCAGGCTATCGCTGTCCAGAGCCTGTACACACATTTGTCCAGTGGGATCGAGGGTATCGGTTACCACTAGATCGTAGGCTGGTGCCCGGTTTACACCGCTATCGAAAGCACGATTCGTCAGAGTCAGGCGGAAAATATAGGTTTGGTCACGGTGGCCTTCGTTGGTGAAGTCCACAAAGTTGGTACAGCTGGCACCGAGGCCATACAAGCTTTCGTTACAAACTTTTTTATCGATTTCGATATGGGGTTCGGAAACCGTGACGGACTCTGACCACTCAGTAATATCCGGGAAACCCGGCACGGTGGTCGGTACGCCATCAATATTGGTCAGAATACCGCTGGTATTATAGTTGTCCACCACAATCGTTTCGGTATCGAATACCGCGGTAAATTGTGCACGCGCATAGTCGGTACTAATGTTCGCATGCTGGTTGGGATCTGTGTTCTCGGTATCCACCGGGTCATTCAGCAATCGCGTGGTCATGTCTGCAAGAAACCAACGGTTGCGCAAGGTTATTTTAGAGGTAACCTCCCAGAGGAAATCGGTCTCACTCAGGGGAATATTCAGCCCCCCGCTTTCCACAATATCGCCGCTGGGAATAACAACACAGTTCGCCTGGGAGATTGGGTGCGGCAAAGTAACATCCGCACAATTCAGTGACGCGTCGGCAATATAACCCTGGCCATCCGGCAGATCATCGTGCATATCGATATCACGCACTTCGATCAGGGTGAATCCGGGTGTGTCAAAACCAAACCAGCCACCGGCCTGGATTTCGAATCGACACTCTTCACCGATCAGAACGCTACTATTGGGAAACCCTGCTTCTGCCGTGAGTTCGTTACATTCATCCGAGCGCTCCTTCACCAGGTTAAAGCCCATCACCCGCGCACGCATACCGTCGAGGGTGTAGTTATTAGCAAGCTGCTCCTTGGGTGTTGTTTCAGTCAGCTCTACTGGATCGGGGGTACCCAGAGGGGTGCCATCAGATAGGGTAATTTCCCCCACTACATCGGCACGGAAAGTAAGATCGTCGTCAGTGGCTGAGTGGTTTTTCTCCACTTGGAAGACAATCCGCTCCGTCTTGCTGGGCTCAATCACGCCATCCAGGTTGGAGCAACGGTAAACCATGCCCGAAGCCGGCAGAAAATCCGGCTGATTCCACAGAGGGTGTTTCGGCACTGTGCCGGGATTGGGTTTACCGACAAGTGTACATGCCCGGTCATTGGACAGTACACGCATGGCTTCACCAAAGGTGACATACACATCGTAATTATCCGCATCATGACCACCATTATTGGTCACATCTACGGTCAACGCGGAGCTACCCACATCCCGCACAATATACAGGGGGTGAACGGTACTGATATCCAGGTCTTCTGGATCCGGTGTTACCGACTGGTTTTCAACCTGTGTAGGCGGATTAGTGCTGGGGCAGAAATCCTCATAGTCAATGGTTAATACATTGTCAGTAAGGCGAATATTGCTATTTGGGTCTTTGCCATTGCCTGCCGACTCCTCCTCCACATCAAGATCAGCCGCCTTGTCGAAAAAGCTGGGTTCCGTAGTAACAATTCGAAAACGAATTTGTATTTCATCTCCCTGACGCATCATATGCTGCTGATCCGGATAATTCGGATGTACAGTGCTACTCAATAGCCGAAACTCCGGCTTGTTGGTCAGAAGGGAATCGGGATCCCACTTCGTTTCCTCCCATTGATTATTCCTGTCGACACGCCACTGTAGAGTATCTACTTTACCTGGATATGTAGCGCTGTAATTCGCTCCATGACCGTCAATGCCGCGGCGCTCGCGGGTAATTTGCGGCAAATAAGTGGTATCGACCACATACTCATCCGGTAAGTCGCTGACGAACTGGATATCCTTGACCGATCCACGGGTCTGGTTATTGATAGTAATGGTTACAAAGCCGGCGGAACCCAGAGGTTGGCTCAAGTTGGTGCCGGTAATAACCTGGGTGATATCTAAAACATCATTAACTCGCGCATACATCGCTTCGGTATCAGACCCTGGTCCAGATCCCACAGCCGGGGAGGAAATCCCCCCCACACCAGTATCATCATCAATTTCACAACCCCACTGCACATCAGACACTGTATTAGTGCCATCGCTACAGGAGGTATTTACTTTACCCACCAAATAGATATTCAGGGTTGAGTTCGCCGGGATATCGGTTCGCCCAGAACCGCCAGAGAAGCTGCCGTTAAGCTCAAAATTATTAATATTATTACTGGCAGAAACACAGCCAGTAGCACCGGGATTATTCCCATTATTATTGGCAATAGATAATGCCGCAGTTTGACTTGAGCAAGCATAATTGATGTCCATATTCGGATTGGTCATCAAATCATCGAAGCGCACATCCTGCATATCTGCAGCACCACCATTCGAAATAGCGATACGCCAGATCACATCGTCATTGATATTGCCGTAAACATTATTGGTGTAATTGGTCTGACCCGCATCGATATTGCGCCCGCGCTTATCGATAGAAGGCAGCGGCTCACGGATAGCCAGCTCCATGCTGTCAGTATCTATGGCTGAATCGCCACAATAATCAAAAGAGGCCGTTGCATTGATAGTGCGATTGTTATTGACCAGATCCTCTTCACGATCAGCCCTACTGCGCACACCGAAAGTAATTCTCAAGCTCGTATTTTCATTGCGCGCGGCAAGTGCGGAAAGATCATTTTGATCCCAACGAAGTGTGGTACCGCTGATGGTAGGTTCGCTCAAAATAGCGCCAGAGCTCACCCAGGTGGAACCGGGAATATATTCCAGTTGCGAAGTCCCCAGATTTTCGGTGACTACAATATTCTCAATATGCTGAGTCCCATTAAAGCCACTGCGGATACCGGGTACATCAATTTCAATCGTAACCTGGCCATCACCACAGAGTTCACACCAGCTATTACTGTAACTATGATCAAGAATATTGAAAAAACTAGGATTGTCAGGCGACGAGGGGCAATTGTGATCCGCTCTGGCCTGCGACGAAAATAAAACAGCCCATATGCACAGCAGCACTAAACCAACAAGTGCATTACTCCAGGATTTCCGTCCAATTACTTCCGACATCATCGTCACTTATCAGCCGCCGCTTTTTTGTTTGCAAAATCCTTGACAGGGCCCAAAGGCACCGCCACCGCACAGGGTTTACCCGGTGCGCGAACTTTACTTGGAGGAAGAAAAAGTGGCCGTGAAGCAGGTCATAAATACCGCTCAGATAAGGGAACTTTTTTGGGGGTTGCCAAGTGGTTCTCAAGAGACCCCTGGGGAGCTGAGGGCAGGAAAAAGTAGCAGGAGGATTCCAACAAACGCCGCAAATCCAATTTAGTGAAGCCAAAATGACCCCTTCCCGCTGGCGCAGGAAGGGGGAACCCAGGTTAGCTCTGAGGCAAGAAGTCGATCGGATAGAGAATGGTGATTGTTGGCACACCAGCCTTTTCACCGAAGTTAAACCGCTTGACCCGTGCAACAATTTTGGCATTGAGCGCCGGCGAATCCATATCGCTGGACTCCACTTGTGCAAGGGAAACGGAACCATCGGGTTCGATGGTGATCTTCAGGACCATCTTACCCTGCAGGGCCGGATTGTTTCGCAGCTCGCGGTTGTAGATACGATACAAAGCACTCTTGTAGCGATCGAAGACAATCTGGATCTCCTCGTCGGTACGCGATGGACCCACACCGTCGCTCAGCGGACGATCCTCACCAGCGAAGTCACCCTCGTTACCAATCGAACTCTCCGCACGGGTAAACTCAACACCGCCGAGGGAGGAACCAGTTCCAGCTACATTGCGACTCACATTCGAAGTGTTAATACCACCGCTGCCCTTGGCTGCCGCTGAAGCAATCAGAGAGCGCTGGCTGCGATCTTCTTTCTTACCCGCCGTACTCAACTGGGTCTGCTGGCCGAGGCGGTTATCCAGGTCATCCTGGATAAGATCCTGGAAGTTATCCTTAAAGGCCAGAACGCCTGCGCGCTCCGCTTTCTTGCGTGCCTGCTTCTTCTCAGTTTTGGTGGGCTTAGGCTCTTGCTTAGCCACCTTCTGCTCAGGCTTGGTCTCGGGTTTCTTCTCCTCTTTTTTGGGCTTGGCCTTCTCCGGTTCGGGCGGAGGCTTCGGCTTGGTTTTCTTTTCGATAACCAGCTTGGCTAGGCGTTCAGGAATCTCAACCACCTGACTCTCGGGCTCCGGCAACGTGTAGAGCGGTACCAGATACCCCAGTAAAGCAGCCATAAACAATGAAGCAAAGACGCAGAGACGGAAACGTTTCTCGTCCTCACCTTGGGTATGCCAGGGCATAACCATCGGACGAAAATCCGGCTGTTCGAATTCACGGGTGACCTCAAATTCGTAGCGGGACTCCTCTTCCTCGCGGCGCAACTCATCGGCGCGCTCATCCAGGGCAAAAATTTCCTCATTGCTGTATTCAATTTTATCGAGGACATCGCGGCGACTTTGATGCAAGCGGTCGAGGTTGTCATTGAAGCTGCGGGTAGATTTCCCGACTCGCTCAATAACCTGCTCGGTGACGCCTTCCCGGTAGTCGTCAGCCCAGAACATTTCCCCGGCGCCAACCTCTTCGAGTTGGCGCAGGCGTTCAGAAATTTCATCGAGCAACTGGTACTTGGTGCCGTGGGCCTGTAATTCGGCCAGCTGCGCTTCGATCTGCTGCCGCTCATCCTCGAGCAGGTGCATGCGCTGGCGGACCGCCTCGAGCGAATCGCTGAGCGCCTGCTGTTGTTGAAGAAAATTATTCACAAACTTCCATTAACCCTGAGATGCTTTCTGAATAACCGCCAGTGATACCTTGGTGTAACCCGCTTCTGTACAGCTGGACATCACCTTCTTAAGCAAACTGAACGGGATACCTCGGTCCGCGAGAATATTGACTTCCGGTAGTTCCGGCTCAATGTCACCCTCGACCGCGCCCTCTTCTGTCTCGGCAGATGCCTGGGCAGTGGCCTGGGCCACGCCAATCGCCTTACCCATCTCTGCAATCATGGCCTGTTTGATGGCTTCGATAATGATTCCCTCACTCTCGAGCACCTCACTGGTAGCAATCACAGAATTGGATTCCACCAAGATCTCCTCATCCGTCACCATCAAGGTCACGGTTTCCCTGGGTTTAGTCTCTACAACCGAATCCGGCAGAGTGATCACCTTGGGCGGCTCCAACGCTTCATTACTGGAAGTGTTGGTTAAGAGGAAGAACACCAAAATGGTGAATACATCCATCAATGAGGTGAGGTTCATCCCCGTGGTTTTTTTGCGCTTATGGCTGCGCGCCATACGCTTCATACGTCGGCTTTCATGTTTCACGGCGCATCTCCTATGGAAATATCGGGAAACAACTCCACCCTCTCCACGGCATCCGGATCGCTGGGGTCACTACCCTCTACGCGCACTTCGGCTCCGCGTACAGTATCCATGACACCAACCAAATGCTCATAGGCAATATCCGCCTCCATCAGGAGGATGGAATCGGTTTTCTCCGGGTAGCTGGCTTTTACCTGTAACAAAAACTCAGTGAGTTTTTTCAGGTCGTACACCTCTGCCGTTGGTAGCAGCGCTAAAGCCTCGCCCTCTTCGGTCGCCTCTCCCGCCGAGGTTTCCCCAGCGGTAGCTACCGCCTGAGCAGGCTCTCCCTCCTCGCTGGCATTCAAGTTGGGGAAGCGCGCAATTACCTTCTCGCCGTCGCTGATTTCCAGCGCCTCCGTGCGCACAACAACTTCCACCGTGACCGCGGGATCATCCGGTGCTCCACCGCCGGCCCCACTGGGCATATTCAACTCCAGAATTGTGACCCGTGAGAACACGGCCGATACCAGCAGGAACGGCACCAGCACCACCATCAGGTTCAAGAAGGCGGTGATGTCCAGCTCCGGGGCTTCTTTATCTCTCCCGTGGCGCCGCCTTCTCATTACGCAGTTTCCGTTTGCAGTTCTTCGGTATTGGCCTCAGCCGCTGGCTGCGCTTCGGCTTGTTTGTCAGATTTACTTTCCGCCTTGCTTTTAGATTTGCTTTTATTTGCAGACTTACTTTCTGTGCTGGGTGCATCGATTTCGAAACGGCGGCGGGTTGAGCTGTCGATCAGGTTGGAGGCTTTAACGGAAACCATTTCCAGGCTATCGATAATTTCACCAGTGAGGGAGTTGAGCAGTGCATGCACAATCAACAGGGGAATACCGGTCATCAAACCAAATGCAGTGGTGTTCATCGCTACCGAAATACTGGCAGAGAGCAAATCGGCCTTCTCTGCCGGGTTGGCGTTGGCTACCGCGGTAAAGGCCTCGATCAGACCCATAATGGTACCGAGCAGACCCAAGAGTGTGGCGATATTAGAAAACAGCGCTACGTAGGGAGTACGCTTTTCCAGCTGAGGAGTAATTTCCATCATGCTCTCTTCCATCGCGATTTCGATATCTTCGCGACGGCGTACCGCACCCTGACGGGCCAGGCCCATAGAAAGCAGTTTGGCCACACTGGAGTTATCCTGCTTGACCAGATTACGCGCGCGATCGAAATCTCCACTGGAAAGAATCGGCTGTAATTTATCCCACATGGCTCGGTTGGTGTGACGCTCGTAGTGCAGGCGAATAAATCGCTCAATGGCCACGGCGCCACCCAGGGCAGCCACCACGAGAATCGGGTACATAAAAGTACCGCCCGTCTGGAAAAAATCGATGACGCTATTGAAAAAGTCCATTACAAACCCTCTTGAGAAATACTGCAGTAATTGGTTGCTGCTCTGGCTTCCGCCAGAGAAAGGACGGCGTTAGTCGCCGGGCAGGCTGAGCTGGTAGAACTCCAGCTCACGCATGAAAACTTCCTTGTCGAGCGGCTTGAGCTTGTCGTCCATCAAACTGGAAACAAGATCACTTTCGACACCCACCTCGGAACTTTTCCAGGGGACAATATAAAGAGACTTGGGCGCTTCCTTGTTACCAATAATGGAGATGCCCGACAGTTCCTTTACTTTTGAGTCCACTTTTTTTTCAGTGGATTGTGTTTCTTCTCCATCTTGTGACTGGGCTTGCGCCATAGGAAAGGCGGCGAAAGTAAAAATTAATGGCAAAACCCATTTAGACTGCACCATCACTTGTCCGCCCTCCGCTTAAGATCCGCCAGCCAAATGGATACATCCTGATCCTCTGGCTCCAGTTGCACATATTGCTGGAATTGTGCCAGAGCGCACTGGAGATCTTGCAGATAGAGATCACACAATATGCCTAGATTTTTAATTAAAGGCAGGTATTCGGGGTTTTCTGCTAAGGCATTCACATAAATTTTACGCGCATCGGCAAAGCGGCCCTGCTTGCGGTAAAGCACGGCCAGCTCATTGGTGGCAACCGGGTGCTCGGCATCGAGCGTCAAGGCTTTGAGAAAAGCCTCCTCTGCTTTTTTTTCATTGCCAACCTGATAGTGGGCAATCCCTAAATTAATAAAGGGCGCCGGCAGGCGCTGCTCCCGCTGCACCACCGTTTCCAGTAATTCGATCGCCTTGACAAACTCCTTTTCGGCGATAAATTCCAGGGATCGCTCAAAATCCCGATTTACACTGCCGGACACCCGCACCGAAGAATAATCGGTGATTTTGCCATTAGCCCCCTGATTGCCCGCACAGCCACTCAAGAACAGCGCGACACTCAACAGGAATACGATTGGTAATCTTGCTTGCATAACCCTCAACTCCATTCTTGTTGTTACTGACCGGAAACCGCTTCACCGGCATCCATCTGCTCCGGTTGCGGCGGTAAAGGCACAATGTTTTGCAGATACTGACCAGCTTCCTCAGCCCGTGCATAACGGGCCGGCACCAGCCCAGCCAGCTTGCCGATACTCTTGTCGACCCAGGGGTTGTAAATACCCACCCCGAGTAACTCAACATTTTTCTCGTGCACGGAAATCGCTTTTTCCTCGAAGGGGTATATCTGGTCTTCCAGGGCCAACTCGTATTCTTCCAGCTCCAACGCACTCAAATTACCGGGACGCTCGGACTCTTTCAGGGAGACACTAAAATGCAGATAGATTTCCGCGAGGTAATAAGTCGCCGCAGCGGTCACGTCCGCCACCTGATAATCAATCAAGGCCGAAAAATCGCTGATCGCTTTTTTCATACGCTTGCGCTTCAAATTCAGGTTTTGCTCGATAGGCTTCACCAACGCCACCTGGGCAAAGGCCTTATAGCTGGGCTCAGCCAACTGCAGGGCGGCGCTACCAGCCAGGTAGCGGGTACGATCACTGCGCTGTGAACCGCCGCGCAACTCTATACGCACCATCTCGCGCAGCTCGCGCATATAGCGCTTTTGCTCTCCGGCCGTTTTATAGAGATCGGCAATTTTCTGCCGCGTCTCAAGCGCCGGCTCCATGGGGTTGGGGAACAGCTTCACGTAGCGACGCAATACCGCCAGAGCCTTGCCGCTATCCTTCGCCGCACTGTAGAGATCTGCCGCCTGGCTCAGGGCCTCACGGCGAATATCTTCGTCCTTGGACTCGCGCTCAATTCGCTCAAATTCCGCAGCCGCCAACAAGAGTTCGCCACTCTCTTGGTAGACCACGGCCAGTTTCTTGGTGACATCTTTTGCGAGCTCATGCTCGGGGAAATTCCTGCGAAAACCGTTCAATACCGAGGCGGCTTGACTCCAATCTTTCAGCACAATCAGGGAGGCGGCAGCATCGTACTCTGCCGTGGCCAGCAAAGTCGCACCGGGAGCTGCTGCGCGAATACGCAGGAAGTGCGCGGCCGCTGTAACATGGTCCTCTTGCTGACGCGCCATATCCCCCTGCTGATAAATAGACGCAGCCAGGTTATCGACAAGGTTTGCACGATCTTTGGCATCCGCCGCCGTGAGATTCAGAGTTTCCCCATAGGCCACTTCTGCATCGGCAAATGCCTGGGTATCAAAGGAGCCGTGGGCCACCAACATCCAGGCGGAGCGACGTATCTCCTGCTCTGCAGCGGGGAATTTTTCTAGCAACTGGCGGCCATTTTCTATGGCCGGTGCGTAGTCTTTGAGCCCGTATAGATCCTCGACCGCCCCCAACATCACCTGTGGCGCCTTGCCATGCTGCGCAAAGGTATCGGCAAAAGTCAGGGACGAGCGAATAATCTCGCGCAGCAGGGGTGCGCGCAGATCGGCACCGGCATCTTTCAGTTTGTTGCCCAAATGCTCGCGATAAGCGTATACCGCCGCATAACCCGCCTCACTGGAATCCTTGTGGGCCGGATATTCGTAGGCGGTGCGCTCGTATTCCAGGGCGGCGCCATGGAAGTCGCGATTTTCCAGCATCAGGCCAGCGAGCTGGTAGTTGATTTCCGGCGCGCGCTCAGTTTCACGGAAGGATTGCAGGTAGCTGCGATACCAGTGAATGGCCTCGCGGTAGTGCTCGCCTTTTTTATCCTTCAGCTTCTTATTCTGATAAGCCGCATGGTAGTGGCTGGCCAGATCAATCAGGTTAGCCTGTAGGAACTCGACCACTTCCCCATATTCATTAATATCAAATACGTTCCAGTACTCAGCACTGAGTGCATAGGTGTTGGCGAAGGATTTCTTCGCATCAAGCACCAGCCGGGGAAACCCACCTTTGCCATAAATTTCAATAACACGAATGGAAAAGTCCGCGGAAACCCGGTGCAACGGATTGCGCTCAACAAAGGCGGTATAGGATTTTGCCGAATCCTGATAGCGACGCTTATCCAGGTAGTACTCACCCAGCTGGCTGTACACTAGGTATTCATACTCGCGCGCGCCCTTACGTGAGAAATAATCAACGATGGAATCCGGGCCTTCCATATAAGAGAAGCTCAAACTCACCACGCGGAAGGTATCCTCCACGTGCTTGCGCTCAACATTGTTGCTCTGCTGATCGAAATCGTAGCCCTGAGAAACTTTGTAATCGAGCATGGCGATATAATCGTCCAGTGCCATCTCGTACATATCTTGCTTGAATAGGGACCAGCCGCGCTTGTACAAAGCCAGCTCGTAGAAACTCGATACAGGCCCCATATCGATCACCCTGCCGTAAGATTCTTCGGCATCCAGGTATTTTTTACGGGTAAAGTTGTATTCGCCCAGACGGAACCAGGCCTCATCGATATGGCGGGAGCCGGGATACTTTGCCACCAGCTGACGCAACACATCGACCGCTGCATCAATTTGGCCGGCTTCCTCATAGGCGCGAGAGAGCTGGTACATCACCTGGTCATTGCGGTCGTACAGAGGATATTTTTTTAGCAGATCGAGATACAACTTGATAGCCTCACGGGCATTCGCCGACATGAGCGCATCGGGGTCCTCCGCAGGAGACTCCAGCGGTGCCGTATCTGCGGCCACATCCACACTCCCACTGGCGCGCGCCTCAAATTCTGCATCCGACTCCGCTCCGCCACGCTCCTCTGGCGTTACGGTTTTCGCCTGCGTAACGGTCGCCGCAACTTCAGCGGGCGCATCCAGCGTATTTTCCGCGGTCACTTGCGCGGCATCGATGGCCACAACAACACCACTGCTTGTCGTGGCGGTGGCAATACCATCGATGGCTTCATCTTCCGCGCGGTGTGCCTGCTTGATTTTCAGGTCGGCAATTCGGCGCATTGCCTCGGGAGTAAGGTTGGATTCCGGGGTTTCCTGCAGGTAGCGCTGATAACTGGCCAGAGCCTTCTCCAGGCTTCCGTCGATATACTCCTCTTCAATCTCGATATCGACTTTTTGCAAGCTGCCAATGGTCTTACCACTGTTTACCGCACAGGCATTGAGCAGCAGTACGGCAACGGCCAGTACGCAGCGATACAGGGCAAGGGAACGCCCCTGTTTAGCAAACGGTTTCACGTGTTTGGTTAAGGCTTTCACCCTTCACTCCCTGCGTTGTCCTGCACTTCCATTTCGGGCGGGTTGCCCTCGGGCAGCGCTTCCGGCTGGGCCTCGCGGAGCTGCTCAATCTTGCGTTCATCTTCGCGCTGCTCCTGCAATTCATTGGCACGGTCGAAACTGTCGGCCAGAGCAAAGCGCGCTTTAATCTGGTAACTCTCCAACTGAGTGCGCCGGCGTTCCAGCTCTTGAATAGCGAGCGCTTCAAGCATGCTGCCCTGGCGCGCCATCAACGTCTCAAGACGCCGCTGGGTAGCGCGAATCTGTGCGCGCAAACGCTGAATATCTTTGTTATACCCGGTGTAACTGTGGGTAGCGGCCTGGCGACTGCGCACATAGGAGCGGTAAACCGTTTGCAGTTTTTCAATCTCTGTATTTAGTGCCTGTAGGTGCTTATACGCTTCCGTTAGGCGCTCGTGATACTCGGTCGAGAGACGCAACGCCAAAATACCCTGGAGGCGCTCCAAGCGGCTGCGGGTCTCCTCGGTAAAACCCCGCGGGTTGCGCGCAATTTGCTTGTGTAACTGCAGTAGCTGCAGGCGGGCCTCCTGCTCTTCGGCAGTGGCAAGATATTCCGGGCGGCGGGAGACCAGCATCTGCTCAATACGACTGGAAAATTGATCCCGCTGCTCCATACGCAACTTGATGCGCGCATCCAGGGTGCGGAATTGATCGTCGAGCTGCGGCAATAGGGGTTCATAGTAAGCTCGGCGCACGCTGATAATATCTTCGTAAGCCGTGAGACTCTTAAGCCACTCTTTATTGCGTTCGAAAAGTTCGTTCAGATCGCGGTAATTGCGCAGGAACTCCTGATAATCATTGGAGGCCATCAGGTCGAGGAGATAGTGTGTCTCCGGCGCCTCGGGCAGATTGCGCAGGGCTACCACCCAGTTTTGCACCTGGGTGGCTTCTTTCCGACGCAGGGCTTCGAGAAATTTACCCTCGCGAATACTATCGATCGATGCCGTCAGCGTATCGATTTCACGGCCGAAGGCATCCAGGGCGCGACCGTAATTAATCGCTGCGGTACTGTGTACGTCCAGCTTGCCGTAGGCATAAGGCACTGCGAGCATGGCTTCTTGCGCAGCTTCATTGGTGCCCTTGCGGTTCTGCAACATTTTCCAGGGCACCAATGCACGATCGTAACGCCCCGCGCGGGCCTCAACCCAGCCGGCACCGAGTAGAGCCCTATTGGAAAATGGACCCTCGAGATTCACCCGGTCAAAATAGGGACGCGCCAACTGCAATTCGCCGGCCTCCATCAGGTGGGAACCGAGTAGCAAATTGGTTTTGTCGTACAGCGCCTGATCGGCGGGGTCGCTGCTGCGGCGCTTGCCCAGAGCCGTTAACTCCAATACACCGCGCGCCTCTTCACCGGATTTCAGCTGGGCAATACCCAGGTTGAATTCCACAAAGCCATCCAGGGATTCCTCACCTTTCAGATCTTTGAGCAGCTCCACGGCTTCTTTAAGACGCCCAAGCTCCATAAATACCCGAGCGCGCAGAAATTGTTCATCCGCACGCACACGTAGGGGTACCCGCCCTTCGATCATTTCCAATGCATGCAGAGCATTGAGGGGTTGTTGCTTGTGATAGTGAATCTTGGCCAGGCGGTAGGCCGCCTCATTGCGCACTTCCTGGGAGACATTGCCTTTGAGCACCGCCTCAATCGCGCGGCCCGCTTCCCGGTGCATACGGTAGGAGAGCTCCAGGTCGCCGACGGAGAATTCCGCCTGCCCCAGATGTGTACTGAATGGGTCCAACTCCGGCTCATCCAGGCGATGGAACTGGGCCAACTCGGAATCCAGGGCCACAATCGCATCGAAGTATTTATCTTGGTGCGCGTGATACATAGCCGCACCAAAGAACAGGTCCTGCAGCGCCTCGCTATTGTCGGCATCAGCCGCATTGGAGACGAGTGGCAGACCACACAGGGTAAAACCGATAACGCGCAGGCCTGTCCCGACCGCGCCGGACAATACCGAAAGCAGAGATGTGCGCATGATTACCAGTCCTTGAAGTTAATCTCGGACTCAGTTCCGGAAATTCTGATCTCGACAAATTTTGGCCCCACAGCCTTGTCCACTTGGTAGGAGGCATTGGCCCGGTACTCTTTACCGGAGGGTGTCTTGCCAATAAAGCGCACCTGGAGCGGGTGCGCGCCGGCCTGCACGTTACCGGTGTAAATTTTTTGTACCCCACCTTTTTGCAGGGACTCAATTTCGCGATAGGTGTAGAGATGGTGCGCGACAATTTCACCATTGAGTTTGACCTCAACCGATTCAAGCTCAAAAGGCTTCTCATCGGCAATAGAGACAAACAGGGCTACCTGGGTATTAGAGGGAAAAAGCAGCTTTTCTTCTAACTGCGCCAGAGTCGCGGTTAGGTCGATCACGTCTTTTTTCACATCCTGGATTTGCTCATCCAGCCCGCGAATATCATCGCGACTGACACTCTGTGCGTTCACAGTGCATGCCAACACAAGAAGAAGTATTACCTGTAAAATTCTGAACATGTGGCCTACCTCTAACCCTACCCTTATCAATGAATAACAGCGATGTGCACGACCCTTGCGAGCCACATTGAAGTGCCTGTAAACAGGGACCTTTCAGCCAGCGGCATTGTAGTGAATAGAGGAATGGGGGGATGTGAGGGAGGTCAAATCTAGCAAAACCGACAATCGCTAATTTTTCGCACTGAAAAACCACACCACCGGCCAATATGTGAAGCATGTCGTACATTATTCACCCTATAAGCCGCTCCGCTCTCACAGGATGTTTACAAACTGACGGGGGTGGAGGCTTGTGTGGATGCCGCTTGAACGTCTCGCGAGGCCCATTGCCCACAGCCGCCAAGAGTATGTATCGCTACCGAAAGCCGCGACAGCCGCCTAGAATTTTTCCGGCGGCTACCGTCTTAGCGACCCAGCGTGCGCTGGAAGGTTACGTGGAGCCCCCCACAGAAATGACCACCTTGCCTTTTGCCCGCTTGGTGTTCAAATGGGAAAACGCCGCTATGCTCTGCTCAAACGGATATATCTTATCGATCACAGGGGATAAAATTTTATCCTGGTACAACGCTGCCAACTCAAGAAGCTGATCGCCATTGGGCTGCATAATGACCATTCGATAAAGCGCATTTTTTTGCTTGGCGAGCTTTAAAATTGGTCCAGACCTAAGCCGGATCAATTTACGCAGCAACCAATTGATGCCAAGCTCTCTCGCCGACTGCGGATCCAGCACACCAGCAATAGAAACAACCCTGCCACCCTGCTTTAAAACTTTGAAGGCCTCTTTTGTGTACTGATTTCCCAGGGTGTCATAAACCACATCGATACCCGAGAGAAGCTCAAGGTAGTTTTCTTTCTTGTAATCGATCACCTGATCCGCGCCCAGTTTGCGCACCCACTCCACATTGTCACTGCTGGTTGTAGTAATCACATAGGCCCCATAGGCCTTTGCCAGCTGAATCGCCACAGAGCCGATGCCACCGGAACCCGCATGGATCAATACTTTCTCACCCTTCTTTAAACCAGCCACCTGAATCAGAGCCTGGTAGGAAGTCAAACCCACCAGAGGGACACTCGCGGACTCCTCGTGCGAGAGGTTCTCCGGCTTCTTCGCCAAATGCGAAGCATCAACAACCAAACACTGAGCAACGGTCCCCACATGATCCTCACCAACTCTGGCAAAAACTGCATCACCAATCTGGTACTTGGAAACTCCGCTCCCCACAGACACCACCTCCCCGCTCAAATCGCGGCCAATGCCCACCGGCAGGTTGAGCTTTTTTACGGCTTTCAAATCACCGCGCATCACCATCAAATCCACGGGGTTGATCGCGGCGGCGTGAATCTTGATCAGCACCTCGCCGGCACCCGGCTCAAGTACATCCAACTCCTGAAAAGCCAGACTGCTGTCGATATCCCCGTACTGGGTAATTTGGAGTGCTTTCATTAGTTTCTCTGCTCATCTGTTCACGAATGCGGGCGATTGTGCCCCCCGCCCCACACAGAAAACAGACAACATTCAATGGAAGTCTTTTGTCGTTTGGACAATAATAAATAGTAATTTCGAACTAAAGACCCAAATAGAAGAGGGTTTATGGACAAAATCAGGGCTTTACGCTATTTCAAGCGTGTGGCGGAGCTGTGCAGTTTTACCGCGGTAGCCGAGGAGTTCGATGTACCCGCCTCTTCCATCTCGCGGCGGGTGAGGGACCTGGAACAGTTCCTCGGCATTGCGCTATTACAGCGCAGCACCCGTAAAGTGGAAGTTACCGAGCTGGGTAAACTCTACTACTCCATGACCAGCGAAGCCATTCGCCAACTGGAGCAGGCCGACGAACTGGTAAGCCAGACCTTTGAAGCCCCCAGCGGTTTAATCCGCATTAGCTGTCTGCCCTTATACGGAGAGCAACACCTAACCCCTGTACTGGAGCAGTTCGCCCAACAGTACCCCAATATTATTTTTGACCTACACTACAGTGACGAACTGACCCAGCTGGGGCAAGACCCGGTAGATATCGCCATACGCGGCGGCTTTGCACCCGATGAACATGTCATCGCCAAGCGCCTGGCCAAGAACGAATTCTCCCTGACCACCTCGCCCGAATACCTAAATACCCTGCAGCAAACATTACCCCTGAACAAACAGGCCATAGAATCCATTCAGGCCCTGCAATACCGAGGACCCAAAGGGCCCATAGACTGGCACTATTACAACGGCGAACGGTGGGAGCCGCTGAAACTAGTTACCCACTTGATCAGCAACAACGGCAAAGCCCTACTAGCCGCCGCACTCAATCACCGCGGTATGTTCTGCGTACCCACCTGGAGTATTTGCGAACACTTGGAATCCGGGGAATTGGTACAAGTCCCAACCGCAGGCAAAGTCTCTGTCAGCCCAGGGGGGGATATCGGGATTTTCCTACTCTACGAACGCAGCAAATATCAAATTCCCAAAATAAAATTATGCGTGGATTTTATTTGTACACATTTGCAGGAAATCTAAAACCGAAAGGCAAATCGCAGCCAACCCATAAGCTGGGGACTACAAACACCAATGCATACCTGTCACCAAGCGTTAAGTCGATTGCCCATACCAAGATGATCTATTCTAGAACCTCAAGCTTTACCGACTAGCAAGGAAGTCACTATGGGTCTTGATTGGAATCCGGCCAATAAAGCAAAACCTGGATACGAAGAAGAGTTCAACAAAATCACTAAAAAGCTATTAGGGCGAGTCTGGTGGGGAAGAAAACAACTAAAGAAAAGATTTTCTGAAATATCCATTTCGGCTTTTGAAACACTAAAAACACCTCAAGTAGGTTATGATCAATCCGCTACCGAGTGGGCGAAAGAGAAGTACAGGGAATCAGCTCTAGACGTTACTGAAGATGAATTTTTATCCCGACTAATGGGATATTATGTCTTAGAACTATCCCCACCAAGCGATGGCATACCCGATTACAGCAATAGCGCACTTGGTTACGTGGATGCCTATTCTTTCAGAGCCCAATTTTTAAAAAAGTGCGAAGATATCATCGGGAAAAACCTACTGAACAAAGCATTTGAATACCAACAACCTGCCGAACTGGTCAACTACGGTGACCAACTTATTGAGTCAGCCAATAGATATTCTGCAACACATGGGCTTGAGATCCCAAAGCAAGCTCCAGATGAAATTGATACTCCTTTATTCCATCTGCATATCGTGGCCTCTGCTGGCCGATGGTGTAAATTTTGGGGAAGTAGAGGCCATATGCTAGAGCCATACTTTTAAGAATACGCGTAGAGCCGGGAATATACCCACGAAAAAAGAAGGCAAGATAGCAAAGATCGCGGCTATTAACACAGGCATCGAACAGTGGCCACCCCACTACATCATAGCTTTAATAATGGAACGGATACATATCAACACCTCAGGGAGGAGAACATGCACCCGGTTAACTTCAGGGTTGAATACAGGAGCCTTTAAATGGCCAACAGGAAAATCCAAAGAAACAGGGCAGGCAACAAAAATTAAGAACCGCCATCAATAAAAAACCCAATCTCAAAAGGAGTCAATCGTGAAATATAAACTTGCAGGGCTAACCATTGCTGCAATTGTTTTAAGTGGCTGTGCTTCACTTATGGAGGAAACTGTTATGAAGCGGGCCCCCTTCGATTTAAATTGCGATACAAAATCCATGACCATTCATCAATTGGATAGAAGAACCTATGGTGCTTCTGGTTGCGACAGACGTGCCACATATATTCTGCAAGGCCCCTGTGCCGGTCCGGGAAGTCTTTGCACTGCCATAATGAACACTGTCGCTGAAAATCAATAACAACCATTATTGATTTCTTTAGATAAAATCCTGCGAAACCAAGGCTAACAGGGCATGGCTTCGCAGGATACTCCTCTCCTATAGTTACCCCCAAACCACACCAAAAAGAAACCTCAAGCCAACCCGGCCACCGAGCAAACGACTTTAAAAATCTTTATTTGGCACCACTGTTCGCCAGCCTGTTCTGAGCAACAGTGTATCAAATGCACTTACACGCGCCACCAATAAAGCCGGTATGTGAATGATCTCTAGCCCTAGAACAGCTCCCACTCTATACTGAAGCCTTTCATCCCCAAGAAAAAACAGTCAGCAAACCGCTCTTCTTGATAAAAATTGAATATTTCCATGCAAAAAAACCTTCGCTTAATACCCGGTACAACCGCGCTAATATTAGCGTTGCTATCATTTCTTTTGGGGTCCGCACCATTTACTCCTGCTTTAATCCTGATTTTTATTGCTGTACCTCTAGCTGTACTATCGGCAGCGCTCGGCTCGTGGAGACTTTCCACACTCACTCTTTACTACTCCGCCGCTGCGTGGTTCTCTATCCCGATCTCAAAGGAACTAACTTTTAGAATCGACTATCTTCTTTTAGGTATGTTTATTTTTGGCGTAGCTTTTGGCACCTATTTATATATAGGCTACAACCGCCTCCTCAAACAATCCTAGAAAGACCAAGGGGGTAGATTCCACATTCATCCGATAAAAAATTTAGATTCATGACTTAACTCTTGACAGCAACTCCATAAATACAAACTTAACCTCCAGCGCAAATATCCACACTGCAGAAATACCTGAATAAGCTTCGCGCAGATACAATATTTGCACTCAATTATTATCATATACAGCTCTTTCCAATCTGATCATGATAATATTGAAGCAGCCCTTAACCATGCTGGCATGGTCACTTATTATGGGCCCACTTCCAAAAACAACCTCTACCCAAGAACGCCTCCAATACCCACCCTTAGCCCTACTGGCGAAATCATACGCTTAAGGATTTCACTATTTTGTACCAACTGGCTACTGATGATAATGCTTAAGTATAAACTCCACAGGTCAAATCAAAGGTTTTCCGGCAGACCGACAAAACAAACGTCTAAGGAGTTGCCCTTACGCTATGATGAATAGGCGTCCAATTATACTGCCTTGCAGAGAGCCCTCACAACTTGAGACCCTTGCAATATTGACCTAAACAAGGTATTTCATACAGGCTGAATTCGCAGCCTATTATTTCTCGCCAGCGTAGACCGCGTTAACGATTAATCAGGACAAGCTAAATATGCTATTTGAAATGTTAGTTGGACTAGAAGTTATTGATGATGATGCTTACCAGGCATACCGAAGCGCGATGAAGCCCATATTAGCAGGCTATGGAGGCTCCTTTGGTTATGACTTCAAAATAGCGGAGACACTTCTCTCTGAGACCCCCGATAACATCAACCGGGTTTTTACCATTCAATTCCCCAGCATGAAAATTATGGATCAGTTCTTCTCGGATCCAGATTACCTTTCGGCAAAAACAAAATATTTCGAATCTTCTGTTCGCAGCACAACGATTCTTGCCAGCTATGAAAAAAATATTTAATAAGGAAAACTCAAAAAAACACAGCCGGAATAAAGTCATTATTGTTATTTTCACTCTCTTCGGACTTGGCTTCCTAATCCCGGAAGAACCTCAAATACCGGTTTTAGGGGCAAGTCCAAGCGATTGGAATAAAGATACTTTCTGGTACGAGCCTTGGGGCCCCTCTGGTGTACACAAAGGCATAGATATTTTTGCCAGGAAGGGAAGTCCAGCTATTAGCGCCACCAACATGCTTATCCTATATAAAGGCAATACTTCCAGGGGTGGAAATATTGTCGTTGGTCTGGGACCAAAGTGGCGTATTCACTATTTTGCGCACCTGGAGAATGTATCAAAGGAAAGTAGGGTTTTCATTAGTGCCGGATCGATAATTGGCAGTATCGGAAATACAGGAAATGCATCGGGGAAACCCGCCCACCTGCATTACTCAATAGTTAGCCTTTTTCCATTTATTTGGAAAATAGACAACACTACCCAGGGCTGGAAAAAAGCATTTTACTTAAACCCAATGGAGGTATTAAAAACTTCAAAGGGGTAACAAGTATCAGCTCCATCAAGATATATTGGTACTGCTTACTCTGGCACTTCTTTCGATCTGTCGCGTACAAAGAATAGGCAGCCAATCAGACCGGCCAAAGCGAGATACGCATTCACAGTAAAAGCCCGATCAATACCCACGGCAATACTTGGGGAATAGGCAACAATTGTTGCATTCATACCAAGGCCAACCGCACCACCCGACAGTTTAAACATATAGATAATAGCTCCGGCAAGGCTAGCATGACTTGATGACACGGCCGTAATCCCCGCAGTTGTAATTGAAGGGTTGAACATACCCAAGCCCACCCCAACCACGATGAGTCCAGGTAGCAGCTGTAGAAAAGTTGTACTTTCTTTAAGGTGGGATAACATAAACATACCCACACACATGCAGAATATCCCAATACTCGCCAGTGACCTGGCACCTAAAAAATCATACAGAAGCCCAGATAGGTAGGCGAATATACTCGCTATTATCATTAAGGGAATCAAAGACATCCCGGCCTCCATAGCAGTATACCCCTGAGACTTGATCAGGAATTGGGGTATATACAATAGAGCCGAAAAATAGCTTGTTGCCATCAATAGAGTGACAACGGCAGTAGGGAGAAATCTTTTGTTTCCTATTACCACACCCGGAATCAAGGCATAACTACCCATCCTATGCTCAATTATGGTGAATGCACATATCGAAAGCAGAAAAATCGCCAAGAGTATAATAACGAAAGGCTGCTTAAAGCCGACTTGTGCTGAAATATCCATTGCGAAAAGCAGACAAAACAAAGCGAGGGAAAGCGTTAAAACGCCCCGGTAATCTATCTGCTCATCCGTTTGTTCGGGAACCTCAAAGGGCACGGCCTTCAAGCACATCAATAAAGCAATTGCAGCGATAGGAATATTGATAAAAAATATCCAGCGCCAGCTTAACAGTTCAGCCAATGTGCCGCCAAGTACTGGTCCTACGGCATTGGCAAGTGCGCCTACCGTCATAATTAAGCCACCAGCTTGGCCAGAACGATCATCGGGCATCAGATCGTAGGTCATCCCCAAAATGGACGGCCACATCATTGCTGCTCCAATGCCCATTAGGGCGCGGGAAACCAACAACATGCGCACATCCATAGCCAAGCCGCCGAGCAGTGAGAAGAATACAAAAACCAGGGTCCCATAAATAAACAAGCGGCGCCGGCCATAGAGATCCGCTAAACGGCCCCCAGTGATCACTAGCACACCGAACACCAATGCGTAACCATTGATTATCCATTGTGAGGTAGTAATATCCGCATTAAACTCCTCCTCAATAGCAGGCAGTGCGGGGGCAAAAGCCGTTAAATCATTCGCAACCAGAAATATAGCCATAGATAAAGCAATCAAGCCCAAATATTGCTTTCTGGTGAGAGATTCTTTGGATTTGACCATGAATCTACCCCTTCGTACCCAGCATGGATCGCTTAAAAGCTAAAAAATTGACACTTCATCTGACTTAATATCTCATATCAAGCTATCCATTCCACAATACATATAATGACCTTTCATCACTTTTCTTTCCCTCTGGAAAATATTGGCGGGATTGGTCCGGGTATAAAAAATACGGCAATAACAAAAGCGCTTAAGGCAAAATAGGCATTCACCGTATAAGCCCGACCAATACCACCTACAATATCTGGCGCAAAGGCTACGATAGCGGCATTAACCCCCACCCCCAGAGCGCCACCAGCAATTTTGAACATGTAGAGTATTGCACTGGCAAGACTAGAGCGGCCTGAGTCAACGACCGAAACAACAGCCGTAGTCGCCGCTGGGTTGAATAAACCGATACCAATACCAAGAAAGACCAACCCTGGTATAAGCTCCAGATACTCAGTATCTTGACGCAGATAAGAAAGGGAAAATATTCCGGCGCCCTTACAAAGAAGGCCCGAACAAATGAGCACTTTTGCCCCTAAACTTTTATGTAAACTACCGGAGAGATATGAAGTCAGGGCAAAGGTAGCCATCAAAGGTATTAAAGCCATGCCGGCTTGCAGCGATGAAAATCCACGGTATTCAACAAGAAACTGTGGCAGGAATAAAATAATTGAAAAGAATATCATCGCCGACAACAATGTCACCAGACCTACCAAAAAGAATGTTTTATTCATGAAAATACTTACAGGAATTAACGCTAAATCCTGATTATTCCGCTCCAGTAAAATAAAAATACAGATAAACACCAGAAAAGACATCAATAAATAGACGATTAAGGGATGCCTAAAGCCAATTTCAGAGGCCTGATTCAAGGCAATTAATAGGCTAAATAATGCGGCGCTTAGTGTTATAACGCCCAAATAATCAATTTTTTCCCGAGTATCCTGAGGCACATCCTCAGGTACCGCTCTCCAACATAAACCGATAGCGGCAAGCGCAATAGGAAGGTTGATAAAAAAAATCCAGCGCCAGCTCGCAAAATCCGAGAGTATCCCTCCTGCAATAGGCCCCACTATGTTGGCCAGACCGAGTATCGCCATCAATCCACCACCCACCTGCCCTGCACGTTCTTGAGATACAAGGCTATAGGCCATCCCGATAATAGATGGCCACATCAGTGCCGCGCCGACTCCCATCAAACAACGGACCACCAACAACATGGCCATATCGACTGAAAGCCCCCCAACTAAAGAACAAAGTGCAAAAATCCCTGTACCCACTATAAATACACGCTTCTTCCCATAGATATCGGCTAAGCGCCCGCCCGTAACCACTAAAATGCCAAACACCAGGGCATATCCATTAATCACCCACTGGGAGGTAGTGATACCAAAGCCAAACTCACGCTCTATGGCTGGTAACGCAGGGGCAAACGCGGTCATATCAATCGCAATCAGGAAAAGCGCCAGGGCAACTGCACAGAGCCCATAGACTTGGGGCTTAGTAAGGGACAATGGACTTACCATTGCACACCTCTCCGAGTGCGGGAAGGGACCGCCCAAGCACAGTTTTCACCTCTCCCCCTCTTTTCGCTCTGGTATCCGAGGAGCACTCATATACAAAAAAGCAATAACGAATCCTACAAAGGCAAAACAGGCATTAACCTCAAAAGCCCGGCTAATCCCCATTGCGATCGTTGGGGAAAAACCAACGATCGCGGCATTAATACCCAGCCCCATTGCTCCACCAGTTATTTTGAGCATGTAAATAATGGCGCTCGCCAGGCTGGCACGGTTAGGGTTCACTACCGATATCACCATTGTGGTTGTAGAAGGGTTAAACAGCCCCAGTCCAGCACCCAAAATAATTAACCCGTAAATATAGTCTGAATCCTCACTCAACCTGGACAAATAGAACATGCCCAGACTCATAGCCAAAGTACCAAGGCACACTAATATTTTCCCCCCACACTTTAGGTATAACTTTCCCGCAACAAAAGACATCAAACCGAAAGAAACCATCATAGGGACTAGGGTCAGCCCCGACTGTATGATGGTAAATCCACGGACGTTAGTTAAAAATTGCGGCAAATACAAAATAACAGAAAAGAAAGTGACCGAAGTGAACAAAGTGACCACCCCCGCAGCCAAAAAGCGTTTATTTCTAACAATATCTTTTGGAATTAAGGCAATATCCCGCTCTCGTATTTCGATAGCAACAAATGCAACGCTGAACACAAGAAACATAAGCAGAAGAATCACGACCAATGGATGCCAGGCACCGTGGTTAGATGCGTAACTCAAAGCCAAAAGAAAGCTGAACAACGAGCCCGTCAGAGTGATAACCCCAAAGTAGTCGATTTTTTCATTTGGGTCACAGGGAATATCTAGCGGTATATATTTCCAGCACAGATACACAGCCGTTGTGGCAATAGGTATATTTATAAAAAATATCCAACGCCAGCTAAGTAAATCAGTTAACAAGCCACCAACAATTGGCCCGAGCGTGTTGGCTAAACCACAGACCGCCATAATCAACCCACCGGTTTCCCCGGCACGCTCCTCCGGCATCAGACCGTAGGCCATTCCCAGGATTGAAGGCCACATTAGAGCGGCGCCAATTCCCATCACCGCTCTACTGGCCAATAACATTGGGACATTAGCTGACAGCCCCCCGAGCAGGCAAAACAGCAGGAAAATACTGGCTCCGGTGATAAATGTACGGCGTCGCCCAAAGATATCCGCGATACGCCCCCCCGTGACTACCAGTACTCCAAAGACCAGTCCATAGCCATTAATCACCCACTGAGAAGTGGTAATATTCATTTTCATCTCCCTTTCGATCGCGGGAATCGCTGGGGAGAAAGCACTGATATCAATAGCAATAATAAAAAGGGCAACAAATATTGCCAGTAGACCTAAATGTCTTGATGGAGAATTGGGCTCCTGTGCATAGGCCATGAACGATACCAGCTAAAGAGGCTGAAATGAGATAACCTGCTAGGCAGGGCCATCCCCTGCTTTTGGCTCACTATCGCCCGAAGCACACTCCCAACGTTAAGAGCATTTTGAAATAGAGAAACTATCCAGCCACTTTGCTTGGGTTGACAAACCTCTAGCAGTTGACAGATTTATACACTGACTCCTGAAGTTTAGTAGAACGGCTCAGCTAAACTTAAACGTATTTGACAACCCAAAAAGCAGAGTCTCAACTATGCGCTTACTATTTTCATTACTACTCCCCCTCCTGGCGTTACAGGCTTCTGCCGAGGAAAATCCCATAAATAATCTAAATAATTTTCAGTGGAAGAATCGTATTTTACTGCTAGCCAATCCCCCCAAGACACCTGACACCCTGCAGACTCTACTAAAATTGGGACCACAATTTGCCGAGCGAAAATTACTCTGGTTTTTGTTTGTCAACGGTAAGATTGAAACCAATTATCCAGGTGAAATCACCATTGATTTTTCTAAAAACATTCGCGAAAAATACCTGCGAGGCAATGGGGAGCAGGTTGTACTCATCGGTAAAGACGGCGGAGTGAAATATCGCTCGGTAACATTCTCTCCAGTGGAAATTTTCCAGCGGATTGACCGCATGCCCATGCGTCGTCAGGAAAGACAAGACAACGCCCCAACTCGCCAATAAGGGCTAAGGCAGCCGGCTGTAACTGCCAGAGCACTGGCTGTTTTTCTCAGGATGGCTTGCGGACTGAGCATTGAGCAACAAAAAACTCATCACATGTAGGTCTTCAAATCTCTCCTCGTAGGGTGGAAAGCTGGTCACCCCCTGGGGAAAGGCGTTTAAGTGGCAGCGGGCACAGCTGAACCCTCTCTGGGTATAAGTCTCGAGTGTGGTATTCACCAGATTTTGGGTGCTAGACGTCTGCGGCCCGGAAATACCGGGCCCCAGGTGTGGATTCGGGTTTTTTAGATTTTTATTTTGGGCCCCAATCAGTTGGTAATAAGACCAAACACTATCTCTGAGTAGTGTTTGGTATTTCCAATTCACCCGCTGTACTTCAAAGGGGATCGCTGTCACCCTCGAGACATTGACCTGCTCCCGTTGATCAATAGGAATCAACGGCTCACCCGCTTTGTAGGCCAGCGGTATCACTCCAGCCACACCGCTCTCTCCATTCACCTCATAGCCGTTATCGTAGCGCACCGGGCGCCCATTGAAGTCGCCCGGATTCAGTGAAGGCTGCTTGGGTTTTGGTAGCGGATCAAACAATCTTTTACCAATACGGACATTGTCCACCTGCTCAAAAGTGGATGGCAGATGCCCAAAGGGGGTGACCCTATGGATATGGAAGCCCACTAACCCCATCAACATAGGCTCACTCAATGAACCATCGGGCAAAGGAAATCGCATCAACCGGCGGAAGTATCGGCCTGGAACATCCGGATTGTCCCCGTTGAGCTTCAGTACCTTCCACGCGGCCTTTACCTCTGTGAGCCCCTGACGAGCATAGAGCGGCAGCTGCTTAAGATAAAACTCAAGCCCGGTTGGCACAGGTTGAAAACGGCTCGCATTATCCGAGGGCATCTGGGCAGGCGGTGGGGCCCGCCCTTTTTTATTGGCGTAGCGAATATATTTCCTAACCGCTTGCTCCTGGGCATCAGAATCGTAATAACCAAACTGCTTGATATAGTCGAAATAGGAGCGCCCCAGGGTGACCTCGACCCGCAAGTACTCCTTATTCTGATCCACCACGGGCCCCGTCGGCACATTGGCATCGGTGTAGGGCTGATTGATGCCCGGCGCAAATGGCGTGCCGTACTGGTAATTGCCGCTATAGCAGGGCGGTGTACTGATCCTCACCAGACCGCTGGTGTCCGGCTTGCCCCAGTAGACCGGCCATTGCTGGGGCGGCACAAAGACCGTCTCGGGAGACATATAAGTTTCCCACACGACCAAGTCATCGGGCACCGGCAGGTTTGAGATCGGCGCCAACCTGGCGTGAGGGTTCGGCTGACCTCTCAGCCCATTTTCTTGATAGGGCCAGTTCAACGCGATAAAACTGCGCCAGGCAAATTCGTAAATATCCTGCTGACTGGGTTGTGAACTCGTGCCCCGATGGACCGCGGGAGAAGGGAAACGCTGGCTCACATCGAAGGGCATGATCCAGGGCTTTCCCGGCAATGGCGGATAGGCGTGCGATGCGGGAAGGCCAAACAGTAAGACCAGCGCAATACCTACGGTCAATTTGGAAATGTCCATTTCTGCTACTCCATGGTTTCCCTACCGCTCAACCATGCCTTAAGCGTAGACTTTCCCTAACTGCTATTCATTGTTCAGCGTAATAGCGCAAGCAAACTCTCCCGCTATTGCCTAGGTCCGGTCCTTAGCTCTCTTTCCCACCATTTTGAACAACATGGGGCGAACCTTGCCCACCAACCAACCCAGTGCCTTGCCGCCCGCGGTGGTCTCTGTTGCCTGGGCATAGGTATCCAGTGCCAGCTGACTTTGCGCCTGCTGGCTCAACAGGTCGACTTCTTTATCCAGTTCAATCCCTGTAGCGCTGGCGATGCGGTTCATCCTTTCGAAGCTGCCGATCAGTGCCGCCACATCCACCAGCGCGGAACTGCCGTGTTTGCTCTGAAGGTGTTCACGAGTCGAGCGAACTAACGCGATATCCTCTCCCATCACAGCATCGACAAAAGCGAGCAGTGCCGTATTATCGCCGGTTACCTGGGCGCTGCCATTCCCCGGCGAATCTTCAGAAGAAAGTAGGCTGGTAATATCCTGCGGCTTGCCCTGCACTTCACCGCTCACCTGCAGCAGCATCGCGTGAGAGGCGGAACAGTAGAAGCACTCGTTATTCATCGATACCCTGGTGGCAACCAGCTCTATCTCTGTGCGTGACAGTGCGCGATCATGGTTCTCCCCCACCTGCATAACCTGAGAGGGCAAAAAGTAGTAACGGTTTTCCATATAGCGCTGACAACGCACAGCATCCGGCACCAGGCTTAGTGCTCTGAGCACGTTGGTGGGTTTGGGAATGTCCGTGTATAAATCCTGTTCGCTCTCGGCGCATTGTACCTGGCCTATCATCGGCACCCAGGCGGCGCCCTCTTGTAAACCTTTGGGCATATATTGCGAGGGGTGGTCATCTCCTAAAAATTCCAGAGCCGGAAGTCCCTCCAAGGCGAATCCCAATGCCCGGTGAAAGGTATCCACGTTCATTAAAAATACAACCACGGCCACCAACTCCACATACTGGCCGATGGAAATATCTGCCGACAGCATTTTTTTCAGCCAATCCTCACTCAGACGGGAAGCATCGGTCACTATACGGTGAATAGTATCGATAACCTCTTCGGGAAGATTTGAATTGCTGTCGTGTCGGCCCTCTACCTGATAGGGTGAAAGCGCCTTTTTTCTTTCCCGGCAAAAAGCGCAGGCATAAGCGGCGCGGACTTCTTGCGCAATTGCAAGGTGTTGCTGAGCAGACCACCAATTTCCAGTTTTTCCAATAAACTGCCAGGCCTTTAAGTTTGCATCGCGCAAATCTTCGCGAATAGGATATGGAGATTTCGAATAATCAAATAGCATTGCTCAAATACGCTCTTGTGATTAATTAATTAGACAACTTTAAAACGGGCCCCGCGAGAGAATATTATGTAACGCCACAGTAATTCCACTCTTAAAATAGAAATTATTTTTTTAAATAAAACGAACTTTTATTTAAAAAAATCTGGCAAAGCATTCAAAAACCACTTGCGTTATTCAGACGCCACCAAAAGATTACGCATTACCACTGACTGCCAGGGCAGATCCCAACCCCGGCGTAATCCTCCAGGATTTTTAAAATCTGACACACCGAGTGTGGTTCGCTCTAAAAGCCACACAGGGCGGGGTCCTAGAAAATCCACAAACTGCCTTCAATGCGGATAAAAACATTAGGAAATTACTCAGGGTATTTTTAATACTTGACAGTCATACCCCTTCTCGGGAGATCATCCTTCAACATCCGAAATAGATTGATTTAAGACCATGGCTAAAAAAGCAATTATTCTTGGCGCTACAGGGCTCATCGGCGGCCATCTGATTGAGCAGCTGGTGCGGGAGGCCTCTATCGATCAAATCATCACCCTAACCCGCCGCCCAGCTCCGGCTTCTCACGACAAGGTATCGAATGTGGTTGTGGACTTTGACCGCCTTGAGGAGTACGCAAATCTATTCCAGGGTGACTTGCTTTTCTCATGTTTGGGTACTACCAAGAAGCAGGCTGGCGGCCTTGAACAGCAATATAAAGTGGATGTGGAATATCAATTTCACGCGGCGCAACTGGCTGCGGATAACGGGGTACCCCACTACCTGCTGGTTTCCTCCAGTGGCGCCAATGCTAAAAGCAGCAGCGCTTATCTGCGTATGAAAGGGGAGCTAGAACAGAAAATCCTGGCTCTGCCCTTTACCCGTGTCAGTATTTTCCGGCCCTCACTGTTGATGGGTGAGCGCCATGATTCCCGCCCCGCAGAGAAGCTTGGCGCCATCCTTATGCCCTGGATCTGCAAACTCCCTGGACTGCGCCGCTACCGACCGATTAGCGGCGCGCAGGTAGCGGCCAAAATGATCCGTGTGAGCCAAAAGGCCGGCCAAGGCGTGGAAACCTTTACCTTGGATGAGTTATTTTCCAGCGAGTAATAGATACTGGGCTGGCGCTCAGCGCTCCGGCAGCACAGACTATCTCTATAGGTTTCCCCTTTCCGGTGAACACCATGCTGATTTCTGCGCAATATTTACCTGCAACACTATTTCGCCCGCTGTCATTCGCTGTCACAGCTGAGTACCGGCAAGTTCGTCCGTATTTCAAGCACTGGGGCCCCAACTGGCGCAAACGGCGCCTTTCCTCAAATTGAGCCCCAGCGCTATGCCTCAAGAGTTTACCGGCCTGGGCCAACTGCTGGAGCAAATCGAAGCCAGCTGCCAACACTCTGAGCGGGTCTCTCTGCTACTCGTCATTGAGGTCATTGGGCTCCGTTCTTACGCACCCTTTTTGCTGGTGGTTGGGTTGATCCTGTTTTCGCCCCTGAGTGGTGTGCCCGGTGTATCCACGGCCATGGCAGTGTTGTTGCTCCTGGTCGCCATTCAATTGCTGCTGGGGCGCAGGCATGTCTGGTTGCCCCAGTGGTTATTAAATCGCTCCATTTCCAAGAAAAAACTTATCGGGGCTCTGCACTGGTTGCGGCGACCCGCAGAACTTGCCGACCATTGGATACAGCCCCGCCTGGACTTCCTGGTGAGGCGCAGTGGAACCTATGCAATCGCCACTACCTGCTCGCTGATTGCCCTGGCCATGCCACTGATGGAACTAGTGCCTCTTTCCGCGACCACAGCGGGCTTAGCCCTTACCATTTTCGGACTGGCCCTGGTAGCGCACGACGGCCTGCTGGCCCTCATTGCTTTTACCATCACCGCCCTGCTCTCTCTGCTATTGGCCCATACCCTGCTGTGAAGCGGGCCCCAGGTGAAACCAACCCGCAGGGAACAACCTGCCTCTGCCTATTTGGCCACCCACTGATCCGCATGCAGCAGTTGCGGGTAATAGGCGAGAGCAGTCAGGGCGAAAAAATCGTAGAGGGCATGCCAGACAATCACCCCCAGCAGGCTGCCGCTCACCTGATAGGCGAGACCGAGAATCAGTCCAAAAAAGAAAATCAGCAATACATAAATAAGTGAAGCCCAGTGCAACAGCGCGAATACCAGCGAAGCACCCAATAGGCCCAGAACCGGAGAACTCAGCTGTGATAACCAGGTCTGCAGGAAGCCGCGGAATAGAAGCTCCTCACACACGCCTGCCGCGATAGACAACAGCACTATCTGCACAAGGGACACCTTGGAGAAAATTGGGGCCAGTTGGGCACAGTACCATCGCAAAGTGCGGCCCAACCGATTGTGGGCGCGAGTCAGGCCCAAAACGACAACAAAGCTGAGCGTAGCCCCCAGAATCCCCCAAACAATCGAGTGCCAGGTGGTGGCCCCCATCAGGTGAATGGTCACCCCCGAGAGGTGGATTCCGACCAATGCCAGCAACAGGCAGGCAGCCTGAACCCCCATCATGGTAGAGAAAATATTGACTCGCCGGCCTTTCCCTTGCGACATGAAACGTGGCTCCCTGAATGCGATAATTAACTGGGCGATTCTAATACCTGATGAATCATTGGTTGGCGGGATCAATCATGGCCCACCACATTCCTGAGACGTACCTGACCACTGGGCGCCACCATCAATTCAGCAATTCCGCTATCGCGCAATTCACGCTCTAGTTGCAAGGCTTTTTCCTTGGGGGCGAAATAGGCCTCTATGCCGTACTTGATTCGGTATGCCTGCTCATTGCGCCAGCGATTGCCAGAGGCGATTCGCCCCTTTAGAAATACACCTTCTGTTGGTTTTTTTAAGCTCGCAGCGGAATACACATAGAGTCCCGTGGTCGATTTTTTCAGAGAAACATACACCACCTCGCCCTCACGCAAGCGCTTGCTCCCGGCCAGTTCCGACGCTTCAACCCGGGAAAAATCGTAATTCAAACGCGCATAGTTGCCGCGAAATAGGGAGCGCGGGTCAACCGGAATGGTTTTCACCCGAATAGGCTCCCCGTTCCAGAGCGGTATCTGTGCCTGCACATACATCCCTACAAGTAGTAAAAACTGCACCGCAATGGCTGCCCCCAGGGCAAACGTTACTCCCCTCTTCATGGTGTATCCCCCCTGTCCTGGTGGTACTTCCAGTACTTGGCCGCGCCCAACAACAGGCCCGCAAAAAGAATAAAAATCAGGGCCGCACCCAGGTAATCGCCAATCAGATCGATATAGCGCAGCAATCCGGTAATCAGTATCGACATCACCCCCAGGAAGAAGTAATGGGAAATGCCATCGTGAATCCCCCGGTAGATCAACCAACCACCGACGCCCACCAGGGCAAAATTAGTCGCCACTTGCAGGTTGACCGCCAGATCCTGATTCTCACTGGTACTGACCGTAATCAACGCGGCAGCGAAGCAGAGAAATAGTATCCCAGTCGATAACAGGCGCCGCGTGGTCAGTGCCAGAAACAGAGTGACCGCGGCCAACGCGGTGACCACCACCCACATGGACAGGCGGTGATCCCACTCAGCTTTGATCAATGACTCCCAGGGCTGCGCAAAACTGAATACCAGCAGGCTGATCAAAGCAAAACGCAGGCACCACACAGAAATCACCGCCGCGTAATCTTTGGCCACCGGCGTGTTCTTCAGCGCTAACCAATGGCCGAAAAGGTAAAGCATGGCAAACAGGGAGATCGCCACTGCCAGATTCTCTGGCTGGAATTCCAACCCCGCGTCCGGCTGCTGAATTCGCCAGAATTGCAACAGGGAGTACTCAACCCAAAAACCGATGCTCACCAGCAGCAACAACAGCAGAGTGACACTGGTGCGCCCGCGCAAGAGCACATAGAGGGAAGCCGCAATGAACAGAGGGAAGAGCATCGGGTAATAACCCATGCTCACTTGCAAAATGAACCAGAGCAGTGCCAAAGCACCGCTCTGGAGGGCGAGCCAGGGGCTCCTGGTAATCAGCGCAAACGGCAGGCAGCCCAGCGCCCACCAAAAGATGCCATCGGGCATATGCTCACCCAGATGGTAGATCTGAGCGATCAGGATAATCGATGCACCGAAGAAGAAACTCCCCAGTAGGAAAAGTCCCTCACCCGCACGTGGATCACCCTTTAGATACACGCGCAGCGCCGCGCATTGGGTCCCCACCGTCAGAGCAACCAATCCTCCCATTCGCAAGGCGCGAGGAATCTCCTCCCAATTGGCCCCAATCAAAGTAATAAGGGCCAGGGCGATAAACAGATAGCCAAGCCCCACCAGCACGTTGTAGCCCAGTGAGCGCCGCTGCGCTCGGTGGTAATCCACCTCATAGCGGGCGCAGATTAACTCTGCCTGCGCCTCACTGATCACTCCGTCATCCACCCAATCCCCGGTCTCGCGTGCCAGGTCGTACTTCAATAACCGAATCAATCGCATACCACTATCCTGCGGCAAATATCCATCACCGGTGCACCGCACCACACGCACCCCGAGTTTCCAGGAGTATCTCTAAAGTCGTCCCTTCCTACAATCCAGTGGCGACGACCGAATATCCACTCGTTGGCAACCACAATTGGGCAGCTAGAGCGTCTCAAGATAGCGGGAGGCTATCTGAGAGATTTAAATTGTTAATTTTTATTAGATACCCTATCGCAATAGGATTAATCCCATAGAAGTTACAGACACAACGCGGAATACCTCAAAGGAGCTCTTCATGTCCCGTTATATCGAATCCGAACTCAAACCATTTACCGCCAAGACTTACCAAAATGGCGAGTTTCACGAGATCAGCGACACAGACGTCAAAGGCAAGTGGGCCGTATTCTTCTTCTACCCCGCTGACTTCACCTTTGTTTGCCCCACCGAACTGGGTGACTTGGCCGACAACTATGAAGAATTTAAGAAGCTGGGCGTGGAGATCTACTCCGTATCCACCGATACCCATTTTACGCACAAAGCGTGGCACGATTCCTCCGATACGATCGGCAAAATCGAATATCCAATGATCGGCGATCCCACCGGCACCATCACCCGCAACTTCGGCGTGATGATTGAGGAAGAAGGCATCGCAGACCGCGGCACTTTTGTAATCGACCCGGAAGGCCGTATTCAGATTGTCGAGATCACTGCAGGTGGTATTGGCCGCGACGCCAGCGAGCTAATGCGCAAAATCAAAGCCGCTCAATACATCGCCGCACATCCCGGCGAAGTTTGCCCGGCCAAGTGGAAAGAAGGTGAAGAAACACTGGCACCATCTCTCGACCTGGTTGGTAAGATTTAAGATTTCCCAAGCCCTCACAGGATTGGAATTGGCTTTGCCCACCGCTTGGTGGGCATTGTCATTTGTGAAACCTTTACAACCAAATAAACCACTGCTGCTATCTAATCTGAATTACCACACATTTTCACCCTTTCTAGCAGTTCGGCTTTTTTTCCGCCAAGGGCAGGAGTAAGTCTGCAAGCGGCAAGAGTGTCCGCTATCACTCAAGGGATTCTTCTCGGGGCAATCCACGCTTAATAATAGAATCACTATCTAACCGTATTGCCATGGCCTTTTTATATAAGACTTTAGCCAATTTATAATTGAAACCAAGGAACTTAAATCAACCACTGACACCTCTAACATACTTACCGATATTTAAAGTGCTCGCCCCTCTAGCGTTGAGAGATTCTTATTCTTTATTTAGTGATTACATTGTAATTCCTCAACACGCAAGAACCAGCAGATCTTATCGAAAAATACTTTGACCCTCTAACTCCACATACCAAGCTAACACACGCTCTCCATTCTTTTCTCTTTACAATTCACCTACATTTGCGTGATTTATCAAGCCGAGCAACCCTCGTCAAAGGTATCGAAAGTATTAATCGAACATTCCGCCCTACTCATTTTCCATAGAGTCAAATGCCTGCTCAATTCGCTTTGGAACTTTGCCTTCCCTGATTTCTTTGTTTTCTTCTCGACGATTCCGTTATTTCGGTGCTGATCGGAGAAAGGCAATCCGGGCATAACGGGTAGCCAGTTGGCCTATTCCATCGATAAATTGAAATCCGAAGGCATTGTCAACAGTGGCGATGCACTCACCCCAGGCATTGGGGTGGTGGCGGATGCTCGACAGAAATCCTTCTTCAACAACATGGTTGAGGCCGGGGTTGTCGATGTGGATTTTGACTTTAAAAAAAGCCTATACACAGGAATTCGTGGACAAGGTTGTTGGGCTGGATTTAATGCAGGAATTGATCGGCAACTAGCGCAGACTATATTTACTGTTCAAGCAGGTTCATGAGCTTTAAACGCCACCTTCGGAGGATAGTAAAAGCATGGCCGTGGCCCAAACCAGGACGCAATCTGGCGCTTCTTCCAGCTCCTCAATGGTTTCGCTGAACACTCTATCGATCGATATCAGCCAGGGAGAGTTCGTGTCTTTGCCAGGGCCGTCGGGATGTGGAAAATCCACCGCGCTGGCGGCCTGTGTCTGATCGGCGCCATCGCAGTCGAGTTCGTTGCGGGCACAGTCGGTTCCCGGTCCAGCCCTGCCACCCCGGACAGGATATCGGCTGAACAGGCCCCGCATATTTGCCACAGTCGTATTGGTATCCATCGTGGGCATTTTGATATTTCTGCCCATACTTTTCCTTTATCGCATGCTGTTGCGCAAGTGGTATGAGAGTGCGCTTAAACGGGAGGCGTAGATGCAAGCAGATTGGGGCGCCGGGTTTAAAGGCACCGGCATCATCAGGAAGGCAAGGGTCCCCGCCTGTGTCTTGCGCGACCCGGGCAATTCTGACCCATCGGATCTTGTTTCCTGCGATCTGGTGTTTCGGGATGGAACGCTGATCCAGATTGCCCCGGCTGCAAGTCTGCCGGCGGAGGCGGGCGGGCTCGACCTGGATAATGGTCTGGTCTTGCCGGTATTTGCCGATCTGCATACCCATCTGGACAAGGGGCATATCTGGCCGCGCAAACCCAATCCGGACGGTTCTTTCATGGGAGCGCTACAAGCGGCCGGCAAGGACCGGACAAAACATTGGTCAAGAGAAGATGTCCGGGCGCGTATGGAGTTTGGGCTGCGCTGCGCCTATGCCCATGGCACGGCCGTGATCCGGACGCATCTCGACAGTGTGCCGCCGCAAGATGAGATCACCTGGCCGCTCTTTTGCGAGATTCGCGACGAATGGGCGGGCCGTGTCGAGCTTCAAGGCGTGTGTTTGTTCGGCATCGATCACCTTGCCACAGACAATCCGTATTTGGGGCGTATTGCAGCCAGGGTTCAAGCTGCCGGCGGCCTCTTAGGAACGGCGACTTACATGGTGCCCGATCTGGACCTACATCTTGAAGCGGTGTTCCGCGTGGCCATGGACCATGCGCTGGACCTCGACTTTCACGTCGATGAGACGCTCGACCCATCCGCGGTGTCGTTGCGCCACATCGCCGAAACAGCCCTGCGTCTTGGCTTTCAAGGGAAAATCGTGTGCGGGCATTGTTGCGCCTTGTCGGTACAGCCCGATGACGAGGTAGCCCGGACGCTGGACCTTGTGGCCAAGGCGGGAATCGCGGTCGCTGCGCTGCCCATGTGCAACCTCTATCTTCTGGACCGGGCATTGGGCCGGACCCCGCGCCGCCGGGGCGTAACCCTGTTGCATGAAATGCGCGCCCGCGGAATTGATGTTGTCGTTGCTTCAGATAACACGAGGGATCCCTTCTGCCCCTACGGCGATCTTGATCTGATCGAGACCTACACTCAGGCGACCCGCATTCTGCATCTGGATCATCCTATTGGAGACTGGATCCGCTCAATAACAACCACTCCGGCGCATATTATGGGGATTTCTGCCAGTTGGATTGGGACTGGTGAGCCGGCGGATCTGGTCCTCTTTCGTGCGCGCAACTGGAACGAGCTCCTGTCCCGCCCAGGCGGTCCGCGGCGTGTGCTGCGTGCAGGGGTTAGTATTGACAAGGCCTTGCCGGATTACCGCGAACTGGATTATTACATGCACATAGGAGGGCAGCGTCCATGACTGATATCCCAGCTTTGAAAGCTAATCTCGAGGGTATTAAGGTCGAGGACAATCCTCGAATTGTGAGGCGTAAGAGCCGGGATTGTTTCTGGTTTTCCCCGGTTCTCAAGGAACAGCTTGATGGCGTGACCGGTGACCTGCTTGTCAGCCCCAAAAACGTTGCCGAGATCATTCGCGTTCACAAGGCGTGTTATGCGGCGGACATTCCGGTCACAGCTCGGGGGGCGGGGACCGGCAATTATGGTCAGGCCATGCCACTTTTTGGTGGCGTTATCCTGGACCTGTCGGAAATGGCCGCCGTGAAGGACATCAAGTCAGGCGTTGTCGTTGCCGAACCTGGAGCCGTCATGGCGGATATCGATGCGCTGACGAGACCCCGTACCGGTCTTGAGCTCCGCGTGCATCCCTCCATCTACCGTACCGCGACCATCGGAGGCTTTCTGGGGGGCGGGTCTGTGGGGAACGGCTCGGTGAATTGGGGGGGGCTCTGGGATCTGGGCAACGTCATCCGCCTGCGATTAGTGACCATGGAATCGGAGCCACAAGTTGTGGAGCTGACAGGAAGCGATGTACAAAAGGCTCTACACGCGTATGGCACGACGGGCATCATAACCGAGATCGAAGTACCGCTGACCGCAGCTTATGACTGGGTCGATGTGCTCGTCGGGTTCGATGATTTTTTGGATGCGGCCCGTTTTTCCGAAGAGCTAGCCAACATGGATGGCCTTTTGACAAAAAACATCGCTTCGATCGAAGCGCCGTTGCCCCATGACTATTTCCAGCGGCACAAAAAGTTCATCCGCAAAGAACAGTCCGTTGTGGTTCTTATGGTTGCAGCGTTTGCCATGGAGGCATTGGACGGACTCCTACGCCGATCGCCAGTTGGTGAGGTACTGTATCGCTCTGACAGGGCCACCGCTGAAGATATCGAGCATTTGCCTCCCGCTTATGAGCTCACCTGGAGCCACACAACCATGCAGTGCTTAAGGGGCGACCCATCGATTACCTATCTTCAGGTCCGTTACCCTGACGAGAACCCACTCGAGACCATCGGCACGTTGCAAAATATATTTGCAGAGGAGCTACCCGGCCACCTGGAGTTTATCCGCTACAACGGACGTCTGATCCCCATCGGTCTACCAATTGTTCGCTTCACGGACAAATCCCGGCTTGATGAAATCATCCAGCGGCATGAGGCGCTGGGGTGTACGATCTTCAATCCGCACCGCTACACGCTGGAAGAAGGCGGCTCAAAGCCAGTCGACGCGGCTCTACTGGCATTCAAAAGGCAGATGGATCCCAAAGGTCTGCTCAATCCGGGCAAGCTGATCGCCTGGGACCATCCGGACTACAAATTTGATCGTGATCAGAATTTTCTGTTTCCAGGCTTGTAGCGTTCGTAACTCTTCGCCATTCACTCGGGTATGAGTGAGTATGCTGAATTATCGGCTCTCTTTAAGTCTTGAAGGGCACAGCGCATAGGTTAACAATTGGCACAACGAGCCCAGCAAGCGACACCCCAAACTGAAGCCAGTATCTATGTCGGAAAGGCCCTTGGGCATCCTCACAAGAACTGGTTATTTAGGGATGCCGCCAAAGTCAGCGCCGTATTATACGATTTAATCAAAACTACCCAAATCAATGGTCTTGCGCTGTAGGATTGCTTGCGCCAGATTTACATCGACTTACCGCATGCACAGGCCGTTGAAGAAATTGAAGCTTTATTACCTTGAGGTCTTCAGGTTAAACAGTTGGAGGCCATTCCTATGAGTCAAAAGGCAAGCTAAGCTGATCACCCGTCCATTTCAGGTAGCGCTGAAATAAGACTGATTGAAAAATTACACTCAGCGCAAAATATCTCTGTATCTAATCTATATAAGCTCTTCTCAATAGAGAAAGCTTATAACGGCACACCAAAATTGCTACTCGCCGGCGAATAAAAATTCGCATTGGATTTCCATAAGAGTACTGCTTTAGCCTTAAAACTTGGAGTATTATCCCACTTTGATACTCCTCCCCAAAAACAACCAGTACACTGGTGCTACTTTACGGAATTTTGCGTGATCTACTTAAAACCCATTTTCTTACTGGCAATATTCGCATTAACTGCCTGTTCATCCAATCAGAGTCAATATATAGTACCCGGTGTATCCCTGAACAAGACCGACAAGTACTACGTTATTAGAGATAATGGTGACGAGCGCAACTTAGACAACCTCATTGTCGAAGCGCTTAGCGATAGGGGCTATACAGTATCCAGCGGACCTAAAATAGACATACCAGAAAATATTAATTATCTTATCTATTATGGATCCCAATGGCAGTGGGATATGACGTGGTACTTATTAGACTTTGACCTTAGGGTGCATACTTACACAGACAATCTCTTTGTTGCCTCCTCAAACTCCTGGCAAACCTCTTTAGCCAGAAAGCCTCATAAAGAGGTGATTTCCACTGCAGTGGATCAATTATTCATCACAAACCATTAATTAGATAGAGTCCATAATGAAAAAAATCATAGCAGGTATGTCACTGGCTGTTATCACATTGACAGGTTGTGTTTCTGCTCCAGCCATTCGTGTCGCTGATGCCGAAGGTGTTGAGGCTGTATCAGGCATTAGCATGGGTTGTAACAATCCCTTTAAGCTAACTCGTGACTGCTCAGGATTCTCCGGCCCCACTAAAGCAATAAACCTGAATGGGCATGAAGTCAAGGTGGCCGGTAACGAGGAGCAAACAATCACTGTTATTTTTGGTGGGAAATTAGTAAATGGGGTTACTCAAGCGACCAACCTCGGTTATGAGCTATTAAAGCGTGAATTATCAAGCCGGGATATTAGAATTATAAAGGTCACTCCAATTGAATCCTCAGGACTTATGTTTGGTTATGCCGTGGAAACCGAGGTTCCACACTATCAAATCTGGGATGATTTCAAGCTCTAAAGACGAGCAAGAAAAAATAGTGGCGGCAATCATGGCCGCCATTTTACAACGACTTCAGATTATATTATCGAGTTAAACCGCTTAGTGGAGCTTTTGGCTCCAGATATTGAGGCCGCTCAGCACAGGGGATTCACAGCCATTGTCCGCAGTGTGGCCAAATTCGTCAGTCCGCAGTCAGCGGAAACGCCATTTCTCAAGGCGCTTATACCAGACTGCAAGCCGTTGCATTCCCAGTAGAGCCATTTGATTTTATCACGGCCGCGACTGCAGAACACGAAGAGCACTTCTAACGCAGGAGAGAACGCGATTTTCTACTCGAGCAATGCTGCTAGGCCATCGATAGATTGACGCTTATCGACGAGCTCACTCTATACATACACTTAGCCTGAACATTTTCGCCACAGATGACAAGCTCTTAGACAAATTCAGGGCGCCACTACAAACCGGGCCTTAGTATGAGACTGAGCAAGATTTAAGCTGGCCATATTTCAATCTCGAAAATCAATTTAGAGTATCTCAACAGCAACCAAGGTTTGAACTGGGCCTAAATTCTACCTGATGTACTCCAGCAGCCGCCCTTAAAAAATCAATCGGATTTTAATTCAATGTGCCTTTCGCCACTTTTCTATCAACGCCATCAATAAACAGAGCACCACCCCACAGACAAGAAAGATCGGAACTACATAGATTGCTGTTTGAATTCCGTAATGTTCATCCAGCCACCCCACCATAGCGTGCGCCAATATTAGAAATACACCGCCCATCCCCAGAGAGAATGAAACGGTAAAAGGGGGGTTCTTAGAGGTGGTCGTCAACCATTCCATCGTATAAGGGAATAAATAAGATAGTGTCAAACCACAAAGCGGCAACCATAAGGGGCTAACCCAATAACCAAGGAGAAATACGACCGTTGTAGAGGCAAAGGAGACTATTAACCAAATAAAAGCACTCCCCTTCAGAAGTATAAAAGTAAAAATGATTCTCCCAACACACAACAAACCAAAAAAGATCGAAAGCAAAATATCGGCTTCTACGGCCCAAGTCCCTCCCCTCGCCTCAAGAAACAGCACCAACCTACTGGCAAGAATATGCTCTGCCCCGTTATACGCAGAAACGATCAGCCCGCCTCCAATGGCAATCCACCATTCTTTTGGTGCTTTATCTCGTTGACTTGACTCCAAATAGGCGCCAGGATTGCTCTCTCCGCCACCGACCCGCGGCACTCCCCTTTTCTTAAATAAGCCAGCCAAGATAAAAAGCAAGATCGCTGTCGCAAGACCGCCAAATAAATAGAAGCCGCCTTCCCAACCAAAGTGAAATTTATACAGTAGACCAGGCAACAAAGGAGACAGAATAGAGGCCACTCCATAGGTGCTGTGTAACCCACAATATCCCTGGCGGGTAAGATCGTGTGGCACAAAAAGAGGAATTGCCACATTAATGAGTACCATACTGCCTCCAGCACCCAAGCCAAAGAGGAAGCTCCCCAGCATAAGTTCAGGAAAGGAGTGTGCCCCCCCAGACATACCGGACAACACAGAACCGACCCCCATAAAGGTCACGAATAACGCCAACCCAGAGATCACCCTAACTCTTTTCACCCACAGAGCCCCTGAAAGGGTCATCAGTAATGCAGAAAAAGTGGAAAGAAAGAAAAATGCCGATCCTTTCGACGGGGATACAGAAAAAAAATCCAAAATTCGCGGGTATATTGGTGCTTTATAAACCTCGACAAGTCCCAGTAGGAATAAAGCCCCATAGCACGCCAACAACCCAAACCAATAAATATTGTGTTTCACGCAGCTCTACTTTTGATATATCGATCACATTCCATGATCATTCTGATCGCCTGTACCGAGTCATCCAAAGGGAGGTCTGGACACTCAATCAAGCTTTCCTCTATACACCGCTGAACAGCCCGAGCCTCGTAATAAAGGCCTTCTGAATTTGGATAATTAAAATTCCCTCTTATTCTTGGCAGGGGGAATTCATATAAATTCGTAGTATTCTCGGTCCTTCGGTCAGTGAAGTTCTTGGTAACCGAAACTTTTGTTGGGCAGTGTGCTGGGGAATACACTTTAACTCTTCCTTCAGTACCGTAGATTTCCAGCTCCTCTGCACCCTCAACTAAATGACTCCAGGAGACTACGGCCGTTGGCCCTGTGTTGAAGTGTGCATAAATTAACCCAGCCGCATCCTCCCTATATCCATAGTTATCAAGCTCGCCTGAGAACTCAAGATCTAGTGTATCCCTACCCAAAACCATCAGTGCAGCATGGACCGGATAAACCCCTGCATCCATACCGGCCCCCACTTTCCATTTAGCAGAATGCAATCCCTCATCTTTTTTTAAGTCAAAACTTAAATCCGCACGCAGTTGGCATATCCGGCCAATGCCCCCATGATCGATAATGCTTCTACAGTACTCGATTGCCGGGAAAAACCGCATCCACATGCCTTCCATACAGAAAAGTTGTCTTTGAGTGGCAAGCTGTTGGATTTTTAGAGCATCCTCAACCGTGAGTGCCAGGGGCTTTTCAACCAGCACATGCTTACCCGCTTTTAAAGCCAGCTCAGCATGCTGCCGATGAAGCTCTGGGATGGTCGCAATATATACGATATCAACATTGGGATCAGAGACCAGCTCAGAGTAACTTCCATAGGCCCTATTTGCTCCGTGCCGGCTTGCAAATGTCCTTGCTCGTTCCAACTCCCTTGAAGCTACAGCTTGTACTTCGGCTGTCTCCAGGTAATTGATGACTCTCGCGAAATCATTGGCGATTCTGCCACAACCTATAAAACCCCAGCGTAATTTTTTACCCGGATACGCTTTCGGGCTGGGTGCGTGGGTGACGCTCACGGTCTCAGTGGGTGTATCCTGAATTTCTATTGTCTCTGGATCCAATACCAATTCATTGTGATCAGCAAGCCTCTCTTGAAGATTATTCCAGGCGTTTTCCAGGTGCTGTTTTTCTATTTTATTGACCCAAATACAATTGCCCAGAGGTGAGGGCAACGGCGCTCGCAAGGTACC
Source organism: Microbulbifer echini (assembly GCF_041447225.1). Taxonomy (NCBI): domain Bacteria; kingdom Pseudomonadati; phylum Pseudomonadota; class Gammaproteobacteria; order Cellvibrionales; family Microbulbiferaceae; genus Microbulbifer; species Microbulbifer echini. The sequence goes on along the minus strand of NZ_JBGMEL010000013.1, from coordinate 9,686 downwards.
CGAGCGGTGGATAGAAATTTGCTCTAATGCGGTTTTGTACACATCCAAACTCAAGCCCTTTACATTAGCTGCAAGCCCCAACTTTACATAGATACCAAAAATTAATTCTATGTCCTCCCGGGATATCAGTGCCATCTGCTCAGCCACCAGGGAAGTGAACAGGCAATCGATACCCACAGCTTCACCATGCATCAGCCTGAAGGACTCATCGCGTTCTAACCAGCGGGATAAGGTGTGCCCAAAATCCATCGGCCGGGACAGGTTTTCTTCCTTCAAGTCCCCGGCAATGCTGTCAAGCATTGCGTCAATACAATCTATAAGCAGACTATAGGACGCCTGTCCGGGTTGACCGTTAGCATCCAGAAAATTATTTTTTAGAAGTGATTCGCCCTGTTCTGACAGCAAATTAAGCACTTCTTTGTTAAATACCACACCCACTTTGATCATCTCACCAATCGCGCTCTTCAGCACTCGCTGTGGATTTGTCTTTAGAAAAGTTGGATCAATAATGGTATGCAGAGGGCAATGGAAGGCACCGATCCCATTTTTAACATTATGATTTACGCTGACTTTGATGCCGATTGACGAGTCAATCATTCCCATCAGTGTAGTGGGGATACGTATCCAAGGGGTATTACGTCGCCAAACTGCACTTACAAAACCAACGGTATCAGTGACCGCCCCGCCTCCCAGAGCTACAATAGGTTCTCGATATCGAAGTGGGTTTATTTCCCATATCTCATCAATCATCTTATAAAAATTATCAATATTTTTTGATTGCTCTCCCCCTTTCATTATTAGCGGAATGAAATTGACTCCAACAGACTCTCCCCAAGCCAAAATACCTCTAGAGTACAAATCCCAAACACGATCATCCACACAACAGATAATTCTATTTTTGGGTGGGCGCAATATATTGATAAGGAACCGATTACCGGGGGAAAATATATTTTTGTGGTACCAAACTCTCTGCGTAGTGGGGGTTTGGCATACTGTATCGGATACTTCAGTGATAGAGTGATGGTAGTCATCCTCCTGAACCTGAGCTAAGATGCTAGGCTCAATGGCAGAGGCTAGCTTGAGAACACCGCAGGCATGATACAGTCTCGGGAGACTTAAATATTTTTCTTTATCATCATCCAGAATAGATTCAACAAATAGTTTCTTAAGGGTTCGGTAATCCTGTTCAAATAAGTAGTAATACCACATCCCACCCTTTTCTTTCCTGGTCAATGCTAGCGCACGATCCAGCATTTCTAGCGGAGCCTGCCTAATCAACAGAGGGTTCCCTGAAAATCCTTTTTTCATCGTTATACAATTTTCTACACCCTCGCAACGTGTCGCAAAAAAAGAAAAACTCACTCCCAAATTGGTTTTTAGAGTAAAGGAAAGCTTCTTAAAATCTTCAATATCACCAAAGCTCTTCCGCTCAGTCTCACCTCTATTAACCACCACATCCACGATATTGTGGGGAGCAAGGTTCCACTTGCCCACACAAAGCTCTAGCTCATGACAACACTGGTTGAGTAGCATTCCTTCTCTGTTTTGCCTAAAGACACTCTCCAAGCTGCTCTCGGGATGTGGGTTATGGTGAATAAAACCAACTGTCCTGGAGTGTAAGCTCCAATTTTGATCAATTTTTTCAGTCTCTTTTACATACCTAGCAATATGCTTTTGATAACCGATGACAACGTTTACACTGTCTGCATCGGCAAGTCTCTGCATAGTCTGAAGTTTTTCCAGGGAATCCGCCCCAGGCTTTTCCAGGTATATATTTCTATATCCCTTAGCCACTACGGATTCAAATACTCTCACATTGGATGATGTTCGAATGGAGATTACTACCAAGTTTTTCAAAGAGGGATCCGCTCTTGGCAATTGATCCAATGTAGAATAAATCTCGAAATTCCCAAACTGTGCCCTAAGCCTTGCCATTTCCTTATGGAAGGCCAGCCCCCTCTCAGAGTCCACCACATCACTTGAGAGCCAGTACTCTTCAACCACGACATCGACAACCACATTAGGCATCGCCATAAGCTGGTACAGATGTAACCAGCCCATTGACTCTCCCGGTATACCCACGCCAACAACAACAGCGTGGACCACTCTTTGATTCATTTGGGCACCTCAAAAATGTGCTGAGCGAACCCCGCGCATACATTTATAGGCCGCTCTTTTAGTTCATTGCTAATGTCATCCAATAAAGTCCCCAAGCCTTTTCCCAATACAAACTCTTTAGCCACTCCGGGAGCCATCGGCACGGAAACCCCCACCCAGCCCCATAGAGCGTGAAACAGAGTCTCTAAGCCAGCCCTTCACCGATTCCAGACCCCGCTAATCTTCCCCAGCCCATAAAACCCAAACCACAAATCTATCAAGAAGATGCGCTGCATTAGTAAAACCTATCAGACGCATTAAGATTAGTTATTTTTATCAGAATTACTAGATCGATAGTATATATCCCGTACCCAGTCAACGACCGACAAGACAGAGATGATTAAGGAGCTATCCATGTCACGTTACATCGAATCCCAATTGAAACCCTTTAGCGCCAAGGCCTACCAGAGCGGCGACTTCTTTGAAATCAGCGATACCGATGTAAAAGGCAAGTGGGCCGTGTTCTTCTTCTACCCCGCCGACTTCACCTTTGTGTGTCCAACCGAGCTGGGTGATCTGGCAGACAACTATGAAGAGTTCAAAAAGCTGGGGGTTGAGATCTACTCAGTCTCCACGGATACCCACTTCACCCATAAAGCTTGGCACGACGCTTCCGACACTATCGGCAAGATCCAATACCCGATGATCGGCGACCCCACTGGCAATATCACCCGCAACTTCGGAGTGATGATCGAAGAAGAGGGCATCGCAGATCGCGGCACCTTTGTGATGGACCCCGAGGGCCGTATTCAGATCGTCGAGATCACCGCCGGCGGTATCGGCCGCGATGCCAGCGAGCTATTGCGTAAGATCAAAGCCGCCCAGTACATCGCCGCACACCCCGGTGAAGTCTGCCCGGCCAAGTGGAAAGAGGGCGAGGAAACCCTGGCACCCTCCCTCGATCTGGTCGGAAAAATTTAAACCCAAATACTCTGACTCGGCCCATCAAAAGGTAGGCCGGGTCAAGGCCTGAAATTGTTAGAGAAAGGACACACCGATGTTGGACGCAAACCTGAAAAAACAACTGGACACCTACCTGCAGAATATCGTCAAACCGATCGAGATTCGTGTGTCCACCGATAGCAGTGCGAAATCTAAAGAATTGGAAAGCTTGGTCGATGAAGTCTCCAGCCTATCCAACAAAATTACCGCACAGCAGGGCCTGGCTAAACGCACCCCAAGCATGGCCATCGCCCCTGCCGGTGCAGAGCCCCGCGTAAGTTTTGCAGGCATTCCTCTGGGCCATGAATTCACTTCACTGGTACTGGCATTACTCCAGGCTGGCGGCCACCCCTCCAAGGCAGACCCGCAACTACTGGAGCAGGTGCGTAACCTTAAAGGCGAGTTTCACTTTGAAACTTACATTTCACTCTCCTGCCAGAACTGCCCCGATGTCGTTCAGGCACTGAACCTAATGGCCACCCTCAATCCAAACATCAGCCACGAGATGATCGATGGCAGCCTATTCCAGGAAGAGGTAGAGCGGCGCAATGTGATGGCCGTGCCTGCGGTTTACCTCAACGGCGAACACTTTGGTCAAGGCAGAATGACTCTGGAAGAGATCGTCGGCAAACTGGATACCGGAGCCGCCGAACGCAAAGCGGAGGAGCTGAAGGAAAAAGCCCCCTACGATGTTTTAGTGATAGGTGGTGGACCCGCCGGTGCTGCAGCGGCCATCTACGCCGCACGCAAAGGAATCCGCACGGGCTTGATAGCAGAACGCTTTGGTGGTCAGGTAATGGACACCGTAGGTATTGAGAATTTTATCTCTGTACCCTACACAGAGGGTCCGAAACTAGCCGCCAGCCTGGAGCAACACGTTAAAGAATACGGTGTGGATATTATTACCGAGCAACGCGCGGTCAACGTGCAGCGCAACGAAATGGTAGATATCCAATTACAAAGCGGTGCCACTTTATCCAGCCGCTCAGTAGTACTGGCTACTGGGGCTCGCTGGAGAGAGCTTGGCGTACCCGGCGAAGCGGAATACCGTACCAAAGGCGTAGCTTATTGCCCCCATTGCGACGGCCCCTTCTTTAAGGGCAAGCGCGTTGCCGTGATCGGCGGTGGAAACTCTGGTATCGAAGCGGCAATTGACCTGGCCGGTATTGTCGAACATGTCACCGTACTGGAGTTTGCCGATACTCTACGCGCCGATGACGTATTGGTGCGCAAGGCAAAACTGATGGGCAACATCGACATTATCGTCAACGCACAAACCACTGAGGTGCTCGGTGACGGCAACAAGGTCAATGGTCTTGCCTACACCGACCGCGAGACGGGTGAAGACAAGAAACTCGACCTGGCAGGTATCTTCGTACAAATCGGCTTGGTACCGAATACCGAGTTTCTCAAGGAAACTCATTTAGAGATGAACCGCATGGGTGAAATCGTGATCGACGCACGCGGTGCGACTTCTCTCCCCGGTGTTTACGCCGCAGGCGATGCCACCACTGTGCCCTACAAACAGATTGTGATCTCTATGGGAGCGGGGGCAACGGCTGCACTGGGAGCCTTTGACTACCTGATACGCTCTTCGGTAGAGTAATTTCCGAAAATCATAAAGGCCGACCTTTGGTCGGCCTTTATTAATACTAATGGGATTTTTTGGTCAAAATAAGAAAGTATCAACTCGCTGTCGCTAGTCGACTCGCCAATAGCCAATAGCCAATAGCCAATAGCCAATAGCCAATAGCCAATAGCCAATAGCCAATAGCCAAGTCTTTAGTAAAGGTAATTTAATCAACCCGACTAATTAACCCCTCCATTACCTCTATTTCTTTCCTTCGTCGTCGTTAAAATATCATCACCTTTCCCCACCTGGGTATTGGCGACATACCCTCTGCAAAAAATCGTTATTTTCACTCCTACCTAATGGCCCTCAGCGTTGAATTCAGTGAACAGATTCCCAGCCTTTCTTTATGGCGTGCAGATACAAAACAGACGCTCAATAGGACGGGGTTTTTAACTGGTTTAACTGAGTAAGTCTATACTGTCGAAAGTCAAACCACCTGAAGCTGACTTATATCTGCGATTCAGGTACGCCCTGCACAACTTGAACACGACGCACGAACGAAAATTTATTGTCCTGGTAAAAATCCGGCTTCATCCTGATTGTGAGAAGCATGCCAATAAGCCCAAGGTATCAGTAATGCCTTAAGCTGAACTAATTCGAAACTTCAAGTGCATTGAAACCCAGATAATTGGCTTCAGCCACTCAATCCAAATACCGCTAAACACAATGCACAGTAATAGCTAATTTATGATGAATTACGACAGTTTATACCAGCAAAAACTTACAACGCCTGACAACGCAGTCGCAACTATCCCTAGCACCAGCACCATATCTATGGGCATGCGTGTCGCAACCCCACCCGCCCTGCTTACCGCCTTAGAAAAACGAGTTCGAGCAGAGGATATTAGAAAGCTAAAAGTGTATTACATGCGCTGCGGCAATATAGCCACACAAACAATTTTTCAAGAAGACCTACTGGATCGTGTAAGACCATTCTCATCCATGTTAACCAAAGATGAGGTGAAGCTGGCAAAAAAAGGCTTCGCAAAAGGCAAAAAATATATCAACTACGTACCAATTTCATTTAGTCGATATCCTGAAATCATAAAAAAACAAGTAACACTTGACGCCTTCCTGGTGACTGTCGCACCTATGGATAAATACGGTTATTTAAATTTCGGAACAAGTGGTGATTATGCGATTGAACTATCTCGACATGCTGACCGACTAATAGTCGAAGTCAATAAATATATGCCGCGAACATCCGGGGGAACACTGCTGCATATCAGTGAGGTCGATTCTATTGTAGAGAACCATACGGCACTCATCGAGGAGCCTCAAAGAGAAACCTCTGAATTAGACCGAAAAATCAGTGATTACATTATCCCCTTAGTATCCGATGGATCAACGATACAAATGGGGATCGGCGGTGTCCCCAATGCCGTCTGCGAACAGCTAGCAAACAAAAAAAATCTGGGCATTCATACCGAAGTTATTACATCGGGCATGGTAGACTTGATTAAATCTGGAGCAGTAAACAATTCAAAAAAAACGCTCAACCCCCATGTTAATGTTTTTACATTTGCTATAGGCGACAGAGCACTTTATGACTATATTGATGAAAATCCATCGATGTTTTGCCTCCCAGTTTCCTACGTGAATGAGCCCCAAACGATTGCCCAAATTGACAATATGATATCGGTAAATTCCTTTATTGAAATTGACTTTAATGGTCAAGTAAATGCAGAGTTTATTGACCACCAATTTTCTGGAGTGGGCGGGCAGCTGGATTTTATTAGAGGTGTCTATTATTCCAAGAATGGAAAAACTATATTGGCAAGCAGCTCTACTGCACAAAATGGGAAAATTTCCCGGATTGTGCCTCGTCTAAAAACCATCACAACGGATTCCCGGCTAGATGTTGATTACATTGTAACCGAGTATGGTTGCTGTCAGCTTATGGGCAAATCCACCACAGAGCGCACCCATGCATTAATTGATATTGCACACCCAAATTTCAGAGAAGATTTATTGAAACAGGCAAAAGCGCACCATTTTATATAAATAACGATATGATCAATTTACAGTTAAATCCTGCATTACTGTTTACACCGGGAAACAAGCCAACTACCTTTTCCAAGGCGGAAGAAACGGGCGCCAATGGTATCATTGTTGATCTCGAGGACAGCGTATCTACAAAAGACAAACAGATAAGCAGAGATAACGCCGTCCGTTACCTGTCAAAATCAAGTGATATCGTCAATATCTTACGTATAAATCACTTAACTACTAACGATGGGCTTAAGGATATCCTTGCCGTCACTGAAAAAAAACTTTATCTCGATGCTGTACTTTATCCTAAAACAGAATCGCCTAATGATATATATCAGCTATCTCAGCTTCTCTCCCAAACATATGATGAGATAGCTCTAATTGCCTTAATTGAAACCGCCCAGGGGACTGTAAATCTACACAACATCGTTCGAGATAGTCCTGCACAATTACAAGCCCTAATGTTTGGTGCTGCCGACTATGCCAGTGCACTGAATTGCGACGGATCCATTCAGGCACTATTGTTAGCACGTATGAAAATCGTTGAATCTTCTGCAATGAAAAATCTCACCTGCTACGACTCACCCTACTTCGACTTTAATGACAATCACGGTCTAATGAACGAACTAAAAACGGTTAAATCACTTGGCTTCAATGGGAAAGCAGCCATTCATCCCAAGCAAATAAACCAGATAAAATCTGCCTTCAAACCAACCCTAGAACAATATGTGCAAGCTAAAGAAATTGTAGAAACCTATAACAAGGCATCCGGAGAAGCCTGTCAGTATAAAGGTAAAATGATAGACAAACCTGTTTACCAAAAATCAATGCAGGTAATTTCAAACTTTGAAAACCTCAGGTAAAACCCTATTAACTTTACAGTTACCTTTACCCCCCCAAACGGTCTAGGGAAATTAAGACAAAGTAAGTAGGCCCGAATTTTTTCCAAACCCCATAAAGGTCACAATGATGGAATTTAATCCCTATAGGAAAATCAACGAAAACCGTTACCGTGAAGACTTTGGCTTTTATTTTGAAGATTTTGAAGAAGGTGTCATTATTGAGCATAGGCCAGGGAGAACTATTACTCGTACAGATAATACTTGGATGACCTTACTAACAATGAATACCGCGCAATTACATTTTGATGCCCACTATGCTCAAAATACTGAGTGGAAACTGCCTTTAGTTGATAGTACGCTCACACTCGCCATTGTTACTGGGATGACCGTCAACACAATTAGCAAGAAGGTTGTAGCCAATCTAGAGTGGGATAAGGTAAAACTGCTAAAACCTATCTTTGAAGGTGACACTATATATGCAGAAAGTGAGATTATCTCTAAACGTGAATCGAAATCACGACCGACTCAAGGAATCATTACTGTAGAAACACGAGGCCTTAAGCAAAACGGTGATCTATTTATATCTTTTTCAAGGACGGTACTGATCTATAAAAGAGGATATGCACCAGACTACAATATCACTTAATCCCTTTGAATATACCTTAACACCCACAACACTGAAGAATTAATCAAGATCTAAGATGGTAAATTCGCCTTGCCTGAATCATTTAAGACAGCCCCCCTAAAACTAACTGGTATCTGGCGACAGGTATAAGTATGCCTCTGCTTTTTCATCCTGTTTATATGGAATTCAAACGCGACTACTGACATCGGCCATATTCAGAAATGCGATATCAACAACAATAATTTATGAAAATTTGAGTTATTGACCTACGCTCAGTCACTGTAAATACATAGTATCTAGCAACCACCCACCTGGATTATCACCTTCAGATTGTGCTCTTTAACCTAAATTAACAGTAGCCCCAGCTCATCTGTCTCGACCCAGAGGGTAATACAAGTCTAGATATAACTTAAAACTCCTCAATCGTCATACAACTCATATGGCGCAACTTACCTAAATATGCATACTTAATATGAAATCACTTATTTAAATATAGGACGGATTTCAATGACTAAGTTCCTTTTGCCTATAAGCCTGGTAGCATGCCTTTTACTGAGCGGCGTAACTACTGGTGTCAGTGCCCAAACAAATAATTTGCAAGACAACAAGAAAATTGCGATGCAAGCCATTGAAATCTGGAAGAATGGTTCAAAAATTGATCCAAAAACCCTATTTTCATCCAATTATGTAAACAATCTTGACTCTTCGATTAGTAGCGGAGTTGGACCCCAAAAACGCAATCTTAAAGAGTTTGTAACCGAAGTTGTGAAATTTCGTGCCGCATTTAAAGACTTAACTCTGCTTAATACCATACAGGTAGCCGAGGGAGATCTGGTTTCCACTCATGTAACAATCAGAACCAAGCATGTCGGTTCATTTATGGGCGAATCTCCAACAAATAAAACGATCACCTATGACGCAGTGGAGTTCGTCAAGATAGAGGATGGGAAAATAGTTGAGACTTGGGTCACATGGGACAAATATGGATTTCTGAAGCAAATTGGCATCCTGAAATGATCTCATACCGCCTGCTGAAATTGTAGAGCCTCTATACGATGCCTTGGTGACTTCATACCAAGGCATCGAAATATATAAAAATTCTCTGTAGAACCAGCCATCCACGTAGGCTGACCTAGGCGCTCATCACACACACTTTCATTAGGTGATATCATTCCTTCACCTTCTACCTTTGATTCAATACCCCCTCTTCACTCACCTATTGAATTATTAATGAGCCCTTTCGTGAAACTGTCCACAAACATAATCAAACTTAAATCGACACAGTAAATTGCGTTTGCAATCAATCGACATTGCGGCTTTTAATTTTATTGGGGAAGGCAACAAAACTGGAGGAAACAGTAGAAAAACAAAATGGCTTATCAAAGTTTTATTTACAAGACCAACAAAGATTAAGAGCATCCTAGATTGCCAACATAAGTGACACACGTTTACCCACCAAAAATTCCAGTGGGCTCAAGTAATTTAACACCTTCCT
>NZ_JBGMEL010000012.1:0-176139 GCF_041447225.1 Microbulbifer echini | reverse complement strand
CTTGTTTGTGTGGAAGCTTACTAGCCTACAGCCAGCTGGCCTCTCTCGCTATTGCCAAGTGTGCCGGTTGTTATGGGAATCTAGGAACAACTAGGCGGTGTCTGCTGGTGATTCAATTTTGATAATTGACTCATTTTCTTGTTTGATGTTTCCCATTAGCCTTCCTGTATACATCTTCCTCTTAGTATTGAGCTAGGATGATTCATTTTCCTGTAGAGAGCGTTTAAGTGGAAAGATTAGCCCTAGGAGGATGGCCTTTTCCTCCTGGGTGATAGCCTTAAGGGCTACTTCACGAGGTCCTGGTTGGGGCCACTCCATGATTAACTCTCGGGCAAGGCAGAGTGCCTCCAACTCTTGTAATTGAGATAGAAAAACTTGAGTAGGTACTGTTGAATAATCCGCTAGAAGATTTCCCATAGCTCCCCCTGAATCCATCGAAAGTAATAATTTTTGTTAACTTTCTAACAGTATTGGTTGTTTATATTATAATGTCAACAAAAATTATTAACTTGTTAACTTTTATTGTTACCATCTTGGAATCATGAGACAGGATGAATAAACAAGTGATTACGGGAATACAGGTACGGATGGCTAGAAGTGGCCTGAAATGGAGCGCCCAAGATCTAGCAGAAAAAAGTGGAGTGGGTCTTTCGACCGTTAACAAGATTGATCGAGAGGATGGAATCCCTTCTGTGCGTATTCAGAATCTTGTAGCTATTGAGCGGGCTCTACTTGCTACTGGTCGTGTTCGCTTTGAAGGGGAAACTGGTGTGTTTGTTCAGCCTTTTGAAGGCTGACATCTATTGGGAGTAATAGTAATTTTCCTACCAATACGGGCTTGCCGAATACATGAAATCCCAAGATGATTCACTACCCAGCGCAAGGCCCACTGAGTCGTACGGCAAGCCTGTGGTATCGTGGAAAAAAGGATTAACAGCTTCAAGGAGTGAGGTAACACAATGTCACTACCCTCAAGGATCGAGGCAGAGCAGCGCTACGAAAAGCTGCGCGCACTCGCTTTGGAAGTTACACAGAATTCACTAACGGGTAATTTGAAACTAACTCAGATAACCCCTCGGGCCCTAGAGGCCACCCAAAGCTGGGAATCCTCAAGGCTTCGGCAGTACAACTGGGACTGGCCGCAAAACTACAGCTACTACAAGAAGAGCTACCCCAAGCGTTTTGAGATAGCACTATGGGAAAACAGCACCTTAATCGCTATCTCCATAGGCCGCCCCACCTACCACGCCACAGGGATGCGCCTGGACGTGGTGGAAGCCATGCCGCGCGACCTAGGCGAACGCTCCAATGTATTCGATACAATTATCCTAGCGTATGAAATCTATGCGCGGATGATCAATGCCAATCATATTAGGATCATGAATCCGGTTAATGAAACGGTGAGAGCCTTCTACGAGAGATACGGATATCAGTACATCGCCAAGGGCAACTACCTGACAAGAGATATATTGTGATGACTGATAAAGATAAAGTGAAACGCCTGGCTGAGGCCAGACAAAAGAAAGGCTGGACGCAAAAGGAGATCGAAGAATTTGCCAAGCGCCGCAGCCATGAACTAAAGAAAATTTCCGAGGATACTGAGGAGCCTGATCACCTCGCCTCTGGCACCCAAAAAACCATCGAAGAGATATGCAAGGATGACGACAAAGACGACTAAGCCTCTGTCTGATACGGAGAAGCAGTTCACCCCCCAAAAGGGGGAAGTATCCCCGGAAGATGCCCGTACTAAGGCTACTATCTTTGCGGCTCAGATTAAGGGCCGGATGAAAAGTAAAGGGGCTAAGTTGAAATGAAGGGGGTACCCCCTTGTTGAGTGTCAAGATTGCAGTAAAGGTATGTATCGTGGTCAACCTGCGCAGAACAAGTCATTTCATCCATTGCATATTGCTTTCAGTATTGCTGTCGGGCTGGCAATTATTGCGGTCATGCAGCTACTGGGATCATGGACTCGCTTCGCGTGGATTCTTACTCTCCTTTCTTAATTTGGCCCTGCTCAAAATCTGCCTGCCTCAGTGGTTTGACCATAGTGAGGGCTGGCTTGCCTCAAGTACTCTGTTTTCTATTGATTGATTTGCTGTAAGACGCTATCGCGTGCCTAGATGTTTGGTCAAAAGATTACTAGTTGTACGTAGCCACAATTGCCGCACTTTAGAAGTATGTTGTAACACCTTTGGGCTGTGAAACATTAGGGGTAACAGAAAGGTGTGACAGTACAAAGCCAATAACCATGCGGCTTACAGCGAATCTGTAACACCTGTACACCTGTAACACCTTTATTTTAAGTGGTGGAAGTTCGCCTTCCCCTCGCCCCTTTGACTGGGCTGAGACTGCGGACCAGGGGGATATCATCAACGTGTGAGATGTGGGGGCGGTATATCTCAGCAGAATATTGAGAGGGCATTACTGAATTGTTTCATGGTCTCTATCCGTGACGGCGTGGGGAATCTATTCGACTGTGCTTACTTCTCGTTTAGAGTACGCAGATTGTGCGTACCCTGGACGGTAAAGGTGTGGGTTTAATTCACTTCCATACATGGTGGCTCAGGCTGTGAATATCTACCTGGCGTAATGGGGTAGCTCCCGTTTATGGCTGAGTCTTTGGCGGGCCAGGGCATCCGATATCTCTACTTCTGGGACAGCGTGTAGATTAACCGCCCACTAGTTGGCTTGATGGCTATGGCTGAACTCTAAGCCAAGCTTAGGGTTCAACGGGTCCTCCTGAGAGGCTAACACACGGGTAATTCGGACCCCGCTCTGTTAACAGATATCTGATTTTTCCTAGGGGGGTTATACCCTCCTTAGAGCCAGTTAGGGGCAAACCCCTAGTTCGGGGTTTGGTGTTCTGACCAGCTGAACCCACGGGGGGTAGGTTGGATATCTGGCAGCCTTGTATCCGGCACTGCCGTCCTAGCTTAGATTTCACAATGGCTTAATTCAGGTAGGGGGGAGTGATAATTAGGTAGTTGTTCTGGGCGTTTCAAACCGACAAAGCGTCGGTTTTGGTCTGGCAGTGAAAACCGGTGATTTGCCGGTTTTGGTTTAACTCTCAAAACCACCAGCCCTGTGGTTTTGGAGGTGATGAAACATAGGCGACCTGAATGCTGAGGTGACGTCGCGATTCGCGGCTCCATCTTATGCGCTCAAGAAGCCGTTCCTGCTCAAGCCGATCCCCTGTCGAATGCTAGCCAAACCGCCAGATTCGCGGTTTGAGGTATATGGATACTGGCCAAGACTAAGGTCAAATCAGATGAAATGGCAGGGTGTGTATAGAGGCTCTTTTTAGTGGTATGCCCTATTGTTGAGTGCCTTTAATTGAGGAGCAGGAATTCAAAGTGGTGCTACATTTGGTGCTACTTTTTTCAGGATTGTATCCAGAGGCCCTGGAATCACTAGCTTTCCAGCCGTTTTCCGAGTCCGGCCTCTGTACCATCTCTCAAACCCGCGCCAGCGCTAGCTTTCGCGGGTTTTTTATTTCTGCACAGACAACTTTGTAAAAGACTCATTTGTTGGTTTCAGCGCCAAAGTGTCAACGCAAAATCACGTTGACACTTTGCTATCCCGTAAACCTTCCGGCTGTGCAATATCCTTTCACTTCTCTTCGCAACTCTTCAAAGTGTGAAATCCCGAGCATCCCCAAACCCCGCACCATCTCAAGCCAGGCCCGCCAGACTCATTTCATCAACTAAAAGAGCGCCCAAAATCGGCAGGCGTGGGGAGGAGTGACCGGCGCCCCTTTTTACTGCACAATTATTGATCACGGACAATCAGAAGGAGTTGGTTATGCGAATTTTCAAGGGGTTTTTAAAGACTGGTGTGTGTTTGCCTATATTTTCGACCGTCAGGATTCATTGAAAAGAAATGAAATCTTTTCAACGATAGATGACCCAATCGAAATCAAGAGTAATTGCACCACAATTATGGAAGATGAACACGAAGTGATAGCAATATTTTGAGCAAGTATACATTTGCGACGAAACTAGCAATTACACAACCCCAAACGGAATAATAGAGAGATGAAAATAGTTTATTTAGATCAACTACATTGGATAGAAGTTGCTAAACATATCAATGGTGCCAGCTGCAAACCCGGAACTAGAGAAGCACTTTCATACATGAAAGAATTGAGTTCATCTAAAAAAGCTGTATTTCCCCTATCCCTATCTCACTATTATGAAACCTTAAAACATCTTAATCATGAAAACAGAAAACGCCTCGCTGAAACAATGAAGTTGCTGTCTCATAACTTCACTATTGCCAGCACCGAAAAAATTGTAGCTCACGAATGTCGAAAAGCTTTGGCCAAACTGATAAAGATTGACTATTCAGATCAAGAATTTAACTTTTTGGGGAAAGGATTTGAGCACGCATTAGGGAAGTCATTTGGGTGGAGTTTAAGTTGGCCAACCCCAGAACTTATACCAGAAGACGTAAGATTAAAAATTGAAAATGATCTCTGGAACATTCTAGAGGAAGCTTTTCTGAGTGGCGTTCTAAAGATAGGCAACAATAAATACCCTTTCCACAAGAAAATAGACTTTTCCCCAGAAAATAAGTTCAAAGCCCACCTAGAGGAATGGAAAGGCTGCGCCTCATCCATGACTGCAAATGAACTACAAAGAAAAATATACTCCATAACATTCACAGACATCTACAAACCGCTTTGCGAAGCGGTATACCAGCTTAAAATACCATTAAAGAAACTAGAAAACATTGGTGACAAAGGTGCATATTTTTTATTAAATGCAATGCCAACAAGAAAAGTGGACATGCACTTAAGAGAGCAGTGGGCAAAAAACGGCCAACTTAAACCCAAGCAATCGGATCTCAACGACTGGATTTATATTGGAGCTGCAATTTGCTACTAAGATCTAGTAATCACAGAAAAACAAATGTGTAATTTGCTATCCAGATCAAAAGAGTACAAGCCCAAGGTAACATCAAAACTAACTGACATCATGAACTTTAACTCCTAAAGAAACAAACAATCCCTATAAACACAGAAGCTCAAAAAAACCTAAAACCACTAAAGGCTAAATATTTACTTTTTCGGCAATGGAATTTCCAGCATGAAAACCATCTACCACTATACTGACATACATGGACTTTTTGGAGTATTAGATAAAGATGAATTCTGGCTAACTGACTATCGATTTCTTAACGATCCCTCAGAGGCCATTTATGCTGAAGAGCTACTTGAGAAAAACAAGGATACAATCCTTAGTGACTGCGACCCCACAGAACATGAAAAAATTTATCGTGGCCTAAAAAGTACATATATAGGCAGTGATCCAGGTCTTTCTCGTGCCTATGTAGGATCATTCTCAAATGCCGCAGACCAATTAAGTCAGTGGCGCGGGTATTGCTCAAAAAATGAGGGCTATTGCATAGGCTTTAAGCTTCAGGAACTTCGCCAGCTTGCATCCACATTCGAATTCACAGAATGTATATATGATGCCGACCAAATAGTATCAAGGTGGAAAGAACTTGCAGGGAAATATAACAACTTCTTCAAAGAAGGCTATAAACTTAGCGTTAGCGAACTGTTAGGTTCGAAGGGCTTCGAAGACAGCTTCAACCTAGCAGTTACCGGAAGCCACTTAAGGCTCACAGCTAAAGACGCCGGTTACCATGAAGAAAAAGAAATCCGACTATATAAAAACCTATCCTTGGCTAATAATTTAAATGAAGTTTGCTTCAGACCATCTCAAGGAAGACTTGTACCTTACATAAAATTGAAAGGTATTAAAAAATGCATAGGAGAAATAATAGTTGGACCACTAGGTGACTTTGAGCAAAATTATTCAGCACTGTACGAGTACAAACTTCAGACTTCATCAAGCTTCGAAGTAGCTCTTTCAAAAATACGTTTTAGGTAACTACACCTTACCAATTTTGCAAACATTTTCTATATTAGAATAATATTACTTTGAGCTAGTCCTCTCAGTATGGGTTGCCAACCAATCCATACTGCGCTCAATCCCCCGCATCTGCGTAAGCGTTAGTTCTAACTCCTTTCGCAGATTCACGCCCACGGCAACAGAAAAGCTTCCAACGTATTTTTTATAGTTCAAGATGCTAATAGCGTACATCGGTCTATTGTCATAGCTCGACCGATAACGATTGATCTGTACTGGCTCTCCATCAAAAAAAATATTTCTAGTGCCCATAGTGGCCCCCTGATCACTGTATACCTATACAGTATAGTTTACAGTAACCAAGAGCTGTCAACCCCAACCAGGGTAGGTTAAATTTTGATCTGGTGTTCAGTATCCGGGCATCGTTCCACCAGTACCCCGCCCCGCTCAATCGAGTATTCAGTAAACTTGCCTGTCACAATATCCAGAATTTGCAGCCAGGAATAAAACTGCGCTTTTTTGGATTTAGCAATTTCTTCCGCCAGCTCCTTTGCTGCCTCTTGAGTTGGCGCAGAGTCTCTATAGCTTTTCGCACCACCATTCATCAGGTGGACCCTCTCAGCGAAAATTGCAAATCTGTTTACCTTATTTTTCATAACTTCTCTCCTTTTAAGTGTATAACCAGCTTAAGCCCGCACCGCGCTAAGCTGAGATTTCAAACTGTTCGCACTGCTCTTGTGCCCATTAATGGCCGCCTCTTGGGTTGGCTTCTGGCCATTCCCTGGGTGTGAGTGCGTCGCCAGGGTGGCGGCCAGGGCAGACACTACGCCGATTAAATCCTCTAGCACTTTCAGCACGTTTAAAGATTCACTACCTAACCAAACCTTGCCGCCGTCTTTTACTCGATGGTTTGGCGGACCTTGGCCACTGATTCGCGAATATTTCCGATTTGTTCCTTTATGTCACGGCCCGCTGAAATATTAATATCAATGCCGCTTGTAATATTTAGATTGTCTAGGGCTGACAAGTTCAGGCCACCAGCAGATAAGAAACGTAAAGCTCCAAGGGCTTCAATTATTTTTACGCCGGCTACTTCTTCCACAGAATGTTCACGTACTTGGCGGTGTTCACTGTCGCAGCTCGATTGAATTTCTGCGGCCTCTGTGATCCTGCGTAATGATTTCTCGCGAATATATCCGTGTGTTTCCCTTCTCCACTCTGCGCTGGCGTCCATCTTTTGCCGTACTGAGTCGCTTTGCTGCCAAAGTAAATCCTCACGGCCGAGTGTCGGAACCCCTACCCCGCGCGATAGTACAGTACGAATAAAAGGCTGGTCCGGTTGGCCATAGACAAAAGGCAAAAGGCAATTCAACCACCGTGCACGGTTGTGGAAAGCCAAAGGCCCCACGCTCATTGCCAGAAAATTTGGCCCAAGCCTCTTCTGGGAGCCATTTAATCTCGATGCAACTGGTATTATTGCAGGATCACTAGATGGCCCAACCAGGTTGAAAACGATGGGGCATATTTTCACTGGCGAGAAATCTAATTTTTACGAAATTGATGACGAACACCCTCAAATCAAGGCGTCATCAAATGGGTAGTTAGTCAACGACTACAGGTGAGTTATTATTGAGACAGAGAGGTAGGGGGTAAGCAATGCCTCTTCCATGTAGTACTCAAGTCTTACTAGAGGCACCCCCCTATTACCATAGCGTCTCCAGCTGTATGCGAAGAACATTTCTGTGTGGTAAAGAAATAGCGCCAGGTAAAACTATGAGCATCGCCTCAAGTGAGCTAACAAAATTCGAGTGGCAATTTTCCCTGGATATCGCTATTTGTACGGTAATAAGCAGCGATATCATATAGCCACTTGTATCGGTCTAGCTGCCCCCCCCCAAATGGTTAGCACTGAAAGTTCGGGAGGAGCTGCCACAACTCAACTCAATACCACACCACTCACAGGCTTAAACTGTTCGTTCATCTACGAATATGTCGATTGGCCCTTTTTTATAACACCGAGATTACTGTCGCTATAAGCTAGGTCAAAACTCAACAGGAAAGGAAGCTTTCATGAAAGCTACAGCCATTGCCTCTAGTTTACTATTAGCCTCAAGCATTAGCTTCGCTCTTGAAACAAAAAAGAATGACTATGATTTGAGAATCGACAATGTACAAATATTGACCCGCAATGCGGAAGGCTTCAGTGAGAAAAGCCGTATCTACATTCAAGGTGACCGTATAGCCAGAATCACTCCAATGACCAGGACAGCCCTACCTGCCGAGAATACCCACGACGCACAGGGCAAATATGCGATACCGGGCCTAATCGATTTGCATGTACACCTGAGTGCATCAGGGTCAACTTATGAGAATTATCAGCATCTTCCACTAGAAGCCAATTTAAATAATCACCTCTATTATGGCGTTACCACTGTCACAGATCTTCTGATGTCGAGCGATATGATGCGGTCTGTACTCCAACTGACCAATTCGGCCCCACGAGTATTTGCATCCGGTCCCGCCTTCACCAACCCCAAAGGTCACGGTACCCAATTCGGGGTAAAAGTTCATGAGATTGATAGTATCGAGCAAATCAGCGCGAGCTGGGATGCACATTTAAGTTATCAGCCAAAGTTAACCAAAGCCATCATAGAGACATTTGATGGTACTGCCATCCCGCTCTCAGATGATGTACTAAAAGAGATTGGAAAACGCTCCCAAAGCGCCAACTTGCCGTTTTTTGTTCATGTCTCCACCCTGGAAGATGGGAAACGAGCAATCAGGGCTGGTGCTACTGCTTTAGCCCACGGTATTAATTTTGAACCGGTGGACAATGAATTTATAAAGCTTATGCAACAAAACAAGGTTACCTATATACCCACTCTATCGGTGTATCATAATCAGGGTGATGAACATGAAAATCAATCGATCGGCCAATTAGACCTGGCGCCCATACACCCAAAAATGAAAGCCTGTTTATTTAGTGAAGTCAAAGCACCAAAGACCATTAGAGCACTAGCCTGGCAGAAAAAATCCATAGCCTATAATAACGTGATTAAGCTAGCTAAAGCTGGTATTAGAATTAGCGCAGGCTCTGACTCCGGCAACCCCTATTCACCACACGGACTGGGTTTAATCAGCGAGATATTAGCCTTGCACAAAGCGGGTCTATCCAATCAACAAGTTTTACTCGCCACGACATATTTTGCAGCTCAAACTCTAAATGCAAGTGAGGATATGGGGTCAATATCCCAGGGGAAACGTGCAGACTTCATCCTGCTAAATAAAAACCCTATTGAGAACATACAAGCAATTACAAACCCAGAAAAAATCTATCTTGCAGGTTCAGCGGTAAAGAGAACAAAGCTCATCGAGAAGAATTACGCCACTACCCCTATCGGTTTTAGTTGTGAATCTTCATCGGAGAACTAAGGCCACAGAATATAAAAGAACCTCATAGCATCAGCACCCATTTAAGTTGTGACTATGGGTGCTGACACTCACCTTTAGAAAATAAGAAAACATATCAAACAGGGCCGAATTAAAACTATCTTATCTTATTTATTCGCAATATAATTGGCCATTCTAGAATAAGTTATGATAGCTATTGCTCATCACTATTTTATGTCAATACTAAAAGATCTTAAGCATCCTTTCTTTGCGAAATCATTTGTCGTCGTTCTATTACTAGACATAGCTTGCGTATTTGTCTTTTTTGAATCAGGAGATATAAGCTCGATTAGCAGTGCTCTCACTGGTGCTCCGATATGGTTTGTTTTCTTTTATTGGCTACCCACCTGGTCCACCGCTCTCATTGTATTGCGCCTTAGACGCAGAGGGTATCATTCATTGTTAATAGAGTGGATGATTCTGGTAGTCCATATGACTATTGGCAACCAATGCGTTAGCTGGTTTATAGAGTACGCCTTTAATGTCGAAGGCGGCTTGAATATGGGACTGGGAATTATCTTTAATGGGCTAATGTGGGCTACCTGTTTATACTGTTCTTACGCCATGCTGGAATACCGCCATAAAGCCTCTGAGCAAAAGCTCGCCATGCAGAAGGCAAAATTACAAACATTACGCTATCAGCTAAATCCACATTTTATGTTTAACAGTCTTAATACTATCTCCTCCTATATTCATAGCGATCCACACCTCGCTGATGAAGTTTTACATAAACTGGCGGATATTTTGAGGTATTCTCTCGACACTGGCGAGCTAGAAGAAACAACAATCAAAGAAGAAATTGAACTGATTAATAAGTATTTAGAAATAGAAAAAATACGTTTTGGTGATCACTTGAAAGTAGAGATTACGGTAGACCCAAGAGCCAGTAATATCTCTATCCCTCCCCTATTATTACAGCCAATTTTTGAAAACTGCTTCAAACATTGCCGTATCATAGAAAGCTTGCATATTCAATGTCGTATCTACTTAAAGAATGACAAGGTAATTATTGAAGTCGTAGATAACGGATATGGATTTCAGGAAAGTGTTCTTAGTTTTATCCACTCACAGGGAACTGGAATCCATAATTTACGCCAGCGCATTGAGCTACAACCAAATGGAAAACTAACTCTAAGCAATCAAAGCGGTGCCCACGTTAAAGTTGAGATGTCTGTATGAATTTAAGGGTCATTATTGCCGAAGATGAAGCACCGGCAAGACATAAGTTAAAAGCTCAACTGGCAACTATCAAATCTATTGAATTGGTTGCAGAAGCAAAATCTGGACTGGAAGCATTAACATTGATTGAGGAGCATCAACCACAACTACTACTGATGGACATTGAAATGCCTCATCTTAGTGGATTGGATGTACTAGATGCCCTAACTTACCAACCCTATATTATTTTTACAACAGCGTATTCAAAATTTGCAATTGATGCTTTTAACCACGATACAATTGATTACTTGCTTAAACCCTTCCCATTGCAACGCTTAAAAGCTGCCATCGAAAAAGCTGAGAAGCGAATCAACCTTATTTATAACAGTACTCAAGTTAGGGGGGATTCGATAGCACTGAAGCGTCTCGTAAGTAAGTGCGATGATCGTATGACCTTTATTGATCTGAACGATATTTCTTATATTAAATCTGAACAAGGTTCAATTATTGCTCATACAGAGAAAGGCATCAAACCCTTACAAATGGGCTTAGATCAACTGGAGCAAAAGCTTAACCCAGATCAATTCCTGCGCCTACATCGCAGCTATCTGATTAACCTGGACAGAGTCTCGGAAATTCAGCGTTATTTAAACGGAAAATTGGCGGTGATTCTTGATGATGAGCATAAAACTATTTTAATATCTAGCCGATCCGGAGCCGACCGATTGAAAATGATATTCGAACAGGGAAGCTAGGAAAGCAAACTCACTAAACTGCCTGGGCTTGAAATTATTATCAAGGACCCTCCTAAATTTCATCCAAATATACTTATTAAACTAATAATTAGAGAAATCGTACCCCAAACCTACAAGAGCGACAATAATAATTTGGGGCACCCATAAAAGTAGTAGTTTCAATCGTCACCCATATTGATACTGGATCAAATACTGTATCAATAGCTCACCAAATAAAAGGTAACTTGATCTATAGCTTCCCTGAATATCCTACCATAAAGCTAGGATATAACTTCCTCACCACAGACTAGAATAGTATGATGGCACCAAGAAAATATCTTTAGCCATTGATCTTTTTACGGATACGGCTTAATGCAATAGGTGTAATACCGATGTAAGACGCTATCATTTTTAGCGGAAGCCTTTCACGTAACTGAGGATTCTGTTCCAGAAAATCAAGATATCGCTGTTCAGCACTTAGCTGAACGAATGAATATTCTCGCTCTTCCTTTTTAATAAACATACTTTCTAGCAAAGTGCTATGAGCCAACAAAAAGCCAGGTTGATCTTTCATTTTCTCAAAAAAATCAGGCCATTCGAAGCCCAAACAGAGTACATCGTCCAAAGCCTCAATACTGAACAACGCTTTGGCCTGCCTGGCCATGGCGCGAGTTGACCCTGCTACACAAGGAGCACAGGCAAAAGACTGTGTAAACTCTTTTCCTTCCGAGGAAACACTCATATATCGAGCATATCCACTTAGCATAAAATATATTTTCGGCGCTGGCTGCCCTTGCCTGATTAGATACTGCCCCTTTTTTAAATGTCTTAGTTCACCACTTAAACCATACTTCCTGAAATCAGAAGCTTCCAAGCTACTACCAGGGCTACAAAAATAGTCAATAAAATTATTCATCTGTTTTTGTATATTCATAGTACTACATCTCTACTGGCGGATAGTCGGCACAATGCCATAAATACAGCAATCATGCCAGCCACACTCTCAGAGTGAGTTAGTATTTCGTCATGTTGAAGGTTAACTGAATACCAAAAAATAGGATCGAATTATTTAGAGAGCCCTTAGCACTACTTACAGCTTATCTAACTCATTTAAATGTTAAACTTAAATTTCCTGAAAATAAACAGTTACTCATCTATAAACTTGGAATATAGAAACTCAGCCACTGCAAAATCCAGATCCAATTCAAAATCCTCAGAAAGAATTCGATGCAAAATTTTAGAACTTGATACTTTTGTTATTTGCGCTTTACCTTTATGCCTTCTATAAAAATCACCATTGCGCAGCGATTTCACATCATCAAAGCATTTGCGGCTGACCACTAGATTTTGGACAAAAACAGCACTTGGATAGTTACAAGAATAAAAATGTGCAGGCAAACACTCAGCCTCACTATAATTGCGAAGATCGAATGTATACAGAGTCAGAAATTCATTATCCTTTAATATCTGAAAGCAATAGTCACCATTTTCGTGGGCTAGTACACGGTAACAAGTATCGCCCTGCCTCTGTTCTAAGCCCACTTCCAGCTTTATAGGATAAAAAGGGCCTTGGAACCCAAAACCGGCATCAACAATATACTTATCTCCTTGGAAGTTCAGTAAATTGACTCTGTGTGTTCTGGGTACATCTAGAGATTTGCCGTTAACGACTTTTGCCAACAGTAGTCGAACTTCAAACCCAAGCTCTTCCAATATGTTAAATACCAACTTGTTATGCTCAAAGCAATACCCTCCACGTTTCCTTTCAACAATTTTGTCAAAGATCATCGGGAGGTCTAAAGAGATTTTTTGGCCTAAAACAACGGCTAAGCTATTGAAGCTGTAACGTGCAATATGCTTACTTTGAAGCTTAGCGAGAAAATCTATATCTCTAATTTCGAGAGACAACCCAAGATCTGCAAGGTATTTAGAGGTTATTTGTTGGCGTGAATAATTGATGCCTGTCATTTTTTTCCTCATTACTTCAGTTTTAAGCCATAATAATGTACCCATGGCTCACCATCCTTAACCTAGGTTTAGTACAGCATGTATTGATTACCTGTTTCCTAGCAGCTGGCTTGGTACGTCCCCACCTTTGCGGGCGGTATACCGGCATTGTGTGGATAGAGACCTGCCATAGCGTATTAGAAGATTAGATATCGAGGCCCCCCTAGTTGCCTGGCGATGGAAGCCAATCCAAGTGATGGTATCCAATACTGCTGCAACTTGCGGATTGTGTACCAACTATCTTGATCACAGTGAACGCTATACAAGATGACTACACTCCACCAGGTCATTTCCGAGGCCTTTAGCATCGACGCTAAACCCAGCCATTCTGTGATTGCCTACGCAACAAGGGATACGTAAACAGGCTGCGCGATAGCACCAGCGTAAATGAATCAAGCTAAATGAAGTTTCACCACACCACCAAACATGATTTGGTTACTTGGCAACGGTGAAAGGCCCCTTGGATATCAACAGGGCGGTGGCTTTTTTTGCCTCTCCATCTCCCGCGCCAGCTGCTAATTCCGGTCCTCAAGCTCTTTTATTTTCTCCTGCTTCGGCACGAGAAGTTTTGACTGGGCTCTCACTGCCTCGCCCACTCATCAAGTACCGCTGTCTCAAGTGGTAACTTTCCCCAGGAATTGGTCTCCAGATTTAGTAGGCAGCTAGCTCACACTTGTCAACAAGAGCCTGATTTTGCCAACAAAATTCCTACACTGCCTTTAAATCACGTTCATTAACTATAAGTGAATCAATATATGCAGTGGACAATCACTTACTCATTTACATACATGGATCAAGCCCAAATTGACAGGCCAATCGCACATCTAATCCCGTCAGATCTCTTATCTTCTGTAGATTTTAGCGCAATAAACCTAGGTTAATTAGATTCCCTTCCGGGCTTCGTATACTAGAACCCTCTGTTGGAGCAACACCTAACATATAAAGGCCAATTTAATAGGAATATGTCATGAAGAAAATCATTAATTTAAGCGCGTTAATGTTACTAATTTTGATGTGCGGGTATAACCAGGCAGATGAACAAAAGAAAGTACTCATTGTATTAACTAGCCATAGTGACCTCGGCAATACTGGCAAGAAAACTGGATTCTGGTTGCCGGAACTTACTCACCCCTATTATGAATTTGTCAACGCAGGTATCAAGGTAGATGTGGCCAGCATTGATGGCGGCGTGGCACCCATAGACAGCAACGCTTTTGAGGAGCACGACGACTATCACGAGATTTTTCTAAATGATGCGGTTTTAATGTCAAAGGTAATACGAAGCATTGCACTGGCCGATATCAACGCCAGTGAATATCAGGCAGTTTTGTTTAGTGGCGGCTCAGGTCCTATGTGGGATTTTCCCAACAACCCCGACATTAACCGAATCTCTTCAGCCATCTATGAAAGTAAAGGTATTGTCTCCGCCATATGTCACGGCAATGCAGCGCTGATAAATATTACGCTATCTGACGGAAGTCTCTTAATTAAAGATAGAAGAATTGCTGCTTTTACCAATGAAGAAGAAGCTTCCCTGGGTACAACTGATATTATTCCTTTTTTATTACAAGACAAGCTAGTAGAGCAAGGTGCTATTCATGTAAACGGCGAAGCATGGAAAGAAAATGTCGTTGTATCTGATCGACTTATTACCGGACAAAACCCCGCATCTGCCAAAAAACTAGCCCAAGCGATCATTAACAAACTGAATGGTGTATAAAATAACAATTCTACATATCCACAAGAACAGTAACAACAAACGTCCTCATATCGACACCACATAAATACAGGACGCGCACTGTATAAACAGCCTGATAAATAGGGGGAGGCAACCAATGCCTCTTCCTCACAGTGCCATAATATCACTAGAGGTCATTCCTTATTACAGTCAATTGTGGCCACCTCAACCCTAAACCTATAGAGGCTAGAATCCAACTGTGAAGAAGATGTATTTCTTTATTCTTACACTATTCATTCTTTTTTCTACCATAAATGATAACTGGGCTGAGTTTAGTATGGGATGTTGGAAAGTTAGTTCTTGATACCACCTCATAGGTAGTATCAAGCAACCATTTCCATATCGTACTTTATATGGACAAAGATGTAGCGCTGGCCCAATTCATTACCTTGGTAAAGATATACAAGTCTTTTAAACCGGATCAGCATTTCTTTAAGTGGAAACAAGAGTCTCGATATTCAATTATTCAAGAGACTCTTCAAATTCCTTTTTGCTCTCTAATTCGTAATAAAGAACATCACTCCAATACAAACCCAGCGGAGGCTCACTCTCAACGTTGTCAAATTTACCATTGAACTGGAGCCCATAAAATGGACTTAAAGTAGATTCTGAATTGTTTTCTGCTACCCTCTTTACGATATCAGCCGAAACCTTTGGGTCTTCAGGAAGTGCATCAATAGCAGCTCCAGCTTCACGGCAAGCGATAATTTCGGATTCAACGTAGCCACGCAGGACTGACTCTTCAGATTCATCCATACAGTCCAGCTCGATAGTCTCAAGCAGTAGATACCTATTTTTATGTTTTTGAAGGAATTCTAACGTTTCATTTAGCATTGAATCCGGCAGATCCGTAATGTCTTTGCTGATAAATCGTAGAATTTCAACAAATTTCTTTAACCGCGCAAATCCTGCCT
This sequence comes from Microbulbifer echini, assembly GCF_041447225.1. Classification (NCBI taxonomy): domain Bacteria; kingdom Pseudomonadati; phylum Pseudomonadota; class Gammaproteobacteria; order Cellvibrionales; family Microbulbiferaceae; genus Microbulbifer; species Microbulbifer echini. Next base: position 160,262 of record NZ_JBGMEL010000012.1, on the reverse strand, counting down.
CAAAGTCACTACTAATAGCATAAAGTTGAGTTTTATTATCGGGTGAATCGTCCTCAAAGCCATCCGAGACCAGTGACGCGCACAGTTTGGGATTCCCAGACATTAGCACGCGATAAGTGAAGGGAATACTATATGGCCATTCAGATAAGCCTGAGATACTCTCGGGGCGGTCTGAATAGGATTTAGGTTGATTACTAAGGCTATAAAGATAAGAACGATTTGCCATTTTGAGGCTCCCTATAAATACTGCCAACGGCACAACGTTATCGTTGTCATGCCTTTTCTGCTTAAAAAGTTATTGGATTGAAACTTCCTGGGCTTAGAAAGTCGAGCGTGAAATTAACTTTATGTGCCAACCACCCAGTTAGTTGTTAATAACCATCGATTCGTTCGTAAAATTGAGTAGATGGGTCAGTTAGGTACTGACCGCCAGTGTTCTATTTCTGTTAGAACTAGACTCTACCACTACTGAGCCTGATTATGTACAAAGGGGCTTTATTTTAACGATATTTTTCAGAAAATTGATTTTAATCAATTTCAGCTTTGGACTTCTCTAGCGGTGCTGCAGCCAGAGCTACTCAATTTTACCACCTGCAAATAGCTCTGGTCACTCGGGAGATTATCAAACCACAACCTACCTTAACCTGAACCTTAAATTACTCACGCTATACATGTAACTATTACTTACTTTTCCTATCCTTTGTCTTCCTTCATTAAGTCTATCTTAGTTACCAGGCTCCTATTTTTCTTGGCACTCCCTTTCTTCCAATACCCCACCTCTCTTGATTGAGTATTCTGTATAACTCCCGGTCATTATATCGAGAATTTGTAACCAAGAATAAAATAGCGCTTTGTCAGATTTAGCAATTTCTTCTGCCAGTTCCTTTGCGGCTTCTTCTGTGGGTGCAGAATCCCTAAAGCTTTTTGCTCCACCGTTCATTAAATGTATCCGCTCGGCAAAAATTGCGAACTGATTGATTTTTCTTCCCATAATATTTCTCCCTTTCAGTAAAAACAGCTTAAGGTCTTACATCCTTAAGCTGGGACTGCCATATAATTGATACTGCGCTCAACTCTCCGCATTTGCACTAAAGTCAGCTCTAACTCCTTACGTAGATCCATATCTACTGATACCGAAAAGCTGCGTACATATTTTGTATAGTTAAGGATACAGATAGCGTACATTGGCCGGTTGTTATAACCCGATCGGTAACGGCATATCTGAATCGGATCTCCGTCGATGACGATATTTCTGGCCCTCATATTCACCCCCTTTTTACTGTACATACATACAGTATACGGTAAGAGGGTCGGGAACTGTCAAGTCAACATCGGCGCCAGTTCAGAATCCACTTCGTCGGTATCACCCTTCTCCGAATAAAAATTACCTGTCTTATCAAGCAGTTGGGGTGGAAGTTAACTGTTTTGCTATAGCCACGGATGTAGACTTCCGCAGTACTGGCAATCGCTTTGTACACCACAGTCAAGGCTCTTAGTGCATACCGAACAACAAATGATCAACGGCCTGCTGTATTGATTAAAACCTGATTAAGTGAAGAAGTGACGATAAGGAATATATGGGTGCATGGATCAACCCACCCTAGGAAATAGCAGAAAGAATATGCCTGGACATGTGTAGCAAGTTGCTATCGGTAGTGGTTTATGGGAGGCTTTGGCGGTCAGTCTTTGGGGGTATGCTGCGGTATCTCTAAGCTCTGGAGGCTTTTAACGAGCCAGCCTTCATACCAGTCCAGATAGCTACTAGACCACGGCTGTGGTTCCCGGTAACTCTGAGTAACCCATACTTCTCCCCTATGAGCACCGTTAATAACTAACATAAATTCAATGCCACAGCCTATTTCTGCAATATCAATGGTGCCTGCTGACATCGGATATTCATCTTCGTCATCCTGGTAGTAGTACGGAATACCCTCTACGTTAGCACCATAAGAATCCGCAGCCCCAAAGCCAATCTCAAGAAGAAAGGCTCGAAATTCCTGCGGCAGAGAAATGTTGTACTACTTCTCGATACCGTTAACTTCTTGTTCCGAAAACCGACGGAAGTTGTATTTCCAGCGCTCTGCACCAAAGAGAGAGTAATCCTTATCCAAACGTCTCAGCTGTTTAAGTTGTTGTTTGATGCTCAGAAGCCGGCTTTCTATATCTTGCATACCCATATCGTCTATTTTTTAAACATTTATAAATTATATTGTTGCCTAGATTATAACTTTTAACTCAAGGACTGAAGTACCTCCTCCACATCCTGCCCCGCTGTAACCTTACGATGAAAGAGACCACTTCAATTTGCGCCATTTCGTTAATCTCAATTCGCGACTATATTTATTGCGATCAGAAGTCCCACACATAAAACAGAAAGATAAAAACCATCCTTGAACTTAGGCGGCTACTTGTTTACAACAATCAAAGGAGATATTTGCGATTTATACCGATTATTTAAGCTATTCTGAAAAATTTTATCTCGCCGAATATGTTCCCAAGAATATTATCCTCGAACAATAGCTAATACATTTTAAAAACATAAATACAGCTAAAAAGATAGGCGCAGAAATTATCTTATTGGAATTTATTCAGATTGTTTTCAGTAACAAAACTGCGTAGGGTAAGTGAATATTTCTCGATATTTTGATCGCTGCTGAGCGGCGTTATTTGTGAGCAAGTCGAATTCAAAATATTGAAGAACTTTATAAATAGCCTATTCCCTCAAAGGAGAACAGTAGCGTGAGATAAAAGTAAGTAAAAGTCGCTGACCCAAGGTGCTACCAACACCAGGGGCCAGCTAACCAAATTGATAAGCAACCTATCAAGATGGCTGTATGGATGATACGCTAGAAACCCGCTCGTCTTCAATAAAGTGGAGCACATTCAGTAACTTGAGGCACTTTCTCAAGTTCTGGCAGCGTTGTGTCCGTCTTTTCTACTTTTATGCCTACCGTTCCCGTGCCCCACCCCGCAACCACTCTTCAACTTTCTTTCAAAGCTCTCCCATTGCGGAAAGGCCACCCATAGTTTGAGTATCATAAGGGAATAACATATGTTGATTTTGACTCGCCGAATTGGGCAAAACCTCATAATTGGGGCTAATGTCTCAATCACTGTATTGAATGTTAAAGGCAATCAAGTACAAGTAGGAATAAAGGCCCCCAAATCTTTAGCCGTTCATCGGGAAGAAATTTATAAACGTATCCAGAAGGAACACAAGATCGGCAAGTAAACTCTGTGAGCGGAAAACTCACCTTATTACGTGGACCAATTATTGGGGGCAGAGTCGAGTAAGCTGAGGGGTACACTGCCACCAATTATTGGCCTTTCGCGCGAGCGATCATACTTACCGCCAAAAGCTCAATCAGCTTGAAACTCAGCGATTATTACGAATTGGAGATACGCTATCTTCGAAGACTATATGTCGTCTTCGAAATTTTTTATCCTGAATGTATTCCGGTTGACTAATCCGATCCATTCGAAAATGACGAAAGCCATTACGAGCAGGGTCCCAAGCTACCAGATACCATAAGGGTGGCAAGATCAACATAGCTTGCGGTTCAACAACCCGGTTAGTTACTGCCCCTTTCGCATCACGATATTGGAAGCTCAGGTATAGTCGCTGGAGAAAAGCTGTTTCAAATATAGGCAGTAGTAAGGGCGACATCTCTCCGACATTAGATATGTCTACCTCCGGTGATAGCTTACCGATGTACAGGCAATCCATAAACCTGCGTAGGTCACGTACTTTATCCACAGGCAAAGCCTTCTCTATTTTTGCAAGCCCGGCATCCGCAAGATCCGAAAAGGGCAAACTCCCTGCTGCACGCACGGATGCAACACTAATGAGCAGCGCAAAAATCTCGGCGACCGAGAGCCGAGCTGTGGTTTGAACCGATTGCGGATCAAGTTGCAGGCCGCCCCCCGGGCCAGGCTCAGAATGGATAACAAAGCCCTCATCCCGCAATGAGCTGATATCACGCAGCACTGTGCGCCTGGATGCGCCAACTTCAGCGGCTAAATCGGCAATCGTTAAAGTGCCCTTTCGGCGAAGGCTCCGCACTATGGCGTCTTGTCGGAGACGTACATTCATTTTACATGGACATCAATTAATGGTGACAGTTTTTGGCACCATTAGATTCTAGCCTATGCACTAACGATCCAGCAAAGGGATGTTGAAGTTGAAACAACCCTCAAGGATAGAAAGCGGAGCCTGCTGGTAAATAGCAGCTCTCTGGGCCTCGCCAAAAAAGAGAAAGTAAATTGTCTAGAATACCCGATTTCCCCAAACCTACTCTTATCTCAGTCAATGGCATTGAGCTAGAGGTCTTTGAAGCAGGCCAACAGAACATAGGAAACCCCATTGTGCTTTGTCACGGATGGCCAGAACATGCCTTTTCCTGGCGCCACCAAATACCCGCTCTCGCCACAGCGGGCTACCACGTTATCGTTCCCAATCAGCGTGGCTATGGCAACTCATCCTGCCCAACGGAAGTAACCAGCTATGACATTGAACACTTAACCGGCGATCTTGTCGCACTTCTCGATCATTACGGATACCAAGATGCCGCCTTTATCGGTCATGATTGGGGTGCAATGGTGGTTTGGGGCATAGCGCTATTACATCCAAACCGTATTAAACAAATTATAAACCTAGCACTGCCCTATCAAGCCCGAACAGAAAAACCTTGGATCGAGTTTATGGAAGAATTTCTAGGAAACGACTATTACATCGTTCACTTTAACCGACAGCCAGGCATCGCGGACGCTGTGTTAGACGCAAATACTACCCAATTCCTTCGCAATATATTCCGTAAGAATATGCCTCCAGCACCACCAGAACCTGGAATGATAGTGATCGATCTCGCCAGAGCAGAAGCGCCAGTTGGCGAGCCCTTAATGGGTGATAACGAACTGGCTGTTTTTATTTCTGCATTTGAGAAAACAGGGTTCATGAGTAGCATTAATTGGTATAGAAACCTTGACCGCAATTGGCAGATCTTGGCGGATGTAAAGCCAATCATTCAAAAGCCAACACTGATGATTTACGGCGATCGTGATTTGATCTCGAAGTCTGCCAATCTAAAAGAATTCGTTCCTAATGTTGATGTTGTCAGCCTAGATTGTGGCCATTGGATTCAACAGGAGGAGCCAGAAGAAACAAATCAAGTAATTTTAAAGTGGTTAGAACAATAGGATACCATCTAATGCGAATAGCAATAATTCTTAGAGGGTAGTGTAAATTTTAAGCGTACAAGATTATAGATGTGTTAATTAACTAATATTACACTGCCCCAATTATTACCAAGCACAACCTTTAAAACTAATCTTGAAATTAACCAATATGTCATAGAGACCACAGGTGGATGCCGGCCTAAATAGCGACAACTATCGAGCAAAGTTACATTTTGGTCGTTCAGACCTGATATGAAAGTTACCTGTTTTAAAATGGTGACTTGTCAGTTCGGCTTTGAACTAACTCAAATTAGATTTTTCTTTTTCCACTGAATAGCGCGACACAGCCTTTTATTTCTATTTGATACTCTTCAAACCTATTCGCAAGATAGGTTTGAAGATCTCCCTGGCAATCTTCAACATTTGAAAAAATACCCTTTTGGTTATAGATGTGCATTAATTTCTTCGCCACAGTATTTCTAGGCACACCCGCTGATAAAATAGTTGAGCCAAATACAACACCTGATTCAGCAAGCAGTGTACTAACGTGATCTAAGGCAGACAGCTTATCAGATAATTTTCCAGGAAGACAATGCAACAAGTAATTTAGAGAAATTGACTCAAATTTTCCAGCGGCTATGTCTATTTCATCTAGCACGTTACAGCGAAATTGAAGCGGATTATACCGAGCAACCCTAGCGGCAGTAACATCCAAGCTATTTTGGTTCAAATCCATCAAACCCAGCCTTACATCACCGGGAGGGAATTGGCACTTGTCGAGAAAATACCCTGTTCCAACACCAACATCCAAATGGTTTGACGTAATATGCCGATTGAAGTGCTTGAGAATATCTGCAGTAGGACACCGCCAGATGTATCGATTGGATAATCCTAGAACCCAAAGATCATATAACCAGAGCACGGGCTTGGAGTAAACAGCCTGCCCCTGCTCCACCTCTTTTGTTACCGCCATGTATTTCTCCTACAAGTCTGACTGGAAAGTAAATATCGATCAAATTTATAATACCATGGTACCACTTCTTTGATGGAAACGAGAAATCGCGCTCCAGACGGTGAGGAATAGTTATTCTTGTGAAAAGGCTGTATGGCAATAAAATTATTTTTACGTATAAAATACAATTCTTACGTCTAAATAATTGAGTACAGAAGCACACTTTAATCTCTATTGCATTTTGAATTTGCACATCAAAAACTTATCAAGAAAAAATCAAGAATTTTTGTAGAACCCAGCACAATTCTTGAAGAGATAAATCAGCGCAAACCCTAACTTTTTAGTCGCAGGTGTATCAGGCAACAAATACTTACTCGTAAAGTAGTTTTAACTTTATCTGACAGTAACCGGTTTTCTACAGAGGATTCTATCGGGATATAGCATGAACCAATAGAAATTTCGATCGCTTAAAATCTACTATTTTCCATTACTCAGATACTTTTCTCGCACCTGATTAATCATGCCACCAGCCTCTAGCACTTCGAGTTCATCTATTGACAAATCACTCCGCAGAGTAATGCTCTCGCCAGATGACTTAATCAAAAGCTTTACAGAATTGTTTGATTTAAGTTGTGTTATTGGCTTATCAATCTCAAGGATTGAATCCTGCTCAAGTCGATCGTAATCATCAAAGCTCTCAAAAAGTAGTGGCAGCACACCAAAGTTAATGAGATTACGGCGGTGGATACGAGCCATGCTTTTTGCAATTATGCACCTTACGCCAAGAAATCGTGATGATACCGCTGCATGTTCACGGCTGGAGCCTTGCCCATAATTTTCACCACCAACAACAAAACAGTCACCATTCAGTTTTATCGCCCGCTGGTAAAATGTTTCATCGATACGTGAAAATGTATAGCGACTAATGGCGGGGATGTTTGAGCGCAAAGGTAAAATTTCAGCTCCGGCAGGCAGTATTTCATCTGTCGAAACATTGTCACCCGCTTTCAGTAATAGCGGGCCCGTTAAGGTCTTTGGAAGCTTTTCAAAGTTTGGCAACGGCTTGATATTTGGACCTTTAATCAGCTCAACTGCTACAGGGATTTCTTGGGGTGGCTGAAGTAAAGGTCTTATATCTGGCAGATACTCCGGCTCACTAAAGCTGGGATAGTCCATGTCCAGATCACGAGGATCGGTAATCACGCCCTTCAGTGCACTAGCAGTGGCGGTTTCAGGGCTGCATAAATAGACTTGGTCATCTGCTGTGCCGGATCGACCAGGGAAGTTACGTGGCACAGTACGTAGGCTGATACGGCCAGTGGCGGGGGCTTGCCCCATGCCAATACAGCCGCCGCAGCCTGTCTGGTGCAAGCGCGCACCAACTTCAAGTAGTTTTGTGAGATCGCCACTCCGGCTAAGCTCTTCGAGTAATTGGCGCGAGGTTGGGTTGATATCAAAAGAGACATCGTCGGCTAAACGACGACCTGCGACAATACGCGCCGGTATAGCGAAGTCCCTCAGCCCCGGGTTAGCAGAAGAGCCAATATAGCTCTGGTAAATAGGACGGCCCGCCACCTCACGTACGGTTACCACTTTGTCTGGACTGGATGGGCAGGCGATTAGCGGCTCAAGATCAGATAAATTGATAGTATCCTCTTCGTCATAGCTCGCACCCTCATCGGCTTTCATTTCTACATAATCGCTTTCTCTATGCTGCTGTTTGAGGAAGGCTTTGACAGCTTCATCGGCAGGAAACACACTGGCAGTGGTACCCATCTCCTGCCCCATATTAGCGATCACATGGCGGTCCATCGCGGTCAAATTGGCGAGGCCTGGGCCGTAGTACTCAACAATCTTATTCACACAGCCCTTGACCGTTTGCCGGCGTAACATTTCCAGGATAATGTCCTTGGCACTAACCCATGGCGGTAATGTACCTTCAAGCTTTACGCCGAGTACTTTCGGCATTTTCAGCGCGAAGGGGACCCCAGCGATGGCCATGGCCACCTGTAGGCCACCAGCACCAATGGCCAGCATGCCCATAGAACCCGCTGCACAGGTATGGCTATCGGCGCCAAGTAACGTCTTTCCGGGAATATCAAAGCAAGCCATATGCACCGGGTGGCTTACGCCATTACCAGGACGTGAAAACCAAAGTCCAAACTTGCGACAGGCGCTTTGCAGGAACAGGTGATCATCGGCGTTTTTGTAGTCCGTTTGTAGAAGGTTATGGTCTACATACTGTGCGGAAAGCTCAGTCTTGATTTGTGATAAACCAAGCGCCTCTAGCTCTAACATGACCAGAGTACCGGTACCATCCTGTGCCAGCGTTTGATCTATCGTTATCTCTATTGGGCTGCCGGGCTCTAATGAGCCATTCACGAGATGGCTCTGGATCAGTTTCTGCGCGAGATTCATAGCCATAATGGATACCCTTAAGTGAAACGCCTTAAGTTGGGAAACGCCTCCTGCGACGCTTCCAGACCATGATCATTGTAGTTCGACCTTTGATAGATATTATGTTGGCTTATCTATTCTGACCTATTCATAAGGCTAAATAGGCGTCTGAGCGATATCCTTCAGCCTTCTGTCATCGCGAAGAGGCACTAACTTAATCAGCACCTTGGATATCAATATTTTCTCTCTTTATTATTATGGACTGAACCTATCCACCAACATGGCGCTGTGTGGATAGGATTGTCGACTGTTCATATCTCTGGGATAAAAAGGAATTATATCCGTTTCCTATTTCGGCCATAAGATGAGAATGAATTTTACCTCGGCGAGCTTGATGTGTTGGGCTTGTAGTCTGCTTAGAAAAAAGTAGGGAAAGTCTATTATATTTTCACAATAGACTCATAGCCACCCCCTGTTCCATACTATGTGCAGATCAACTATCTTCTGCACTGAGTAATTTCCCCATAGAGTTGATGTTTATACAGCCACTTCATTAATAAAATACTACTGTTAAATATATACTATTGATCTAAACAAACTTTTCGACACATATTTAGCATGCAGACAAATACAGTATTAGCTATTGATCCTAGTGCTATCTTTCTGGAATCGTACTCAATCAATGGTGTCGAGGAGAGAAAACAGTGGCGATAAGAATTCTATCTATTGATGGAGGGGGTATCCGGGGTATATTACCTGGAGAGATATTGGTCTCACTAGAACATAAGCTCAAAGTGAAATCAGGAAACCCTGACGCCAGAATAGGGGAATATTTTGACTTGATAGCCGGAACAAGCACCGGCGCAGTATTGGGCGCCGCATATGTATGCCCCAATAAGAAAGGAAAGCCAAAATTTACAGCTCAGGAGGCAGTCAATATCTACCTGAAAGAAGGTGATAAGGTTTTTGAAAGTGGAACCTGGCCTTATTTCGATAAATTGAAACTTTTAAGGGGAGAAAAATACTCTACCCATGAGCTCGAAAGAGTATTAAAGAAGTATTTTGGTAAAACAACGCTAAGCAAATTGTTAAAACCCACCTGTTTTGTTTCCTATGACATCAACAAGCGTGAACAAATCATATTCAGGCAGCACTGTGCCATAGTAAGGAAGGAAGACTTTCTGGTAAGAGACCTTCTGAGAGGTAGTACCGCTGCACCAACCTACTTTGAACCCGCACGCATTTATTCACTACCGCCACTAAATAAAAAATATGCCCTGGTCGATGGCGGCATGGTAGCCAGTGATCCAGCTTTATGCGCCTATTCAGAAGCCATTAAGTTTACTGGCATCTCCGGAATTAAGGATATGATCATTGTTTCCCTTGGGACTGGCAAACAATTAAAAAGCTACAAATACAAAGAAGTAAAAGATTGGGGCATTTTTAACTGGACCAGACCTACCATTGATATTGCACTGAACGGAGGGGCCCAGATGACCCACTACTACCTAAAACAAATTACATCTACGGTAGAAAACACTGAGTATTATAGGCTTCAGCCCAACCTATATAATGCTGATCCCGCAATGGATAATGCCTCAGCAGAAAACCTAAGGAAATTAAAAAAATCGGGACAACAGAATGCAAAGGATTTTGATCATGAATTAGATGAAATTGCGTTCACATTGGTAAACACTCACGGCAGCCATGAGTATCAGCAATACAATAGGTAATCATCAAAAACTCTGATTCAGACGTTATTACTTGAAACCAAGCTACATAAAATTCAGCGAACAAAAATTATGTGCTTGTGGCGCCGCTCCCAGAACAGCCGGTAAATTCGAGCCGATAACTCTCATCCATCCCTAGCATGATACTAACTGCTAGATGCCTCTCTTAATATGACCTCCTTTAATAAGATTCCTAGAGCTTCTCGATCAGCCCTCATATTCCCACCAAGCACTTTGATAACTTTATCAAAATTGGCATTATCATCGAAGCTCCGATAACATATCCCTTCAGAATTAATTAGACCAGAGTCAAGCAGTATGACTGTCGAGTCGATCAACTTCCCCCTCAATTCAAGTCTAGATAGATCGGCAAGGCCATGCCTCATGATAATCGAACCAGTATTATAAGACATGGACCGACAAGACTCCTCTACCGTGAGTCACATAGTAAGCAGTAACAAAAAACTTAAGTATTTAAAACAAAAGGACTAATATTTGAGCCCCAGATCTCTTTTCTTTTGGATGTGTAGTCTATCCGTAGTAATTATTCTTGGCTTTGCTCCCAGCTATTTTATAGCTTATAAAAGCTTATCTTCGCTGCATCATATACATGGACTAGCTTCCTTTCTTTGGATCACGCTCATGTGTGGTCAGCCATACTTAATGCTCAAAGGCAACAGATCTCTTCACAAATATCTAGGCTGGCTATCTCTACCTGTAGCAATACTCTTCATAGGCACCTCGTCATGGCTATTATTTAGTACGATTGAGTCAACTCTGGCTAAGAGCGATATATTCCGACTTGTATACTGGGTTGATTTATTCTTGTTACCACTCTTCGTATTTTTTCTATTCTCTGGCTTTCTGCACCGCAAATCCCCCAAAAAACATATGCTCTGTATGATGTTAAGCTTAGTCACCATACTTCCCCCAGGTCTAGGTAGATTAATCTACGGCGTATTCCTATTTCCCTTCGATGCGCCAATTAGATATTTTTACGAACCAATGATGATGATTACCATAGGAATATTGGTGTATTTGGGGGTTCGAGAGCAGTGGGGATTCAATCAACTCAAAGTGGCACTGGGAGTAACGGCAGGGTCGTTTGTCACTTCCTATTGGGTAGTAAATATGAGGATTTTTGATTCTGGAGTTAGATGGTTTGTGGGAATGTGACTGGTATCCATGAAAAATTCTTCACCAGGTAAAATACAATGAGGGTCTCTATTTTTTATCCTGGGAACCTTTTTGAGAAAGTGATTTCCACACTTGTTGCTATTCCCCGTCAATGTGAGCAATATTTCGGCAGCCTCCCTAAATCTGAGCAATTCTTTCTCGCATATATCGGCGTGAATATCCCTGATTCATTCTGCTCCGACATTCACTATTTACCGTACTGACTCGCTTTACTGCAAAATTAAATTCTCACGGTCGAGAGCCGGGGCCCCTAATCAGCGCGGGAGGATTGAGCGAAAAATGGCTGGCCAGGTTATCCATAGCAACCGCCCAATTCACATCTGTGCTCGACTTAAGAAACCAACGATCCCGTACTCACTTTTGGTAATCGAAGGAGTAACAGTGCACTACGTAATATGGACTACCAATTATCCACTTTACCTTCGAGTGAGAGTACCCATACGCCCACCACATAACAGGCGCGCAAGGCTTCCGCGAGTTCCGGTCTCTCCATTGGAGTATTAATCGCCATCGCTCTTGCCTTTACTAGAAAATAGAATTTGTTCGCTATTTCTGGGAATCGAACCCTTCCGCAAGCCTCCACAATAACCAGGATTTACTTCACACCATTAGCTATCAATCGTTGCTTGAATATGAAAAACTAACAACATAAAGTGTTCACACTAGTATTAGCAGGTTCTATCGCTGCTTTAAGCATTAGGTTTTATAACATGAATGGATTATCAAATGGAAAAAATTGCCGTATTTATTGATGTGCAAAATGTCTATTACACATGTAGGCAAATCTACAAAAGAAACTTTGATTACAATAAATTTTGGCGGCAAGCTACAGGTGGAAGAGAAGTAATAAAAGCAATGGCTTATGCCATCGACCGCGGTGATAGAAAACAGCATGAATTTCAGAATATCTTGAGATCTATTGGCTTTGAAGTAAAGTTAAAACCCTTTACGCAAAGATCTGATGGCTCTGCCAAAGGTGACTGGGATGTGGGGATCACTATAGATGCAATGGAATATTCAAACTTAGTAGATACCGTAGTTTTAGTTTCAGGAGATGGTGACTTTGATATTCTTGCTCAGAAACTCAGATTAGACAGAGGTAAGAGAGTTGAAGTATATGGCGTACCAGATTTAACAGCTGCCACATTGATGAATGCGGCGAGTGAATTCACTCCAATTGAAGGCAGGCTACTACTCGACTAATTACGAATAAAGCATAGGTTTCTATATTGGGAGAATACCCACAAGCTCTAGGCAACATAATGGTTAGTTATCTAAAATTAGGTCAGGTAGTAGGTAGTTTTTATAGCAACCCTGCCATATAAATGCCTAACCACTATAAATAAAGGCCTGAAGACTGTAGGTATTTCTCCGCAAACCTTAGCTACGCAAGTGACTAAAGCCATATATCATCGAAAAAACACAGTAATCCTATGTTCTCATAGGCGCTCGCATTTTTCATTGATTTTCGATATAGGCCAACTTCCAGAATTAACATGGTTGAACAGCATATTTTTGAAGTCTAATCGATAAGTACATACCTGATATTCAACGATCCCACTGGAATAATAGAGACTGCGCTTTCAGGTCAAAAACCATTCACCCCCTGCAAACATCAACTTATCGCATACAGATTGCAGGAACTCCATCATCAACATATCTTTTTTAGAAGTATAACAACAAAGACACTTAAGCATTCTCAAAAAATTAGCTCCCTCCTCACCAATAAACCAAGCGCAACATCGAGCCGAGTCTCAGGATGAGAAACCGTCAAATTAGAAATTTCATTGCCAATAGCATTTCTTCCATAGCCTTACTTCTTAGCTGTAATACTTATTCTAATGATAGCCCCATAGTATTAGTGGAACCTGCATATCCCTGGAATCAAGCGGTCAGTACAAAACTTTATTGCTCCGTATCATCTCCGCCTCTTCACCAGATTTCAAGCCATACCGAAGCCGAACTCACACAAGTAAAACCAGTAGGATCTATTATTAAAGCGGGAGAATTGGTAGCTGAACAAGATGGCTTTTACCTCTCTCAGGAAATAGAAATTATTCGAACGGATTTAGAAATTACACAGAGTCAGCTGACCTATGCAGAAGAAGAGCTGAGCAGACTAACAAAGCTGCGTGCTGCCGACATGGTATCCCCGTCACACCTAAACCATCTTAAACTGAATGTAGATACCCACCGATTAAACAGGCAAAGGCTCGAGCAACAGCTTAAAACTGCTGAATACCGCCATGAGCGACTACAACACTTCGCAAAAACGGATAGCCAAGTATTAAATATTGACGCAAATCCTGGAGAGAGACTTAACCCAGGGCAAAGGGTTATGCAGCTGCTCCCCCTTACAGAGAATCAAATTGAATGCAGCTTGCCTGAAGAACATTTAGATAGTGAAAACTTGCTTAGCAATAGCACTTTTAAATTAAAAAATCGAGATATCCACCTTAGAAATATCAGCTATACCGTCATTCCAGAAACACAAAATCTTAACCTCTATTTTGAAGCGAGTAGGGAAAAATTTAAGCCTTTGCTAGTTGGGCAACGATTCGAAATCACTATGCTGACTCCATTCTCGAGCAACAATAAACAGGAACTTATCACCAAAGTACCAAGTGATGCGGTAAGACTTGAGGACGGTCAATATAAAGTTTGGACTTTAGATAGCGATCAAAGGGCTGTTCGTGTAGATGTGCAAATAATAGACACCCTGGGAGATCACTTTATCGTGAGTTCAACTATTGAACCTGGAGATCTTTTAGTGGTACTGGGCCATGAGGGATTACAACCCAATGAGACTGTTACTCCGACAGAGAGGGAGAGCACATGAAAACCCTGGAGAAATACAGCTCAATAATTATAAGCTGTACTTTCAGTCTAATCATTGCCGGAATTATCGCCGGCCTAAATTTACCAAACGCCTTACTCCCCACTATCAAACGCCCACAAATTGCACTCGCAACTTCCTGGCCAGGGAAAACAGCAGAAGAAATTGAACAAATACTTATTGCGCCACTGGAGCAGGAGCTTTCAGGCCTTAGCTATCTTAAAGAGGTACAAACTAATATCAACAGTGGTTTAGCTTGGACCACAGTTGACTTCCATTCAGAAGCAGATATGGAACAGATGTATATTGAGGTTCTCTCCAGAATTAATCAAGTACCAAACTGGCCAACACAAGTCCGAACACCTCAAGTTTTCAATTTTTCCAATGGCGCAGGTGCTACATTGGCCTCATTTTTTCTCTATTCCAAGAAATCCGCAAGTGAATTAGAGTTAATTGATGCCTTTATCAATCATATAAAACCAGCTTTTAGTAAAGTCCCCGGTGTTTCATCCATTGAAGAGGCTGGTACACCAATTGCCCGGCGCGTTGATATTGAATTCGACCCAGAAAAGATGGCTCAGAACTCTTTAAGTATTGCCGAAGTAACCGCACAGCTGAGTAACCTGGTGGATCGTTCAGGTGGAAACCTAAAAATAGGCTCGAAAGATTATGCTTTACACTTTAAGGGTCAGATTCCCTTGGGAGAACTTTCACAAATACCCATCACTTCACGGGGAAATCAGATTATTCGGCTCTCCGATATTGCCTCTGTAAAAGCTCGTACCGCTTCAGATTGGGCGTATTTTGCACTTGAAGGAAATCGATCCTTTTATTTTTATTTGCTGCCTACTGAAAATGTCAATGTTCTTGAAACCATTACACAGCTTAAATCAACGATGGGTGAACTGAACAGCGGAGAATTGAGACGCTTAGGAATGGAGCTGGCTATCAGTCGCGATGACTCAAAGGGAATTCGAAGTTCCCTCAATTTAGTATATGGTAGCCTTCTACTCGGCTCTCTACTAGCCTGCCTAGTACTTTTTTGGTTTTTGCGTAATTTTAGAACTTTAACTCTAATATTTCTCAGCATTCCCGTGTGTATATCCCTCGTGGTTTTAGGCATGTATCTAGGGGGTAGAAGTATGAATGTTGTATCACTTGCCGGGATTGCGCTTTCCATTGGATTAATGGTCGATGCTGCGATTATTGTGATGGAAAATATTCAAAGATTACGATTTAAGGGTTTTAGTATTCAAGACAGCATTATAAATGGAACTCGAGAAGTTACTGGGTCTTTGGCATCATCTACAATATCAAGTGTCATTGTTTTTGTACCAATCATTACAATGCAATCTGCAACAGGACAACTTTTTCGAGATCTCGCCTTTACAATTTCAAGCGCCTTACTCGCCTCACTGCTATTCGCCTTAATTATACTTCCCTCACTAGCAAGGTATTTACTGGGAAAATCCACTACTCTTAAAAAAAATTCAAACAGTGCAACAATCGATACCGTGCTTAGAAAATGGGTTGACCTTTCAATGAGGGCAGCAAGCGACCCTAAACGATCTATCGCCGTCATCATTTTAGGGTTACCTATCGCACTTATTGCCACCTACCTTTCCACACCGTCCATAGATGTTCTACCTGACCCCAAACAGAATATGGTTTCTGTTTATATAAATTTTGAAAACCCATTATCCACAGAAATCATTAAAACAGAAATTGGAGAAAGGGTGGTTAATAGAATAACTACCAACATGAAGGAAATTGAAGACCACGTCTCTACTTACGGCATTATCTGCAATCCAAACAACTGCAATCTCTACTTATATACCCATGGAGATTGGAGTTTTAAAACGCTACAGGAATGGCTGAACAAAAAGGTGCTCTATGGATTAATAGGTACACAAGTTCACTTCAGCCACAATGGCTTGTTGCGATTTGCCATGCCCAACAACCGTATCAGCCAACTGGATATTAAGGGGGCTGAACTTTCCAGGCTGCAAGAGGCCGGAGTTGAGCTTATGAACTATTTACATTCAGAATTTCCAGAAGCACAAATACGGGAGGGTAGTGCGCTTCAAAATCGAGCCGTGAGGATAGAGTTTCAGCCTCGTCTAGACCAACTAACTCACCTAGGTATTACAATCTCAGAATTAAATCGTCACTTGATGGCTTTGACCGATGGAATCTATATTGGACACTTCTATACAGGAACTAATACCCTACCTTTTTACCTCAAAGCAAAAGAGCCCCAAAACCTGCAGACACTTCTAGATACTGAAATTTTTATTGAGAGCCACGGCATGATCCCCGTGCGTGAGCTAACCGAGGCTCAAATAACCCAAGCACCTGGCAGCATTTTACGAGTTGGGCAGGAAGTAAGTGCCTCATTAAATCTTACGCCCCCAGAAGGGGTAGCAATGAAGTCATTTACTGAAGATGTAGATCAATCAGTAAAATCCTTTTTGGCAACGAGCCCTTATAATGACTTACACACCCAGTTTAGGGGGAGCGCTAATGAGCTCAACCTATTCTTAGGTGAATTCTTGAGGATATTTTTGGCAGCATTGGTAGTCCTTAGCCTACTTATGTACTTCGCACTAAGGTCAGCAAAGCTGGCTGCCGCTGTGCTTTGTGCAATCCCACTAGCCTTTACAGGGGGTATGCTCAGTTTACAGATATTAAATGTTTTCACCCCTCAAAGCCTTGATGTGATAACCATGATTGGGTTCGTAATTTTAATGGGGCTCGTAGTGAACAATTCAATATTACTCGTAAATCAATTCCAGCTAACTTTACAAAATGGTGCCGGCCAATTTGAGGCAATCCAAACGGCAGCCAGATTACGAATACGCCCAATAATGCTAACAACGATTACCTGTATTTTTGGCAACCTACCTCTCGTTCTTAATCCTGGAAGTAGCGCAGCTATCTATAGAGGGCTGGCTACGGTAATTACTGGAGGAATGCTATTTAGCGCCTTGTTTGTTTTGGCTTTTATGTCAGCTCTGCTCTCACTAAAAATCTTCAAGCCGGAAACCCCCAACATCAGTCACAGAAGTGACCAGAGGTTTCCGGAGTCCCATTACGCTTAGTTTGCCACTGCTGGTATTGCGTGATCTGGCTCTTAATTATTTTATGCCCTTCTAGATAGAAGCCTTGGGGGCTCAACGTTATTTAAACAGCAAGTTAGCTGTGATTATTGATAATGAGTAAAAAATTACGCTAATATCAAGCCTTTCTAGAGGTGAACGCTTGAAGATTATTTTGAGCATTGTGGGTAAAGTAAGGAGTCTGCGGTAAATAAAACTGAGGGTAAAGAATCATTTGTCCTCAATTTATTCTTGAAACATCCTTGGTTCCAAGAATGCTATCGTGCCAAGAAGGTACGCTTCTTTATGAATCACTCTAAAATCCTCTACACTAAATATAATAACATATCAAAAATTTGACGACTGAAATTCCTGATTTTTTCACGTTAATCATTTTTCATCTCAAAATATCGATAAGTTAATTACTGCGACATACTACTCAATTACCAGCGGCTAAATTGTTAGCGATATATGCATACCTCTCCTTTTCCAGGTAAATTATTATGCTAGATGGGGCAATGCTGGTCTGGTTTATATTCGCGGCTATTAGTGTGATCTTTGTTACTTGGGACTCTTTCACCAATACACCGACCAGTTGGGTACAGCGCTTGGCATGGATTTTGGTGGTTGTATATACGGGTGTTGTTGGGCTATTACTTTATCTAATTACCTGTAGACGCCCCTTTCCCGGTGGTCACGATACCTTTACCCGTGCCACCTGGAAGCAGAGTGTTAACAGCGAGATGCATTGCCTTGCAGGTGATGCGACCGGCATTGTAATTGCAGCTTCCATCGTACCCCTCTTGGGGCTTACCAATGGGTGGGATGCCATTATTGAGTATATTTCAGGATTTATCTGCGGACTCTTTATTTTCCAGGCATTGATGATGCTTAACATGTACCAAGGCAACTATCTGAAAGCCGTACGCAAAACTTTTTTTGCGGAAACCGTTTCAATGAATATGGTGATGGCTGGGATGATTCCGACCATGGTGATACTGGCTTCACTTTGGCCTGAGTCGGAAGATCCTACAAGAGCTACATTTTGGTTCCGCATGAGCCTTGCCGCTATCGTTGGTGGCATTATTGCCTACCCCATTAACTATTGGCTGGTAAAGAACCACCTTAAACATGGCTGTATGACCTTACCAGGGCGGGATAGGCCAGCGCCCTGTTTGGGGTTCTGCTCACCAGAGAAGCCTTCAGGAGGTACGAACTTGTTGACGGATTCTTTAGCAGGGCATTCACAGGCTAAAAGCCACAATGAACACCAAATGGAAATGAGCTCTTTACCTTTGGCGACCTCTAGCGCCTGGGTAGTCGGCACCATTCTGTTTCTTCTATTTACACTATTTTTAACCAATCATATTTTTCCTATAAGATTTTAGCTATCAACTGATCACATAGCGCACTTGGTGGAGTAAAGCTGAGGGGCATTAGCCACTTGTTGATTAAATTATGGTAGAGTCCTTCGGGTGAGACAGGAATCTGTGGGACCATCGGTAATAGAAAATTTACACCTAATAACAGTGAGCCTTGCCTCAGTTCCCTTTCATTTATAAGTAGCAGACAATTTGTGCCTCTTATATATAAGATATAACGCAGCTTTCGAGCTAGTGAATAGCTACTAACTTAACTCTTAGAACAACCCCCCGGAAGATAATGGGCCCAAAGGCTTATCACCGCTGGTTAAAGGATTACAGTCGCCAGATGAATAGTCGTTTACTTAACCTAGATGCTCTACGTGGCCTTGCAGCAATTCTTGTTGTATGGCAACACAGTAGTGAAGTATTTATACACAACGCCAGTGTTGCCCAACATGGCACCGAGCTAGCAAGCTTTATCAGTCAGGTGGATTTCG
The DNA here is from genome assembly GCF_041447225.1 of Microbulbifer echini. Taxonomy (NCBI): domain Bacteria; kingdom Pseudomonadati; phylum Pseudomonadota; class Gammaproteobacteria; order Cellvibrionales; family Microbulbiferaceae; genus Microbulbifer; species Microbulbifer echini. Next base: position 141,016 of record NZ_JBGMEL010000012.1, on the reverse strand, counting down.
GCAGAATTGGGGTAATCTGTTTCTTCTTAATATCCGGTTTTGTTATCCCTTTTAGCCTTTCCGGCACACGAAGCTCCCTAAAAAAATTTGCCATTCGCCGCTTCTTTCGGCTTTATCCAGCCTATTGGTCATCACTATTTATAGCGGTAGGATTGACTTGGCTAATCAGTGATTGGATGTATCCCATGGCGACCATTGCCGCAAATGCAACCATGCTGCAGGGCCTAATGGGTGTTGATAATGTTCAGGGACTTTACTGGACACTAACCGTAGAATTAATTTTCTACTGCCTTTGCGCACTCATTTTTGCCAAGCGGCAACTCGCCAACCCCATGGTCCTGCTACTCTTTTGCTGGGGTGGGTTATCCTTCTTTATTGGCTGGCAATTGCTTGAGAAGCTACCAATTACTTTGCCAGAGCTGGCCCCAAGCATCACTTACATTCCTTTCTGTATCGCTGTTATGTTTTGCGGAACACTCATCAGGCATTGCTATGTTAGGAAAGCAAACTATTGGTATGCCATTCTCGCTGTGGCTGCCACCTTCTCTATTCCATTGATGGTGCTATTTCTCTTTTTCTTAGGTAAACCAGTAACTGAAGACCCTCTGCGTTTTGCATTACCTCACCTCATTGCTTTGGCTGTTTTCTTTATAGTCTTACTGTTGCCCTTTAAACCATGGCGCAGCCTGGTATCTTTAGGGACCATTAGCTATTCAGTTTACCTTTTCCACCCAGCAGTGATGCGTGGGCTGAACTGGATAATACAGCAGGCCTGGGCTCAGCCGGTTTCGGCCTATCCTGTAGAGATCTATATTCTGGCTACAACGCTTGTCAGTATTGCTCTAAGCATCCTGATATATAAATTCATCGAGAAACCGGCTATCACACTGGGGCGACGTTTAAGTAGCGGAGCTGAGCGCAGAGAAATGGCTATAGCCTAGGAGAGATACAAACGCTGAGATACAGAAACTAGGGAGTGTTGATCAGGCCTGGAAATTCCCTGTTATCCAGGCCTGTTACTAGGCAGGATGCCTTACTGCGCCCACAGCAGGCTAATAGCAATCGACCACATCATAATGCCCACCAAAACATCCAGGACACGCCAGGTCTTTGGATTCTTAAACAATGGTTGCATCATGCTGCCGCCAACGGATAACAGGGCAAACCAGAGTACCGAGGCGCTGCAGGCCCCAAGCACGAAGAACAGGGTGCTTTCACCCGCGTATTGTGCGCCGACCGAGCCGATCAGGACTACGGTATCCACATAGGCATGGGGGTTTAACAGGGTCAGGGCCACTGCGGTAATCAGGGCCGAACGCCTGGACTTCACCCACTCCTTACTGTCCTCCAGTCCCTTATTCGTGAAAGCGGAACGGAATGCCATAGCACCGTAACCAAACAGGAAAGCCACTCCGAGCCAAGTCAGCCAGAGCATCCAATTGCCGCCAGCCTGGGCCAGGTGCGCCACCAGGTAAACACCACTGCTGATTAGGACAACATCCATCAAGATACACAGCGCGGCGATGCTGTAGTGGTACTGGCGGCGTATACTCTGTGTCAGCAGGTACGCATTCTGTGCGCCAATAGCCATAATCAAGCTGATTGTGGTGATAAAGCCCTTGGTGAAAGGAGCTAGTAGCAAACCCGAAATCACGTTGCCTCCTGTGGTCTTTGGGGTCTGCCCGCGGTGAGCGGGTCGAGAAAGTGGCAGGAGATTAAGAGGCAAGCTAAAATAAGTAAATTTAATTATTTTGATACCCCATAAGATTTACTTATGCTTGATTTGAAACAGCTCCAGGCCTTTGCTTTCGTAGTGGAGGAGCAAAGTTTTGATAAAGCCGCCGCATTACTCCACGTCAGTCAATCGGCGGTATCCCAGCGAATTAAGGCCCTAGAGGGACAAGTGGGTCAGGCTCTGCTGATTCGCTCCACGCCTCTACGACCTACAGACGCCGGGCTCAAGGTGCTGGGCTACTTTCAGCAGATGCACCTCTTACAGCACGAGCTACTGGCCGATATTGACCCAGAAGGCAGCAAGACCCGCTACAGCAATCAAAACAAGGTGCGTATCGCCCTTAACTCAGACAGCCTGGATACCTGGTTTCTAAAAGCAGTAACACCGATCATCCGCTCTCACCATCTGCTGGTAGACCTGAAAGTAGACGACCAGGATGCGACCTTGGAGCTGCTGAAGAACGGTGAAGTCATAGGCTGCATCAGTTCGGTCACCAGCAACCTGCAGGGCTGCCAGTCACTCTTACTGGGGCACATGGCCTACTATCCGGTATGTACGCCGGCCTTTAAGGAGCACTACTTCTCCAACCCCGTCAATGTGGACGAATTCCGCTACGCACCTGCTGTTGAATTCAATTACAAAGACCAACTGCAAAGTCGCTACCTGAAACAGTATTGGGGGATTGAGGCCGGACAATATCCGTCCCATGAGATTCCCTCATCGAAAGGATTTCTTAATTTCTTGACGCTGGGATTGGGCTGGGGAATGGCACCAGATATACAAGTGGAGGATTTATTAAGACAAGAGAAACTGATCAAGCTGACTCCAGATCAGCACCTGAAAATCCCCTTGTACTGGCATGTTTGGAATTTGAAATCCAAATTAATTAAAGAAATTACTCATACTTTAGCTGAATATGCCCATAAAGCATTGCACCAGTAAGCAGCACTGGTGCAAATAAATGCTTGACCTTAGTAACGCCTCATCTCACTACCTGTTTCAAAACACCGAAGTAGTTACTGGCCAACTCAACATCATCGTAGTAACCACGATTCTTTAACAACTTATGCAAAGCCCTGAGGTTATAAGTGGGTACTGCCATAAAGGCATGATGTTCACAGTGGTAACTCAAGCCTTCGGTGGGGCTGACAAACAGGAGTCCCAAAATACCCCTGGGAATCGAACGCGTGTTGTATTTTGGTTCCAAGTGGTAAAGATCTTTGACTCCAGCATGTTCGGCGATCTGACGCATCCGAATAATAGCCATATACACGGTTAGATATGCCACAATCCACAATAAATATAGCTGTGGGATACCAAAAGCCCACAATATGGCAAACATAACACTATTAACGAATAAACCTCGTGTTAACTGAAAATTCACTCGCTTTTTTCGGCTGAGTAAGTCTCGTCCACTCAGAAATAAATATAAATTCGCTTTTAAACCAGTTAACCCCAAAAAATCTCTGGAAAACTTCCTAACCAAACTCATCTTGCTGACGGGATAATCCTTATAGTTTTGCAGGTCTGGATCTTGATCTGTGCCTGCTTTGCGGTGATGCATCATGTGACTTTTTATATAGGTTTCTCCATCCATTAACAAAAACGGTGAAGACAACCACTTACAAACGAAATTGTTATAGGCTCGAGTTGCGAAAAGTGTTTTATGCCCGGTTTCGTGCATAATGGCTGCCAGAGCCTGCTGCCGCCCAGCAAGCAAAAATACAGCAAGAACATAAGTTGCCCAGTGTGGCAATAGCGCTGCCATGGTAAAAATTCCTATTATACCGAGCCAATTACTAACCACTATCCACCAGGCCTTGGCATCACTGCGCTGTAGGAACGGCTTAACCTCTTCTTTACTAAGGGGGATATTCATTGCAAGTCACCATTTTGTGATTATGTGTCAACGCCTAACTTCTGCAACTGTTCCAACCAAATATTGCGACCTGTATGGTCATACTTGCGTACAATATTTTTAAGTTCCTGATATTTATTTTGTGGCCTGATTATTTTTGGTAGTAAAGGATCGGTCGCTAAACGATGGATAGCCTCGCCACCCAAGCGGCATGTTTCAGATAACGAGACTTTAACAGGCTTTGATGCCAGGTTTGTAAGACTGCTCTCAAGAGTATGTATCAAGGCATCATACTCTCTATCTAAACGTGCAATATCCCACAAATGGAGCCCCCATTGATTAACCAGGGTGTCCGATACATCCTGCAAGACAAAGCAGTGCGCATTGGCTTCAAGACCTAGTTTAATCAGCATGTCCGTTAATTTCGTATGACTCAGTGTTAGATTATTGGGTCTTACCAACAGGTGATCTAAACCTGCAGCAAATCCATACCACTCAAGTACTGTTAATGATTTCTTGCGAACTGCACGTGCTGTTCTTTTAGGTAAGTGGCAGGCTAGCCACCTGAAATCCCAGTTATTGTATTGAAACGTGTTGTTTTTCCAGCGGTTTATAAAAGCACGTTTGGACAGTGCTTTTTCCGTCAAACTGTAGATGCCACGCCGATTTTGAGTGATCAGGCCATTACCCACCAACCTATTTAGTGTCACCCGTAGGTTATTAGTGGAAACATCAAATGCATCAGATATGAAACCCAGCTGACTGGTTGCCAGTTCATGTCGTTTATTAACTCCCATCAAATCCAATAGAATATTTTTGGGGGTAGGCTCATAGGTAAACTGATACATAGTGAATATTACGTCATTAGTTTTGAGATACCTTTTGTGTAATATTACAGAGCTAGGCCTAACACACAATACTTTGTAATTTTATTCTTAAAAAAGTCATTTAAATCAACACAAACACTATTAAAAGCTTACTGCAGGTATTCAGCTCGCATTCTCACTTGTTGCCACCTGACAGCATTGCCATTGATAAAATACAGTAAACATATCCATAGGGTGACATATTGTTCCACACCCTACATAGACAAGCATGGTACAAATCACCTCCCACCACTAAGCATCTTTAATTGGAGATCCAATCCACATAAATAAAGGCTGCTTATTTAGACTACCGCTCAAGTAAAATACATCAATTAACAAATCAATATCTTTAAGAATGGCAACATTAAAATTAATTAAGCTCAGATCACTTTATGAATCCTTTTCACAATAATGGGACATCAACCGGACCTTTACCAACAAACAAACGTTTGACATACATCCATTGATTAAAATTAACCTCCCAAAGAACTAGGGCAACATTCATTAAAAACAGATTGGAATTTTCACTGGGTACTCGCCATTAATCCATACTTGATTTAATAGCAGCTAGTACTCACCTTGAGATTTCGACCCCAGGCCTCAAAATAAACCTGGACTGGTTAATGTAAAATAACTCTATGAAGCCATTCAGTTAATATCACATTGACTCAACTGCCAACCTTACAAAAGTCAAGTATAAAAATTAAAAAACGAAAATTAAAAAATAATTTCACTAATTAATTAACTTTCTTAACAGCCCATTAACCACCGATCATATTGCAATAAAATACATGCCACACTTCACAGAATAACGAAAATGCCTCTCTATAATTCGCTCGATTTTATAAAAGTACAACGCATAAATTGAGTCTGATATGAATGATTCCTTCAAGCTAATAACAGTTATCTGTTTATCCGCCCTCCTGGCAGCCTGTTCAGGTGGCGGGGGTGATTCCGTCAATGACAATAAAGGCATTCCTGAGGTTAGTGATGGTGGTGAGATGAGCCAAAACCCCATTCCTGGTCTTGGTCCCGATCCAGATCCCGATCCCGATCCCGATCCCGATCCCGATCCCGATCCCGATCCAAGTGAAGATGGTTCCTTTGAACTCTCTTTGAAACAAAAACGCATCATGTTAGACACTCATAATGAGTACCGTGAGAGATGTGCGAAGGGTGAATCTGGAGAAGGTAACGGCCCAGAATCTGCCGGAAATATGCAGACCCTTTTCTGGGACGATGCTTTGGCCAAAATGGCCAAAGAAAGAGCATCAGCCTGCTATTTCGGTCACTTAAATGAGGCAACCGGTATTAGAGAAGCATTTGAAAAAGTTAAAGGTGAAATATCTTTTGTATTGCCCGCAGGCAATATTGAAATCGGAGAAAATGTTTCAATTAATATTTTTAACCCACCTGCATCGCAGTATGATGCCGAGACCTGGGCTGGCTCAGTAAAATCCTGGTATGATGAAAGCTATGGATATGACTGGGGTAATGAATACTGTCATGCGGAAACATGTGGCCATTGGGCCCAAGTATGCCATGGGGAAACCCGTTATGTCGGCTGTGCTGTAGCGGAATGCGATAGTATTATTGGTTCTAGTAACCCCGCCTATAACGATGGCGCACATGTGGTGGTATGTAATTACTTTCCTTCATTAGATAAGGGCCGACGTATACCTTTCACTAACGGCTGGGGATATGAAACCTGTAGAACATGCCAAAACTACGACCTTCCCTACTGTGTTGATAACATGTGTACTGGAGGGATAGCCAAAAATTGGAATGCCTCAGAAAAAAGAAATAAAGATGTAGATCAGTGTACCGATGGCTTGGGCAGAGATATTGTACCTTGTAGCTTTTATGATAATGAGGGTGTTCCACCCCAGGTAATAGGGTTCAAATATAAACTTTCTGATGGGAAAGTAATATTGTCATGGAATGAAGCCATTAAAAATGGTGGCACACATCACTATAAGATATTCCGCGACGAGGAGTTTGTAGGGAAAACTCGCCACTTGACCTACAGTGACTCTGATATAGGTCAGAAAAAATTATATAGATATAAAATAATTGCAGTGGATCATGCTGATCAAAGAAGTCAGCCAGCATATCTGGATATAGTTGTTGATTAATTTTACAAGGCCCTAATAGGGCGTTTGATTCCTCAAGAAATAAGGACGTTATTAGGGCCTATCTACTTCAATTATCACAGATAGAATAATTAGTGTAGGTAGGCCCAAGTAAGAGTCTCAAGTGTTGCTCTTCGTAATAAAAACTGTAGCTCAATACGTACCTTTATGATCTGGCTCATTAGTTTATCGACCTTTACCCGCGGATAACTATTTTACTCGTCATGGTAAATCATAAATTTAGCCTTTCTATAGTCGGAATCCACTAGAACGGCTCTAAGGAACCTCTTGAGAATACAGCATAATTTCCCTACCCCGCTTTTAATTAGAAAAATCGCGATATGCCAATCTATTTCTTTATCATCCAGCTCTTTGCGTCTTTTCACTCCTGTATAACCGGAATCACCTCAAACTCTTTTCTCATCGCCCTCTGAGAGGTTTTTTGTCACGGTAATAATCATAGGCATTGGCCGCTGTTGTGTCGATATGGTGAATCAATCCAAGCCCGTCATCTGTTCCAATATGTATTTTCATTCAAAAGTGCCACTGACTTCCTTTATTGGTATGGTACATTTCAGGATCTCGCTCTCTCTTCCTATTCTATATGTGACTTGGAGCACAGATAATGATTGCATATACAATGGTGCCTTCACGCAATAACATGTTCTTCTCAGAAAGATATTTATTGATTTCCTCAAAAAGTCCAGAGCCCAGATGATTTCCCTCCAGTAAGTGACGAAAATTAAGAATAGTTGTTTCGTCTAGTTTTAATTTCGTAGAGCGCGTCTTCCATGGCTGGATCACTAAGGTTTTTGAAAGCTGCATGCGGTGAATTCTTAGCATGACTCTAAGTGGATAAGGTTGTCACCCACGCTTACCCGATGGTAATAGGGAGCTATACGAGCTTCGAGCCTAGGCCATGGGAGGTCATCTATTTGAAAGAAATTTTCCCAGTGGATTTTACGGCACTCAAGGCTGTATTCTGCTTCGGCAGGAGTGACTTGATGTATGATCTATCGTAATTTTGACTAATAACTGAATACTGAATACTGAATACTGCTAGATTTGATCCGAACTATTCAGAGGTTCCTTAGAAAAGAAGGCAGCCTCCATGATAACTACCTCAATGTAGTTATCATGGTAGGGGTTTAATACCTACTAACAGCTTAAGATAAGGGAAAGAAAATTCTTAAACTAAAGCACATCATCTAAGTGCTGTAAGAAGGGTACTACTGTTTGATTCCTCACATCCTGACTCATATCTCGACCGATGCTAGTATGATCTAAATTTACCCATCTCTGTGAATACCATCCTAAGTCAGTATCTTGAGCTGTATAGGCAAAAGAGTGAACCCCAGATAACTCAATGACCTCAGCCCCACCAGTCAACTGCCGAAGATATAAATTATCTTTATAAGGAAACTGGGTATGGAGATCAGTATAATAGCTTAAGTATCTAGAATTCATGGGATTACGATGGAATGAAGAAGTTACCCCCAACTCATTTTGGGTCCATTTACAAACACCATCAAAACTGTGAACAACAGTTCGTATATTACGAAAATCCGGATCAGCTCGCATAGCTTTCGCCAATCTCATAACGAGACAACCACCACGAGAAGAACCCGCCAAGTAAATAGTCTCAAGATTGGAGGCATAAGCCTTTGACTTTAGCCAACTGAGGTATGCCTTTTCTATACGAGACTTCTCATTACCACTAATCATCTGATTAAATTGCGTATCAAAAGCAATCGCCAGAAAGGTCTCATCTGTTGGGAAATGCTCTGAATCTAGCAACTGTCGAGCAAGTGAGCGTCCATCTATACTGCGAGAGCAAGATTTCTTTAAAACTCCACAGTCCTTTTTATAGCCAGCCCTCTGGCCTGTCACAGAATTTTCTGCACCATTTCCTGGTGGCTGTTGTCCCGCAGCAACAAATACCAAGTTTTTTACATTATCGCGTTCTGGGCTTTGCACTCTAGCAATCTGAGTATGAAGCTGACGGCTATTACTGACGCCCTCTACCTCCCAAGCTTGATACTCAGATGGAGTGTCTTGCTGGAGACACCAAAATTCCTGGCAATACCGGACCCGCTCCAAATTCACCGAAAAATCCGACTTCGGCTTAAAAGCTTGAGTCTGGTCAGAATTAAAAGCAATCGACAACCAAAATAGGTTTTTTATTATCTGAAATTTCATTATCCACCAATCGTGTAATTTAACAATCTAATGATCCATGTGGGCCCAAACCTCATACAGCCTTACTTACTGCCTTTAGCAGTGAAGTAGACCACAATTGAATTAATTATACTCATCCAATCGTAAGAGCCATCCATGGCTCTTACTTCAACAGTTACTACTTTACGGTTTCTGGATTATTTATATTCACTGCATCAGATTCAGGCACATCAATGTGCCGAAAAACTATTCTGTCTACCTTAAATTTCTGCGAGCGACCTGACATCACCAGTTTATACGTTTCACCTGATTTTAGCTTATAAATGGCGACGCGTTTATTGTTATGACCACCAGGATCTAATTTATTACCAGATTCCCAGATGAATTTATTATGCTCTCCACCAAAGAACTTTGTATCTTTTTTCAATAGTTCCAGAGTAGCATCTTTACCGTGACTATCTCCCGCATTGGGTCCCGCCTCATAGTTTCCTTCAAGTCGAAAGTAAGCGTCATTTGCTAGGTCTGTACGAAACTCACCCTCATACACTAGGTTTTCTTTCGCAGCGTGCAGATGTAAATAGTACAAACCACTTCTTGTTATATTGAACGTGTACTCCAAGGGAGATTTAGGTGGACCGTTTAGTGGCGTATTACCATTAAACTCAAGATAACCGCTCCCTGTATGCCCGCCAATATCATTTTTCTTGGTCCATTCATCTAGATTTGAGTAGGTATTTTCAGCCTCCATAATTACCAGACCGTTTTTTTCCGTGTAGTCACCTTCAGGTTGATCTGGGTTTAACTTATCAAAATTCCACCTCGGGCCAATATGGCCACACCCTTCTTTACCTATATCCACACGACCTGGACAGTAATCCTCATCACCGGCATCATTTGCCGGGCCGTTACCGCACTGAATATCATTGTATTTGGGACGGCCAGCCGATCCTGGGCCCGGGCCAATTAGGTCACAAGCTTCTTTAACCGTTATTGTTCCATGGTCGGTCGAAACCATAATATCGGCAATATTGTGGTCAAAGTTTGACTCACAAAAACATTGATCGCCAATAGAATAGCTATCCATCCAATTAGTTTGAGGTTCGAGTAAAACATCATTAGGGTTAATTGGAAGAACTTTTACAATATCTGGGTGAACATTGCTATTTCTACCTTCCGCTTTGATCACTACTGCCCAGTCCTGATTAGCTTCTGTTGGGGCAGTGCCAATACTATGAGTACCTATTCCGTCAAGTTGATTGCCCGATGTCAACTGGCCACTTCTTGGATTGAACCAGTAAACCTTATAGGTATCCTCATTTGGAATCTCTATATTCGTTGTGCCACCTTCACGCAAGTAAATTAGATAAACATTCCCGCTATCTGAAAGTACCCAATCGTTATTGGTTGAAGTTACCTCATTATCTACATTCAGACTGTGTAGATTAACTTCAATTTGGTTTTGCAAAATATCATTAAAAAATTTAACAAAGTGGCCTGTTTGCTCCCAATGGTTATCAAACTCCCTTAAGTTCTCTACTGCTAAGTCATACGCATGGCCGGAATTAGGGTTTTTTAAATACCACTCAAATCCTGCACCGCCTCCCATAACACTGCCCCACATCCAGTTGATCCTCTGAACTTGGGTAACCTCAGAATGGGGCACAGGCGCTTGCCCGCCAGAAGCTTCAGTGAAAGTAACATACCAAAGATGGTTATTATTCTGGGATTCTGTCAGCCACTTTCTACTCATTTGATAAGGGGCGTTGCGATGGTTTGCATCGCTAGGAATATCATAAATTTGAATACTCGGTCCATCAAAGTGACTATTTCCCAACAATGGCCGATAGTGCTGATCCCATTGGCCGCCATACGTATGGAGTAGAGTGGGATGATCGTAGGGATCTACGTCTTTTAAATATTTAGCGATTGCCTTGTGTTGCTCTTGGCTAAGAGTGGTCTCTTCACCCATATTCCATTGCAGTGCCGGGTGATGCCCAAAGCGGGAAATCATCTCTCGATAATATAGTTTACGTTCAAGCCCTAAATCACCGTTATTCAGAACTTTATTATTCTCTGTTTCCTGCGTCATAAAGTGAATCAGCATGCCTTTACTGGTCATGTGATCCATTGCGACTTCCCACTGGTCTAATTTGCTGACATCAAAAGCCCGATGGTTACCATCATATACCGTCCAAGGATGGGCATCGCAACCATCACCACTCTCGGTGTTTGCCATGATATAAATTGCGTTGACGTTTTTTTCAGCTATATAGTTCACTAAACCAATAAGACTTTTTCCTTTACCGTCTTTCCAGGTGGGATCTCCATTATTCCAATCACCAAGGTGGGGCTCAAAACTGTGTAATATGCCTTTGCAGGAATTTACGTTATAGTGTTTTTCTGTATTATCAAAGCCTGAATAACCAAAAATGTTTTCAGGGCTATCCATTCCACCTTCTATATATACTGACTTATCCCCCAGATGCTGCAAGTAGCGGGTTCCTTTTTTATGTACCAGTAACCCCTTACTCCTCATATCAAGTTCAGGGGCTGAGGATTGCAATACCGGGAAATAACCATTTTCACCATCAAATGAAATAGCATTGCCTGCATTTGTATCTAGATCAACCGCAACCTGGCTCCCTTGTCTCATAGATATATCGAAGAACCATTTACCTGAAGTTGGCGGTGAAAAGTAGGCACGCCACTTAGTTCCTTCAGTTGCACCTGTTTTTGCTGAATTGCCATCAGCGGCGAAATGTCCAGGCACTGTGTAAGACAAGTCACCTTGTGTAAATATCACGTTATATCGATAATCGGTAAATGTAGTATCATCATTTTCTGATGCATACACATCATCACAAGTGATCGTTATACGGTGCCACTTTTCCAGTGTCCCGGAAACAGTACAATGTTCACTATGGCCGATATCATCCGGGTCAACTGGACCCGGAGGATCCGTCGGATCTGGATCTGTCGGATCGGTTCCATCATTCTGCTTTACAGTAAATGTAATTGAGGCACTGGTTCCAGCAGTGCCTGCCCCATCATCCAGGGAATAAGGTGTTGCGGTAAGGGTGTAGGTTCCAACTGCGGGGGTCCAATGATTAAAATCGCCCTGATCATCACCAAATAGAGCATAGGGCGAGACATTTTCAGTCATATTGTGCGTCTGAGCCCCTGCCAACTCAAATATTACACTCTCTGCCTGATCACTATTGGCTCTAATATTTAACTGGCTTCCAACCTGGCTTAGATATATCTCTGCACCATCGGTAAGTGAAAAAATATCCGAGTTGCCCTGTGAATTGACCAGAGTGAAAGACGATATTTCTAATCCATTCCCAGGGTCCGCTATATCAGAACCTGTCGAAGGAGGCGGGCTCTCATTATCAGACTCCCCAGATGACGAATCGCCACCACAACCAGCCAATGTGGCGGTAATCAGAATTGCCAAAGGCAAGCTACTGTTATTCATTTCCAGTATTCTCTAGTTTAAAAACACACAATGGTTTACTAATTACAGAATTTAATAATCATGCAGAAACGGCTACAACTCGCAGCACTGCATAGATACTAAACTGAATAGGAATATACTGGCCGTGAAGTTAATCACATGTATCCTGGACTGATGACACAGTATAAAGATTAACGAAAAAAATTATTTTTTTTCATACTTTCAAAAAGGAAGGAATATTATCTTTTCTGTTGCGATAGCACTTAGATTACAACCAATAATTTTTCAAAATATCTGCCAGATTACCATACACGGGTGTGCAGACCTACTACCCATACAAGCTCTAGAGGCCTAAAACGACTTAGAAACTGATGGGGACATAGTATTAATCAAACGATCCTAAGAGAATAAATGCAGCAGCCTAGGCTCCCTGTATAATGAGCCTGTATCCCCCCAGTTAAACTGGAAACAAAAAATCAATTCTTGCCGGCAACAACATTTATATCTTTACTGACTCATATTAGTACGACCTCACTCCAACAATAAAATCCAATTATCAAAGAAGAATTAAATGAGTCATATTAGATAGCTTGATATCATAAGGACGGTAAAGGCATCTACAGCGACCAGGAATCGGAAAAAAATTGAACGGTATTATACTTCGCTTAAAACAATCTACTCAGAAGTAAACACATCTAATTTGGTATCAATGATGGCTTTATCGTATAACTCAAGACTTGGTTTATTATTATAATTTCTGCGGTAAAACTTCAATAGATAAATTCATTAGACTACTAAAAGTAAGTAGACACTATCCTCCCCCTTACAGCAGCCAGTTGAAACATAAATTTTTGCCTCCCCCCTAAAACAGGGAATAGCTCGACAGCACATTGATGTGTTATCAGCCGCACAAGCAGAAAGACTCTGATCTTATCATAACGTAAATGGTTATCCGGCAAAAATCGGTTCAACTTCACATTTTTGACGCTAACTTCATGCTATAAATAACTTAACTCAAGAAATCGATATACATAATTTTATATTCATCAACCGATGAAATAGATTGTTAATGACGTGAAAAAATAATTTTAATATGGCCATCAATATCCAGGAACTGTATAGCTCTGAGCCAACAGGATTGGCAACTTCCACTTATCGTCATGTATTGTACTGGCAACATCTGGGGTTCCCAAAAGACAGGCTAGAAAAAATATATGGTGAGCATTACCCCAAGCTAAAAAACCTACAACATCGTGTACCGGTTAGACTGACAGGGCAGGCGCTTCAGGAAGTATCCAACTATTTCTGTGATAACACTATAGCATTTCGTACCGGTCTGGATGTTTCAATCTCCAGCATTCAGGCCTTTGCACATGTCTTGATGACTTGTCCTACCGTTCGTCATCTTGTTAGCCTGGGCACCCAATTCCAGCAACTTGGCACACAAGGTTATCAAGGATTATTTAGCAAGGGGACCGTGCGCTCCAGCTTTGATATTTTAATCCCCAGCTTTTCGCCATTCACCACATGCCAAGTCGAATTGAATATTGGAGTTATCTTCAAGCTGATTTCTGATATTATTGTCGATTATGAAAGCTGTCATCCAATGATTCACTTCACTCACCATAATCCCGATTTGATGAGTCGTGCTGCCTCATTGATTAATGTTCCCATTGCTTTCGGACACAACAAAAACTGCATCAGTTTTGAAAACACGATTCTCAACAAAGAATTATGCAGCCCCGGAAAACCCTCTCTCGACCTGAATAAACTGACTGCTAAAAAACAGCTTAAAGAAATGAAGTCTGATGAATCTTTACCTGATCGCTGCAAAGACATCATAAAAAATTATTTACCTGAGGGCGCTACTAGCCTGGACTTCCTAGCAGACATCCTTCAGGTGCATAAGCGCTCCTTGCAGATACGCCTTAATGAACAAAATACATCTTTCAGGCGCATACTAGATGCAGCTCGAAGGGAGAAATTTAATTCACTAGATGTCCAATCTATGGATGCAACGCAAATTGCAAAAGCCTTAGGATTTTCAACAACTATAGCGCTTGAAGACTCCCGCAAACGCTGGAATATTACTTAGCCTGACAAACCAAAAAATTAAACTCAAAGTTAATAGGGAGAAATTATTCCTGAAAGATAATTTATTTGCCAAGGTGCCCCCCCATAAAATCGAGTAGTATGCCCCTGGATGATAGCGAGATATACGACTATGAATTGTTTTATCTTCAGCCCGCCCCATAGATTTTCCGATCAACCTGGAACACATATTCCATGACTATCAACTGGCACCCTTATAGGCTTGGTATTTTATCTAAGAGCTTTAATGGCGTTATAGGCTAAATTTCTGCTATGGAAACATTGAGAATTTGACCTTCTCCAAAATTTAAAAAAATAAAGACGCATCTCTCGAAATGTAACTAGTAATTAGGCTGCCCACAAATCCAATATTCACTCTCAGAAAATCAACCATTAAGCCCCCCCTAAAGACAAACACTTTACAACATTAATGTTTGTGCTGACCTCCTATTAAACAGCGATCAAGGTCTCCCACATTACCTTTTAATTTCTTCAATTGCATTTGACTTTCTAACAGTACGGCACTATTTTCTTGGTAATCAGGCTTGTACTCCAACAAACGCTGGTGGGCAACTCGATAAATATTCTCAGCCTCATCACCCATCAAAAACTCTGTAATTATACTGCCAAATATTAAACGGTAGCTGGCAAATGCCCCATCCAACTGGGCTCTCTGCAACAAGGTGGAAGGCTCTGAAATTATCTTTCTGGATCTATAATTAGCCGGGACATCTATTTTGCAAACTCTTTCTATACCTATTACTGACTCTGCCTTATATTTACAATCAGATCTAAAATCCTGCTGTAGTCTTTCTATATTTTTACCAAAATCCGGATCGGACTGACCATAAATAACCCTGGAGACACCGAGAAAAATCATCATACCCCCACACATCATGCATGGTTCCAGAGTGCTATAAATCGTGGCATTGCCCAGGTAATCAGTATCTTTTCCACGACACTTACTATGGATACACTGCTGCATTAGCCGCACCTCGGCATGCTGAGTTTTATCTCGGCACAAACCTACAGCATTGCGTTGCACACCTACGATTTTTTCCTGAGTATTGTCATAGAGGACTGCCGCAATATTGTAACCGCGCTTTGGCTTGTCTTTTGGATCTACCCAGCCCAGATAAGCAACCGAGTAGGCAAGCAACATGAGTATCTCGTCTTTTTCCTGTTGTATAGGAGAGTTAGGCGGTACTTCAGCCCGAGCCCCCAAGGCAAGCACAGTAAAATATAAAACGAAAATAAAACGCAACATACAACGCCCGAAGCATTTCAGTTGATTAAAGCCACTCCCTGGCTAAAGAAATCACAGTTTTTACCCGTGCCGGTATAACCTTGTGACGACGGGTAATCAGAAATAGTGTTTCACTGATAGAATACTCCATACGATGGAACTTAATCTGCTCAAAATTGTGAAAAGCATTTACGGCATGAGCAGGTAACACTGTAAAACCCAACCCCAAGCTGACAGGTTCTAGGATCAAGCTAATTTGGTTACAAAACCCTTTTAGCCTAAACATATCTACATGTTGAAATTCGGGAAAATTCGCGCCTAGTAGCAACCCCGCCTGATGGGCGCCATCCGGGTGACCGATATAACCCAGCTGCAACAGCGCTCTCCAATCGACCCGCTTGACTGACGCAGGAGTCACCAATAGGAGCTCTTCACTACCCACAGGCTGGCTCGCGATTTCTGTGAGTGTTGAAGGCAT
Source organism: Microbulbifer echini (assembly GCF_041447225.1). Taxonomy (NCBI): domain Bacteria; kingdom Pseudomonadati; phylum Pseudomonadota; class Gammaproteobacteria; order Cellvibrionales; family Microbulbiferaceae; genus Microbulbifer; species Microbulbifer echini. Next base: position 124,975 of record NZ_JBGMEL010000012.1, on the reverse strand, counting down.
AGTCATAAACCCAATATCCGCCTTGTATCTAAGTATGGATTCTTCTACTCCCTGGTTAGGCGCAAAACGATAGTCTACGGCCAGTTTCGGATGTTCTCTCTGCACACGCAGTAATTTGGGGTAGAGCTTAAGGCCGACACTGCCAGGAGAGTGGATTCTCACCAATCCTTCATAAGCGGGGTCTTCGCCAAGGCGTTGCCCCAGTGTCGAGAGGGAATCAACGAGATCCTGGGCCTCGCGATAGAGCTTTTCACCGGCCTCGGTCAGTGTGAATTGCTTCCCCTGACGCTGGATCAATGCCAATCCTAGAAAGTCCTCCAGCCGACGTAAATGCTGACTGATGCCAGACTGTGTCATATGCAAGCGCTCGGCAGCGCGTGTGAAGTGGCCCAGCTCTACCAGAGTACAAAAGCTACGCAGCCATACCGGATTTATCATTACAATAGTTACTTAAAATGATTAACAATCATAATTATATGTAATTGACTCTACAGTGTAACTTTATCCCCACCACAAACACTGGAGATAAGCTTATGAAAGGCATTTACCCGCGGAATTTTTCCCATCTTGGTATTTCGGTTCCGGACTTAGAGGCCGCAGTGAAGTTTTACACCGAAGTGATGGGCTGGTACCTAATCATGTCTCCCACGGAGATTCAGGAAGATCACAGTGCCATCGGTGATATGTGTACGGATGTTTTTGGCGGGGGCTGGGGCAGTTTTCGTATAGCGCATTTATCGACAGGAGACCGCATCGGGGTCGAATTATTTCAATTCCCTCAACAGGAAAATCCCGAGAATAATTTTGAATACTGGAAGACCGGCATATTCCATTTTTGTGTGCAGGACCCCAACCTGGAAGAGCTAGCCGAGCGTATCGTGGCTGCGGGGGGCAAAAAACGCATGTCTAAACCCCGCTATTACTACCCTGGAGAAAAGCCCTACCGAATGATGTATATGGAAGATCCGTTTGGCAACATCCTGGAGCTCTACAGCCATAGTTACGAGCTGGTTTACAGTAGTGGTGCCTACAGTTAACCCCGGCGGTATCTGGCACCGGTAGATCCGGTGCCCATGAAGAGATGTCCCACCCGGTGTGTTATTTCTTCCTATCAAAAACAGGACTTTTCACTAGGAAGTCGCCAATCACCTTTCCGAGTATCTCGTGTTGATCTTCATCCAGGTGCACACCATCCCGTTCACTGACTTTTACCCAGGCGTTTGCATCCAAGAATAAAGTGTTCAAATCACGGGAAACATTGTCCAATTCTTGGGGAAACCCTCTGCAGCGCTGTTCAGCACCGGTAAATTTATTCCCGATCATACCTTTGGGATCAACAATCGCAAGGGGAGCAATAATTAGAATCTGAGGAACTGGCATACCAGGTTCTGTGGGGGCCTCCCGGATTATTGACACTAATTTTGCCACTCCCTGAGCGGACATCCAGGCCCGGTTATCGTGGGTATCCTGGAAATCGTTGGTGCCCAGCATTAAAAGCACACAATCCAGCGGAGAGTGCATTTCAATCACTTGCGCCAGGCCGTCCACCGCCCGCCTGCCTGCCCGGAACGGGTCCTCCCAAACGGTCCTACGTCCATTGAGGCAGTTTTCAATCACCCGCACCTTGCGGCCGTCTCTATTTAGGCAAGATTCCAAAACACCCGGCCAGCGCTGACTAAATGGCAAGCGTTTGCGGGTACCGGGAATGATTCCCCAGGAGACACTATCGGAATAAACCAGAATATTTTCCATCTAGCCGAACCTCAGCCTGTTCTGAAAAGAAGCTTCAAATCTGGCCCCTTGCCACCAGGGCCCAAAATCGGCTTCTAGTATGGCACCGCCAAGTGAGCAATGCCCCGCAAAGTTAAGCGGGATATAGCCAGTGCACTAATACCGCAAACGGCTATGGCTGCAGTCAGCGGCAGGGGTGTGCCATCAAATACCAAGCTGGTCACAACTATAGCCAGTGCGCCGAGTAACATTTGCAGGGCGCCCCCCAAAGCGGCCGCAGTACCGGCAATAGGGCCATGTTCTTCAAGGGATAAAACCATGGACGTGGGAATCACTAACCCCAGAAAAATATTGCAGGTCAGTAACATCGCCACCAGCAAGATAAATTGGTCGAAGCCTGAAAAAACCACCATGCACATTCCCAGGGAACTGACGGCAAAGCCAGCGGTGGCCCACTTAACCACTGCCACAGAGCCATAGCGAACACCAAGGTTTGCGGCAAACTGGCTTGAGGTAAAAAACCCCAGCGCATTTAAGGCAAAGGCAAGGCTAAATTCCGTTGGTGTCAGTCCGTAAAAGTCTGTGTATAAAAAAGAGGCCGTAGCCAGGAAAGAGAAAAAGCTGGCGATACCCAGACCACCAATGCAAGTCAAGCCCACATAAACAGGATCGCGTAGCAATGTGGAAAAAGCACCGAACATGGCATTTAAGCGAAAAGGCACCCGGTGTTCTCGTTGCAGGGTTTCGGGCAGGCTGGTTATCGCCAGTATTAAACTGGCAAGGGTTAGCAGGGCAATAAGTAAAAACACGCTACGCCAGCCAAAAGGAATAATCAAAGCACTCCCTATCAGTGGGGCAAGCATCGGCGATATAGAGATCACCAACATCACAGTTGTCATCAATCGGGTGGCCTGGGTGCCAGTGTAGTAATCACGAATTACCGCCCTTGGGATCGACATCACTGAAGCGGCACCAACCCCCTGTAAAAATCGCAGTACAATCAGCGACTCTATCGTGGGCGCTAAAGCACAGCCAACAGACGCCAGTGTAAAAAGTACCAAACCGAAATAGAGTGGCGGTTTTCGCCCGAACATATCCGATGCAGGGCCATAAAATAGCTGACACACTCCAAAGGCAATAAAATAGGACATCAGGGTGTACTGCGCAGCCTCCACCGGTGCACCTAGCCCCAGGGCAATATCGGGCAGAGCCGGCAAGTACATATCGATGGCAATAGGGCCAACGCAGCTCAGCAGCCCAAGAATGAGGGCCATCTTAAAAAAATCCAACTTCATATCAGGTTCCCAATACCAGGTTCCAAAAACTTAACATAACGCCCAGCGTAAAACGCCCAGAGAATATACTTTCCCCACTAGAGAAAATTCCGAGCCTAAATGTAACAACAGCTTATTTTCTCGCTCACGTAGGAACTCTAGAGAATACCCTTCTCTTGCGAGCTACTGCGAATACACGTCTATACGCCTTAATTCTCCGTCATGCCTCATAGGCCTCCGGCCCAAACTGCCCAATTTCTTAGCCTGGGTACCCATGCCCCTTGCCGGCCCTTACTCAGGGGTACAAAACTCTCCAGCCCCCTCAAAAATGTTTTCCGCCAAGCATCCTGACCACAGACCAACCAACATCCGTGCCGACCCAAAAGTCGGACACTAAGATCCACCATTAGCAACAATTTCAACAGGCTTGGTACAGGAGAGTAGTGCCCACAGGTCGAAAACTGGGCACAAAAACATGAAAACCCTTCGCCCAAGGCAATTATGCTATCAACTCCTGTACTCATTTAGCTCTATTTCTCTATGAGACTGTGAATATGCACCGACGCAATATCTCACCTCTTGAGCAGGCCGATCTCAACAGAAGCTCCTACCGCTTACAAATTGGCGGCAGACTATGACACAGGGGAAAACTCACAGGAGTAAGAGTACACCGGCCAGGTCATTAGCAAAGTTAAAGGTTGAGAGACTGCAACCGCGCCCTCGTCAACGCTTGGCCGCGAGGCTTCCGCTACGCACCCGCTCACCCCTTGAGCGCAGACAACAAAAAACCCCTTTTCTTATTGCCCACACGCCCTGTTGGGTGATCACTCTGTACCCGGAGGGGGGCGATGTGCACGAGTTATTAGGCTCACTCAAATCTCAGCGCTTACGTGCCAATCAGGTCGCTGGTGTCGATGGACGCAATGGTATACCCAGGTTCGAAACCGGCGAGACCCTAGCCAATGCCACCACCCGTTGGCGGCACCTCTGTGAATTAAAAAACTCCGAAATCGGCTGCTACCTGGCCCACCTACGGGCTATTCGCCAAGCGTACCAAGCTGGTCTTCAGCGAGTTTGTATTCTCGAGGACGACGTCCAACTGGAAGAGGACTTCGGCAGGGTATTGGCCGAACTCGAACGCTTGCCCCCAGAGGTGGAGATGGTGCGGTTAATGGGCTTAAAGGTAAGAAAACGCAAAGTCATCCGCGTCCTAAACGACGGTATACACAAACTCGTACGTCCGGAACGGGGTTGGTGTGGTGCCCAGGGTTACCTGGTGAACCGCAGAGGTATGGAAAAAGTGCTTGGGCATGCCAGCCAACTGTTCGAACCTATCGATAAGGTCTTTGATCACTTCTGGCAGTTTGATCTGAAGCTCTATGGGGTGGAACCCCATATATTGTGGGAAACCGCACACACGTCCAGTATCGAAAAATCCAATATCGCTAGGGCTAAAGTTGCCCGCTGGCTCTACTGGCTACACCCCTTTGGCAAGCTGTGGCGCAGTATTGAGCGTCATGTCTACCTGTATCGCTACAAAAAAGAGTTCTACCCGGCGAGCAAGCCCAAGCAGCGCCCAGGGCGTACCGCACGAATGAAGCTCTAATTGTTATCCTGAGTTTGGGCGCGCTTAAATATCCCAAAATCGCTGCATCTTCAGGAACATAAAAGAGGCGGTCCAGGTGATCATCACCAGTCCGGTCAAGGCCTCGAGTCCAGCGGTAAAGCGCAGATGTCCCAGGGGTTCAATATCGCCAAAACCCAGTGATGTGTAGGTCGTGAAAGAGAAATAGGCGCAGTCGAGCAGGCTGCCGCTAAAATTCCCTTCCAGGGTGCCGAAATAAGGCGAGTTGACCATAAAGTAATAACCATAGGCAAAAAGCCAGATCTCGGCGATATGCGCCAAGAGTGCGCCAAACACACCCACCACAATGGCCAGGTTATGCCGCACATGCAGCCAGCGCCCAAGGTGTACCAGGGCGTTGAGCACCTCGTGATGGATGAGCACAACGGTGGCAACGAGGATGCAGTTCACCGCAAATGCAAAAGACATTTCAGCGTCGATCATGGAAAAACTCGCGAACCAGCCTACCGGCCTCCTCTGCCATTACACCCGACTCCACCGAAATTTTATGATTGAAGAAGCCGGCCTCGCTCAATTTCAGCTGACTCTCAACCACACCTGCACGAGGCTCATTGGCGCCAAAGACCAAACGCCCAACCCGCGCATGCATAAGAGCGCCAAAACACATAGTGCAGGGCTCAATAGTGACGTAAAGCGTAGTGTTTGGCAGACGATAGTTTTGCTCAGCGTCAGCGGCACGGCGCAGTGCGACAATTTCCGCATGGGCACTGGGATCGCAATTGCCAATAGGCCGGTTGCTGCCCTCACCGATGACCTGGCCTTCGCGCACCAGTACCGCCCCGACCGGCACCTCTCCCCTTTCTGCAGCAAGCTGTGCTAACTCCAGCGCTCTGCGCATAAATGCATAGTCTTTCGGTGTTGCCATAAATCTTTCTTATACCTCTACGACACAAAATGCCAGCGCGCGCATACAGCGTACGCCAATCGCTGCCAAGTTAATTGCGCTTGATAAAGCGGCGCACAATAAAGTCCGCCTCAAGTATCAGACTCTCCTGCTGCTCCAGTTCCGCTCGCGCCTCCCGGTTACCCTTCCAGGCAAAAGGCGTCATCGCAAGAAAGTCCGAAATCGCTGCGTGCCCACGCAGCTCGAAGGGAAAACAGCAGCGTAAGTCGACTTCCGGGTATAAACCTTCCACCAGCTTAGGCGCGGGATGCTTGCGTGCTTCCCGGTAGAGATGCCCTTTCAGGGTCCACAGATGATCCGGTCCGGGAGAGACATCCAGTAAATGCCCCCCTTCCTTTATTACCCGCAGCATCTCAGTATCCGGTGCCGGCGCAAAAATACGCAGCAAATGATCCACACTGTTTGAGGCAACCGGCAAATTGGCATTACTGGACACGACAAACTGGGCCGCGCTATCCGATTTCGCCGCCATGCGCACTCCGGACTTGGAGATATCCACCCCGGCCAGGGCGTGCCCATGCCAGCCGGCAGACTCCAGCTGGCGTAAATAGTAGCCCTCCCCACAACCGATATCCAAAAGCCGGCGCCCCGGCCGGTACGGCAGTAGTGCGGTAATCGCCTCGACCAAAGGACGATAGTAGCCCGCCTTGAGGAAACGGCGACGCGCATGCAACATCTCGGTGGAATCCCCAGGATCTTTGCGGCGCTTGCGATAAACGGGTAATAAATTTACGTAACCTTCCCGAGCGCGATCAAAACTGTGCCGGTTACTGCAGAGCCAGGCATCTTTACCCAGCGTCAATGGCTTTGCGCAGAGGGGACATTGCCAGATCATTCAACTTCCTGAACTTGTGTATTCTTCATCAACGATGGTGGAGTGCGCCGCAAGATAAGATCTGCCGCCTTCTCCGCAATGGCGATCACCGGCGCATTGGTATTGCCACTGATCAAGGCCGGCATTATGGAGGCGTCTACAACCCTCAGTCCATCCACACCGTGTACTTTTAGCTCCGCATCGACAACAGCGAGATCATCATTGCCCATCTTACAAGTTCCCACCGGGTGATAAATCGTCTCGGCATGCTGACGAATGTAGTGCTTGATGGAAGCCTTGCTGGTGAGCTTCTGTTCCGGTAACCAGAGGCGCTTCTGGTAACGCTGTAGATCTTCCTGATGGATGATGTCCCGAGCCATTTCGAACGACTCAAGCATCACCTGCATATCCTCTGGATCACTCAGATAATTGGGCTGGATACTCGGCAGTGTCTTTGGATCCTCGGTATTGAGCGTTACTTCACCGCGGCTTTTGGGACGCAATGCACATGCGTGCAGCGAGTAACCATACCCCGATTGCTTATTGAAACCATGATCAAAAGTTGGCACTGCAGAGAAGTGGAACTGTACATCTGGGCGGCCATGAGCCAAGGTTGAACTGGCGAAGCCACCAGCTTCAGCGACATTACTGGTAATTGGACCACGATTCAGGAAGAACCATTCAGGCGCACGCACCGCATGCTTCAGTTTCGCCCACAAGTCATTGGCAAAAGTAACTGGAGCCGAAGTTTCCACCACCTGAGTGATATCCAAATGGTCCTGGAGGTTTTTACCCACTCCCGGCAGGTGATTCTGTAGCAGAATATTAAATTTGCGTAACTCCTCTTGAGGACCAATGCCCGAGAGCAGTAGTAGGTGCGGAGTCTGGATTGCTCCGGCGCTGAGCAATACTTCCTTATTGGCCAGGATTTTTTTGCCATTGAGTAACTCCACCCCCACTGCCCTATCACCTTTCAGTATCAGGCGTGCCACAGGACTGCGAGTTAGCACACGTAAATTAGGGCGCTTCTTTATCGGGTGTAAATAGGCTGCGGCTGCCGAGCATCGCCGCCCTCTTCGCTGAGTGACCTGGTAAAAACCAACGCCACTCTGATGACCGCCGTTAAAATCACTATTTGCTCGGTGTCCCGCAGACAGCGCTGCACGCAAGAATGCATGGCCAGACTCGGTCTTCCACTTCAGGTCGCTAACGGTAAGTGGGCCATAGCCACTATGGTGAGCATCGCTACCACGCTCATTGCCCTCGGCCATTAAGAAATAAGGCAGGATATCGCGCCATCCCCAGCCCGGATTACCGGTGGCTTCCCAGGCATCATAGTCCTCACCTTGACCACGAATGTAAACCATTGCATTAATAGAGCTACTACCACCGAGAGTCCGGCCTCGCGGCCAAAACAGGCGCCGCTTATGCAGGTGTTGCTGTGGTTCAGTGAAGTGGTGGAGATTATAGTTAGTGCCCGAGAGCAGCATTCCTATCCCCAGGGGCATGGAGATCAGTGGGCTACGATCCGGTGGCCCCGCCTCCAATAGACAAACCCGGTGCTGCTCATCAGCGCTTAACCGGTTGGCCAATACACAGCCGGCAGAGCCGGCACCTACGATCACATAATCAAACACCATTTGAGTGGACATGGGACCTCAGCACCTTTGCAGCTGGATTTCACACGACGGTACACTCAACACGAATAAAATTACAGGGATCTGCAATGGTAAAGGTGAAGGATTACGAATTCAGCGACATTAAAGTCCTGCAAAGTTGGCACAGCAATGCAAAGGCGTGGGTCAAGGTTATAGATCGAGCGGAGATACCCAGCCGTAGGCTAGCCACCGACCGCGCCATTATGGAGGCCATCCTGACACACAACCCCACCAATGTGCTTGATATTGGCTGTGGTGAAGGCTGGCTCGCCCGCTGCCTGGCGGCAGAGGGGATAGAGGTCTGTGGTATCGATGGCGTCGCAGAATTAATCGCTGAAGCCAAACGTCGCGGGCAAGTACGACAACACTTTTGCACTCTGCGCTACGAAGATCTCCAACCACAAGCCTTTGGGCATAAATTCGATGTACTCGTATGCAACTTCTCACTCATCGGCCGGGAAGCCACAAATGCTGTCTTCAGCAGAGCCCGCTCTCTGCTAAATCCGCAGGGCTATTTTCTTGTGCAAACCCTGCATCCACTCACCTCCTGTGGTGACGAGGGCTACCACGATGGTTGGCGACCCGGTAGCTGGGAGGGAATAGACGGCAATTTTCAGGAAGCGGCGCCCTGGTATTTCCGCACTCTCGCCAGCTGGGTCAACCTGTTTTGTGAAAACGGTTTGACGCTTTCTTCATTACGCGAACCCATCAACCCCGTAACAAACAAACCCGCCTCACTGATACTGATCGGGCAATTTCGCCCTTTGCCACACAACACTGATTGAATAAATGCGTGGCGCCAAATATGCAGTATAGATATTTCCAGCGACACCCCAGTATTTAGGTCCCGTCGAATCCGCTACCGACTTAATTAAATAGGCTTCACTTCAATACTAATTTTTCATTAACTTTTGTGTGGCCATATCAAAATAATAATAAAAAAACATTGTCGTCCCGCTACTCACAGGCCCGACTGCTTGGACAAAAATAGAAAAGCATCCAATCCATGCGGCTTTCCGGGAAATACCTCTTAATTTCCGACTGTCCAGTAAGTGAAGTAGTAGAAGCCGCCTATTTTCTATGGGGCAACGCTTTGATTTGGGTGTCCCATAATAAATTTAACGACCGCTTGCGGCTATCCAAATGAGATGTAACACCCTGGGGTAGAAATAATGGCACTCTGCAGTTTCAGAATCAGACCGAGCAATGCCTTAGCCAAGGCCACTGGATTGCTCTTATTACCCACCTGCTGCTTCTGCACCGCCGATGAATTATTTATTCCCGATTCCCAGCAAGCTCTGAATACACAATCGGTGAATTTGTTTTTTAGCGACAGTGCATTCGCTATGGACAATGCCGCACTGTTTCAGGCCGCAGACTTTCTCCGCAATAATTCCATGAACAGTACACAGCGGCGCCTCAATTACCAATGGCTGCAAATGCATACTTACCCCAGTGAGTATCGCCCAACCTCGGGCGGTAGAGCGCTATCAAAAATCCTCAAGATAGGCTGGGAAACCTACAAGCAGCGCAACAAGCGCACGGTTCAGCGGAGCCTGCTGCGCTATACCACTAATAGCGGCAAGATAGGCAATTCGGTCGATTACGGGATCAGCCTATCTGACGATAAGTTCAAGGTTTCCTTCGAGTACGAATTTTAACTCTGGCAGACGACTTATCCTTGCCCTCCTCCAGGTTTGTTAGAATCTCCGCCAATTGAATTTGGCGGAGATAGCCGTGAGCACCTCGAAGACCCCTTCCTCATTTCCAGAGCTGCCGATTGCCAGTATTGGCCGGCGCTTAGCAGCACTGATGTACGACTTATTGATCCTGATGGGATTGATGATGGTTTACGGCTTTATTGCCCTGCCCATCGCGTCAGTGCTGGGTGGATTGAATTGTCAGCCGGAAGCCATGGATTACCGCCCCTGCGTGGGCGGTCCGATCTATCAGTTGGGGGCTGTGGCGGTCATCGCCGGCTATTTTTTCTGGTCCTGGCGTGTAGCCGGGCAGACGGTTGGCATGCGTGCTTGGCGCCTGATTTTAGCCAACCCGGACGGGGTACAGCTCACTTGGCGCCAATGTATCCTGCGAGCCATCGTCGCTCCGCTATCTATTGCCTGCCTGGGGCTCGGCTATTTTTCCGCCTGGGCCCGGTCGGACAAAGCCAGCTGGCACGACCTGATTTCTGAATCGCAGGTACGTGTGCTGCCCAAGAGGAAAAAGTAAGCGCTTCAGCGGGCTCGCCTGAGTAACAGCCAGCCCGCAGCAAAGCACAGCAACACGGGGGCCAAAACAGCGAGCAGCGGAGGGAAGCCAAACACCAGTGATGAGGGACCAAGCATCCCCTGTACCGTCTGGAAAATGATCCCTACCATGATACCGGTGAAGACTCTGAGGCCTGTGGTGACTTCACGAAGCGGACCAAAAATGAAGGAAATTGCCACCATCACCAAGCTGGCAATGGTCAGCGGCTGCAACAGCTTCTTCCAAAACTCCAGCCAGTAGCGACCGGAGTCCTCACCTTTGCGGTCTAGGAACGTACCGTAAGCCCAAAGGCTACGCGGCGACAGATCCGAGGGTAGAGGCACTATGAGCGCAAACAGCTCCGGGGAAATTTCCGCCTTCCAAACGCTTGTTGGCAGCACTTCACTTTGTGTATTTTCCTCCTGGAACCTGGTGCTGCGGCTGTTCTCCAGTTGCCACTGCTTTCTTTGGAAGTGCCCCCTTTCAGAAAACTCCACCCACTTAAGTTCGCGGTTGTCGGCAAAATTGTAGCGCGTGACACCATAGAGTTCGCCATCCGGCAGGGCGGCATTGAAGTGTACAAATTCACCGCTGTCTTTTAGCCATAATCCACTTTCCAGACCGCTCGCCTCGAGTTCACCCAGGGCCCGCGCTTTATTGCTCTCAGCGATGATATTGGTCTTGGGAATCACAAATTCAGCCAGGGCCAAGCCGATAAAAATAAGCAGGATAATCGGCTTCATCACCGCCCAGGCAATTCGGCCTATAGATACACCGGCAGCGCGCATCACCGTGAGCTCACTGGTTCCGGCAAGTGTCCCGAGCCCCACCATACAGCCTACCAAAGCCGAGAAACCCAGCTGCTCGTAGATGCGCGCGGGCAGCTTCCACAGAACGTACTGCACGGCCTCAGCAAAGCCATAGTCTTTCTTGAGATCGCCCAGCTGGTCCACGATAGCAGAGATAATATCGAGGCCGAGAATGATAAGCAGTACCACAAAAACCGCCAGGGCAATGGTACGACCAATGTACAAATCCAATTTAAGCATCGGCCGACTCCTTAACACCTTCCGGCAACGGTCTGGGTTTGCGACGCCAATTCCTCATCGCCAGGAGCAAAAGTCCGATAAGAAGGAACGGCGGATGTACCAGCCAGATCACCGCTGGGTTGGTGTACTTGCCATCCTCAATAGCCCCGCGAACCCCCTGTAAAATTACCAGGTAAATGAGATACAAGAGTATGGCGGGAAACATTTTGATAAAGCGCCCCTGACGAGGGTTGGTGCGCGACAGTGGCACCGCCAATACGGCAACCACAAGCACCAACACCGGCAAGCTCAGGCGCCAGTAAAGAAAGGCCGTTTCCTTCGGGTCATCGCTACCGACCAGCTGTAGAGTAGGTGCCGACTCCATTTGGTCGCGCCAACGGTTGCGCAGCTGAGGCGCCTCCATCAAGACTTCGTAGCTGGAAAATGCCATCTGCCGGTATTCCCGCTGCCCTGGAATACCTTCATAACGATACCCATCACGTAATACCAGGTAGCGCAGTCCTGTTTCTTGATCGACTTGCTGCACGCCCTCACGAGCGCGAATCACCACCTGGTGATTCGCTTCTGTCTCCGCATCGGTGGCTCCCAGCTCAGCGAGAAACACCCCCAACATGGTGGACTTATCTTCGCTCAGGGCCTCGGCGTAATACACCGCCTGGCCACCGCTGGTGGATATAAATTTCTTAGGTACCAGGTGATCAAACTCGTTGCGAGCCTTTTCCGCATTGAGCATGAGGTTGGAGCGCTCTGCACCGGCGGGAGTAAGGTACAAACTCATAGAGGCCACGAACAAAGCCACGGCCATAGCCGGCGCCATGGTATAAAACAACAGGCGCCACTCGCTGAAACCACAAGCGTGCAGCACCGTCATTTCGCTCTCTACATAGAGACGCCCATAGGCCAGCAGGATTCCCACAAATAATCCCAGCGGCAAGATTAATTCAAGGAACCCCGGCAGGCGGAATGCCATCAGGGAAAAAAGGATATTAGCCGAAATATCCCCTGCAGCAGCCTCCGCAAGGTATTTCACAAATCGGCCACTCATCACCATTAACAGCAGAACTGCGCTGACTGCCAGCGTGGCAAACAGCAGCTCACGGCAGAGATAGCGGAAAATAATCACAGTGCGAACGAATTCCTTGGTGACAGCGGTGTGACGAAATCTGGACTCAAACTGAACAAGTTTCCCATTGGCTACAGCAATCCATAAGCGAGCAGGTTAAACTTGTGCGACGCATTATCACTAAAAATTCTTGCTATGTCTCGGCCCAGAGCCATGCAATCTATTGTCAGATTTTAAGGAAAGCGAAAAATGCAGTTCTCCGCAAAGGTCTCGGATATCGCCAAGCAGCGCGCAGCCTGTTCCATTATTTCAGCGGATGCCAAAAACGGCTTAAGCCCTAGCGGAAAAGCTCTCGACCAGCTTAGCAAGGGCGTTATCAGCAAAATTCTCAAGCGCGGCGACCTGGGCGTAAAACCCGGCAGCACCCAGTTGATCGACCTGCTGGATGGCCCCAGTGAACGCGTGTTGGTTGTGCGCACCGGCAAGGGCGATATCACCCAGGTGGAATTTCGCAAACTGGCCAGTACCAGCGCCACGGCGGTTAAAAGGTTCAAAGATGCCACCAGCTATCTGTGTGAACTGGAAGTGGAAGGTGCCGATAAAACCTGGCAAGCCCAGCAAATTGCCCTGGCCGCGGGATTGGCCACCTATCGTTTCACCCAGTGTCTCACCGATGCCAAGCCCTACCCGCTGACAAAGTTCACCCTGCACGCCCCTGAACGCAAGCAACTCAAAGCCATCCAAAAGGGCATGGAGATCGGCGCGGGCCAGGCAGTGGGCAGCAACGTGGCACGTGAACTGGGCGACCTGCCTGGAAATATTTGCACCCCGAACTATCTGGCTTCCGAGGCCCGCGCACTGGCCAAAAAACACACCAAGCTGACAACCACCATTCTCGACGAGAAAAAAATGAAGACCCTGGGCATGGGTGCATTACTCAGCGTAGCCAAGGGCAGCGACGAACCCCCAGCCCTGATCGCCATGCACTACAAAGGCGGCAAAACCAGCGAGAAACCCATCGTGCTCGTGGGCAAGGGCATCACCTTCGACAGTGGCGGCATCAGCATCAAACCCGGCCAGGCCATGGACGAGATGAAATACGACATGGGCGGCGCCGCCAGCGTCTTCGGTGTGATCAACGCATTGGTTGAGCTGCAGCCGGCCATCAATGTGGTGGGCCTGGTGGCCGCCGCAGAGAATATGCCCAGCGGCCGCGCCAGCAAGCCCGGTGATATCGTCACCTCTATGTCCGGCAAGACGATTGAGATCCTCAATACCGATGCCGAGGGTCGCCTGGTACTCTGTGATGCTCTCACCTATGCGGGCAAGTACAAGCCCCGCGCGGTGATCGACATCGCCACCCTCACCGGAGCCTGTGTGATCGCACTGGGCCACCATGCCACCGGCCTCTACGCCAACAATGAAGCGCTCGCTCAGGACCTACTCAAAGCCGGCGAGACCAGCGGTGACCGCGCTTGGCAAATGCCCCTGTGGGACGAGTACCAGCCCTCCCTGGATTCCAACTTTGCCGACATGCAAAATATCGGTGGCCGCGAAGCTGGCTCTATTACCGCGGCATGCTTCCTGTCCCGTTTTGCCAAAGAATACAACTGGGCACATATGGATATCGCCGGCAGTGCGTGGAAATCCGGCGCAGCCAAAGGTGCCACAGGCCGTCCAGTCCCCCTTCTGGTGGAATACCTGCTGGGAAAATAAGTGCTAAGAGCGCACAATAGCCGCCCCCGAGTGGCTGACGAAACGGCCCCTTGTGGGCCGTTGTCGTCACAGTACAAATGTAAACCAGCATGACCCGAATCGATTTTTACATCCTCGCCTCCGACCAAGCCCAGCAAGCGGATCTCTTCGCCTGCCGCCTGGCGGAAAAGGCCTATCGCAGTGGCTTACGAGTTTTGCTGGCGGTCGACAACCAGGAGCGCGCAGAACAGCTCGATCAACTGCTGTGGACCTTTCGCGAGGATAGTTTCCTGCCCCACGCCAGCCAGGCAAAGGGAGAGCAAGCCGCCATTGAGGTTAACTGCGGTGAGGATCCAGGTGTTCACCACGGTTTACTCATCAACCTTTGCCGCAAAGTCCCCAACTGGTTCAGCCGCTTTGAGCGCCATGCCGAAATCGTTGTACAGGAAACCCACTCCCTGCAGCGCTCACGATCACGATTTAGTCACTTTCGCGATCGCGGATATCCGTTACAATCCCATAAGATCAACCAAAGCCTGTAATCACTGACTACCCCATGTCCGGTCGAAAGAACAAGCACAAGCAACGCGGACAACCTCGCAAGCAGTCCAGCGAACTTCTCGATGAGCTGAATTCACTGCACGATCTCCTCAACAGTGATGACCTCGAGGAAATCCCCCTGCTCAATCAGATAGCCGGCTCGGCCAAGCCGCAAGTACAAAAACCGACCTCTCCTGCAGATATGGCTTTTCTTTCCGCTGAGCCACAGCTACAGGCTGGCTCCGAGGCATCTCTCCCCTCGGTGAAGGAAGAGGCCGTGGAAAAAGGGGGGGAGGAAGAAGTGCCTCTAGAACAGACAGATCTACCGATTTTATTCGCCCCGATTGATGAGCAGCTTCCCGAGAATCGCGATGTTCAGCTGGCGGAATCCGACCTGGCTCTATTGCGCCCCCTGCAAAACCTCTCGAGTGAAGCAGAAAAGCCCCAGGCACAAGCTCCCTCCGGCAACCCATCTATTGAAGACGATCAGCATCCGGAGAGTGCCCCCCAGTCGACCAATGGGCAAACTGAACAAGATGCCGCCTCCGCCGAAGCGGCCTCCCAGGAGAGCGCCAAACCTGCTCCCGAGAATCCCTTTTTGCCAGCCCACATACGCTCACGCTTAACCGGCGGCCGTATCCCCGCGAGCGAAAAGCAAGTCCCAGACAAGCCCGAGGCCATCGACGCCACCAGTGCCGGCACCCGCACCCAGGCACTGGTGATGGCGCAGGCCCTGGCGGAGCGGGAAGGCCCCGCTGAGAAACTGGAGCCCTCGGAGAAAGAACGCCAGCGAGATGCCCTGATCGAAGAATTGGTGGCACAACAGCTCCCACCGCTGGAACGAAAGCTGCGCGCGCAGATTGAAAAAGTCGTCGACGGCCTGGAGATCTGGGACTGATTGCGATTTAGCCTCAAACCCGCCTTTTGCCCACCATATTCCCAGCGGTATAATTGCCGCCTTTTCCGCGCAGACAAAGCAATCGCCAGGCTACCCTGAGCCAAAATGCTGCGCCCGCAGTCAGTCAACACAAGGTTTCCCACCCGCATGGACAAAACATACCAGCCCAACGCCATAGAACAGCAGTGGTACAAGACCTGGGAGGAGAGCGGCTACTTTAAGCCTTCCGGGGATACTGAGGCCAAGCCCTACTCCATTATGATCCCACCGCCAAACGTCACCGGCAGTCTGCATATGGGGCACGGTTTCCAGGAGTCCATCATGGATGCCCTGATCCGCTACCACCGCATGCAGGGGGACAACACCCTGTGGCAAGTGGGCACCGACCACGCCGGTATCGCCACGCAAATGGTTGTAGAAAGATTACTGGCGGCAGAGGGAGTCTCCCGCCACGACCTGGGCCGTGACAAGTTCATTGAAAAAGTGTGGGAGTGGAAAGAAAAATCTGGCGGCACCATCACCCGCCAGTTGCGCCGACTCGGCGCCAGTCCCGACTGGTCCCGCGAGCGTTTCACCATGGACGACGGCTTCTACAAAGCGGTCCAGGAAGTCTTTGTCAAACTGTATGAAGACGGCCTGATCTATCGCGGTAAGCGCCTGGTCAATTGGGACCCCAAGTTCCATACAGCCATTTCCGACCTGGAAGTGCTCAATGAAGAAAAGCAGGGCCACCTGTGGCACTTCCGCTACCCGCTTTCCGATGGCTCCGGCCATTTGGTGGTGGCCACCACCCGCCCGGAAACCATGCTCGGCGACACCGCTGTAGCGGTACACCCCGAAGACGAGCGCTACAAAAAGCTCATCGGCAAAACCATCAAGTTGCCTCTGACCGACCGTGAAATCCCCATCATCGCCGACGATTATGTCGATCGCGAATTCGGCACCGGTTGTGTAAAAATCACTCCGGCACACGACTTTAACGACTACGAAATGGGACAGCGTCACAATCTCGAGATGATTAATATTCTCGATGCCGACGCCAACCTGAACGATGCGGTACCAGAAAAATACCGGGGCATGGAGCGCTTTGCCGCGCGCACCCAAATTGTCGATGACCTGGACGCCCTCGGCCTGCTGGAAAAAGTAGAGCCCCACACCCTCAAGGTACCCCACGGGGACCGCTCCGGCGCCGTGATCGAGCCCTGGCTTACCGACCAGTGGTATGTAAAAACCCAACCTCTGGCCGATGAAGCCATCGCCGCCGTTGAAGATGGCCGCGTTGAGTTCGTACCGAAAAACTACGAAAACATGTACTTCTCCTGGATGCGCGATATCCAGGACTGGTGTATTTCCCGTCAGCTGTGGTGGGGCCACCGCATCCCCGCCTGGTACGACAACGACGGCAAAGTCTACGTTGGCCGCAGCGAAGAGGAAGTGCGCGAGAAGCACAACCTGGGCGCCGATATCAGCCTGCGCCAGGACGACGACGTACTCGACACCTGGTTCTCCTCCGGCCTGTGGACCTTCGGCACCCTGGGCTGGCCAGAAGATACCGAAGAACTGAAAGCCTTCCACCCCAGCTCCGTACTGGTCACCGGCTTCGATATTATTTTCTTCTGGGTCGCGCGCATGATGATGCTGACCCTCTACTTCAAGAAAGAAGTACCGTTTAACACCGTGTACGTACACGGCCTGGTGCGCGACAACCACGGCCAGAAGATGTCCAAATCCAAGGGCAACGTGATCGACCCCATCGACCTGATCGACGGTATCGACCTGGAGCCCCTGGTAGAGAAGCGTACCTCTGGTCTGATGCAACCTCACCTGCGCGAGAAGATCGAAAAGCAAACCCGCAAGGACTTCCCCGAAGGTTTCTCTGCTTTTGGTACCGATGCCCTGCGCTACACCTACTACTCACTGGCATCCACCGGCCGTGACATCAAGTTTGACGTGGGCCGTATCGAAGGCTTCCGCAATTTCTGTAACAAGATCTGGAACGCCTCCCGCTACGTTCTGCAAAACTGTGAAGGACAGGACTGTGGCCAGGACAACAGTAGCGACTTCGAGCTGACTGTTGCCGACCGCTGGATTATTTCCCAACTGCAGCGCACCGAAATCACCGTGCGC
Source organism: Microbulbifer echini (assembly GCF_041447225.1). Lineage (NCBI taxonomy): Bacteria > Pseudomonadati > Pseudomonadota > Gammaproteobacteria > Cellvibrionales > Microbulbiferaceae > Microbulbifer > Microbulbifer echini. The sequence goes on along the minus strand of NZ_JBGMEL010000012.1, from coordinate 107,330 downwards.
GAAGCCATGGACACCTACCGCTTCGACCTCGCCTCCCAGGCACTGTACGACTTTATCTGGAGTGAGTACTGCAGCTGGTACCTGGAACTATCCAAGCCGGTACTGTGGGACGACAACGCCTCCGACGCAGTGAAGAAAGGCACCCGCCGCACCCTGATCCGCGTACTGGAAACCATTTTGCGTCTGGCTCACCCACTGATGCCGTTTATCACTGAAGAAATCTGGCAGCGTGTAAAAACCCTCGCCGGTTCCAACGGTGACACCATTATGCTGCAGCAGTACCCGGAAGCCGATAACAGCAAGATCGACGAAGAAGCGGAAGCGGCTGTTGCCTGGTTGAAGCAGGTAACTGACGGCATCCGTAATATCCGTGGTGAAATGAAGATCGCAGAGAAAAAGAATATTCCTCTCTTCTTCAAAAATGGCTCTCCGAGAGATCAAGAACTACTAGAGCAGTCTCGCAATCTTCTAATCAAACTGTCAAACCTTGAGGGGATAACCTGGCTGGAAAGCGGCGAATCCGCACCCGCTTCCGCTACCGCCCTGGTAGGGGAGTTGGAGCTGCTAGTGCCCATGGCCGGCCTGATCGACGTTAAAGCCGAAAGCGCCCGTCTACAAAAAGAGATTGATAAACTTTCCAAAGAACTCGCACGGGTCGAAGGCAAGCTCAACAATCCCAAGTTTGTGGACAAAGCCCCCGAAGCCGTTGTTGCCAAGGAAAAGGACAAACTCGCGGAAATGAAAGGTGCTCACGAGCGTCTGCAACAGCAACTTGAAGAAATCAGTAACCTTTAATGGTTCTGGTAATCCGCTCCATTAAAGAGCGGATCTGATTTAAAAAAGGGGGCTCTGCCCCCTTTTCTTTTTTTGATATAAATCAAACAACCCCTTCTAGCCCTAGTGCCTTTCGATTTTCTATCAACTTCAGAACCCGAGTATGTGCTCAATGTACCTGCATCGCTTATGAATTTGTCAGCTTTACCGAAATGGTATACGACCTAAAGCCCGCGAAAACGCTTCAGGCACCGCTCCATTTTTCAACCCTCCAAAGTACCTGATAAGAAATCAACATGATTTTCAATCGGCTTGTTGGCTGTTATTTTTTATAAAGATCCTGATTAATTGAAGCTCTAGGTCTAACAGTGAGTTAGAGAAAGTCTATTCATTGGGGATAGTAGGCAAAGTGATCATTTTGCATTTGGGACGAGAGTTCAGGCTTTTATGTAGTTTTCTGATTCCTCAGGGTCTTACGCACCTCCTCGTTAGATTGATTCCAGTATGGTAATCATGATAATAGTGATCAGATTGATTACTATATAATTGTTATATGAAGGAAAAAGTATGAGCTTCCTTGAAGACTCCTGGAAAGATCGAGAAGAAACAATATACAGGGGAATATTTGGTGACCTAGGACCCGGAATTTATACTTTATCAAACGAAACCTTTGATCGCATGAATGCTAAGGCTGTTGATCCTCGCTGGTTAACGCATGGAGTTTTCAAGAGTCAGCCATCCGAAACAAGGAATACCTGGGCTTATGTAACATCTGGTATGTCCAACCCTTGGGAGACTGAGGAACCAGAAGAGTTTTCTGGATTGGGCGTAGAGTTTGTCCTGGAAACAGACGAAGAGGCGGATTGGGCAATTGGAGTCTTACAAACCTTAATGGCTTATAATTTACTTCTCATTTCCGGTCAGATGGGCGATTTTCCACCCCTTTATTATGGGCACCGTGTTCCCCTTGCACTTTCTACTTCCATAAAAACGATGATGTTTACTCACCCTGTGAATTTCCCAGAAAACTTTGCCATTAAATCTGGGGCAGTCGATCTTATTCAGGTTGTGGGTATCACACCATCAGAATTAGAGGCTGCAAAAGAAACATCATCTGATGAGATAAAACAAAAACTTATCAGTAACACAGGTGGTCTGATCACAAATAAGGAACGAGAAAGTGTGGCATAAATCATATAACCAACGCAGCCATAAACGCCCTTCCGGCTGGACTCGTCGCTGCGCTCCTCGCCCATGCTACGGGTGTTATAGGGCTTTCGCAGTATCATGATCTTGACTCCAATCAGGCTCGTAGCACTTATTTGGCTACCGGTTTTCCTAGTCGCCGTAGCTACTCAATTCTTTCTTTCAAGTGCCGACGAACATGATTCATGGGCCACTGTTTACTATTTGTATTCAGCTCCGGTCCAGATGATTGTATTCGTTGTTAGCGCTATTTGGGTGAAAGGTGCTGCCGATGTTAAACGATCAGTTCTATTCTCAACGGTGATTTTTTTTGGCTTGCTTTGTATTGGCTACATCGGTGTGTGGTTGGTCTATTTTTTGGCGGGGGGAAGGATGTGAATTCCTATATCCAGCACAAGCATCGTACACTTGACCCACCGGACACTTTGCTCCTGCAAAGCTCCCGCCGCTTCAATCGCCGCTGTTGTGGGCATTATACGCAAGCCCATCCTGCCTAAATATGGATAAAGAAATTATTAGACTGTTGGAAGCGGGTATGGCTGATCAAGTCGATAGTTATGTTAAAGCTATGCTTGTATCAGATAATCACTTGAGTCGTGGTGTAAACGATTTCCTTTTCCTCTATGCAGCAATATATTCAAGAATATTTCCAGAAGAAAAAGTAAGCTTAAATTTTTTAAACAGCGCACTTTTGTTGCTTCGACATTTGCAATCAAACTATCCAAATGAAAGCCGCTCATTTGCCACGCAGGAAATGTATCTTTTGGTGCGTGCAATAAAGTCTAGACAGGGTGATGAGATAGATCGTGATCGTGCAATTAATAGAATATTCGAATTGTTCAGATCTGGTGCCGGTGCGTATACGCCCAAATCAGCGAGGGAAGAAGCAATTTCTGTTAAAAGCGCTATGGCTTTTGGTAATGGTAAATCTGTAATGGGCTCAATGCAAAATTTACGTGTTATCAAAAACCTGCTTGGTCCTATCGAATTGTTGTCTGGTCAGGGTGTTCTTTTGCCAAGTGTTTACAGTGATTGGCTCAAGATAAAGGGCGATCTGCCATGAAAGCGCGGCCAATAATAACGCAAGGCAAGAGGGGCGTTAACCCTATCACCCGGCGAACTGAACACGCCAACGTGCGCCCTTGCTTAGGGCGCCCCGTAATCTCAACCACCTCCATCCCCCAGCACCCTCTCCTTTTAGACACGTCTATAGATTTCCTCACGGTGAACGGGTAGAGATTTGGGAGCACGTATGCCTATCTTTACCTGATTACCCTTAACTTCCAATACCGTAATTGAGACGCTCGATCCAATCCGTAAGTTTTCACCCATCCGGCGCTTTAAGATCAACATAATTGCTTCCTATGAATACTCAAACCATGCGTAGACCTCCCTTATTGGAAGGATTTGAAAGTAACTGTTAAGGGAGTATCAGGTGGAGCGCGAGAACGGTAGGCATAGAGGTAGAAAAGGCAGACGCAACGCTTCCAGAGCCAGGGGACACACCCCAAACTACTGAATGGACTCCACTTTATTGAAGACGAGCGGGTTTCTAGCGTATGATCCATATAGCCATTTTGATAGGTCGATTATCAATTTGGTTAGCTGGCCCCGGGTGTTCCACCACCTTGGGTCAGCGCCTTTTACTTACTCTTACGTCACGCTACCGTTCTCCTTTGAAGAAATGGTTTTTAGAAAATTCTTGGGTTTCATGAAGCTCTTTGGGCATCGGCCTTTAGAAGGCTGCTTAATGTCGACCCAAATATCGATAAATATCCACCGATTTTACGCAGCTTTGACACTGAAACAAACTGAATAAAATCCAATAAGATTATTTTCGTGCCTATATTTTTCGCGGCTTACGCTTTGAAAATTTCGGTTGTGTATAAAAATAGCCGTTAAGACTGGTACTCTTCCCTCGCCTTTCACTTTAGAGCCCAGAAACAATAGATCATCCCTAGCGGCTTCATTTTGCTGATTTTATATACATCTTGTTGTTTTCTTCCACTGTCAACATCGAAGGTCACGAGTGGAAAATTTTTGGATATAATGCATCCGCAATTTATCCACTAGAGTAATTTTTAGTCAACTCTAACTAGAATGCTAATTCAAATGTACTCTTCTAGCTAGAGGCGTTTACTACTCTTGGGATATATTGAGTGGTGATATAATGCAGCCGCTTTTGAATACACTGTTATGTCTCAGCCCTAATAAGGAGTACGAATGTTTTTCAGTGAAGAGTTCATAAGGTCAGTCGAGGAAAATCCAATTGTGGGTATTGTGGAAGCCTGCAATATGGGAAATCAGCGTCTACGAGAACTAGAAAGCCATGACGGCTGGAATGAGAGTGAGCACGAGCTTTTATGGGAGGTAGCTTCTTTTTTAGAATTAGTAATTGAAACGAACCAGCTCTATATAGATATAGTTTTTCCAGAAGCGACAGGTGAAATTGATACAAACTGTAAGAATCTTAGCAGCTATGTCAATATGGTAAAAGAGCACTTTGAAGGACACTCAATAAAGTTAAAAATTGATTCTTATAAAGGACGCTATCAAACAGCATTCAAAGCTGCATTTGCTTATGAGTTTTCACAAGGAGACTTTGATCGCATACAAAGCCTTATCAACGAAATTCGTGATCACATTGTGGCAAATAACCATTTAGAGCAAGATCATAAGCAGAGACTTTTAAGGCGCCTAGAAAACCTACAGGGTGAGCTGCATAAGCGAGTATCAGATCTTGATAGATTCTGGGGTATGGTTGGAGATGCCGGTGTTGTTTTAGGTAAGCTTGGTAAAGATGCCAAGCCGATAGTTGATCGCGTGAAGGAAGTAGCAGAAATAGTTTGGAAAACACAGGCTCGTACAGAAGAACTTCCGAGCAATTCTCCTAATCCAATGATTGGGCACAATGAAAATACATAACAAAATGCTCAGCTAAGTTTTATACACAAATATTGCTATATAAATCACAACTCCAATAAGCACTACAAGAGTATCTAGAATTTCGACACTATCTATTATAGTCAAGCTCAGATACATAAGCAGCGAGAGTTGTTGGCGATTATCTAATCAATGTGCACACTACACCATGGAAGCTTCTAGGTTTATCGTAAAATTCAAGGGATTTCAGGCTAACAAGTAGCCCAACTGGCTTAACTTTATACACTTTAACTGGGGGATTGGACTATTTTTCTACATAGGTTTCGAATAGTGTTAAAAGATGTGTATAAAACACAGTACGAGCGATATATGTTCACACCAGCATGGAGCTAACATGGTCACATTTTTTACAGTAAATCGTTTAAACAGATTGACTACGGGAATGGAGATTTCCCTTACCAAACACAACGATATCAATCCGGCATTCTTATAGGGTCATGTTGATTTAATGATCCTACCCACCAACGACGGACACTCTCTTAAGCGATAAACTACGCAGCAGAGGTGGTTTTGCTAGCCCAACGATTGAGCTACTCTTCGAGTATGTAAGACAAGCCCACTTCCCTGAGTTATTCTCTCGCTTCGAAAGTTTCTTTGCCTGTGAGAGTATTGAAGATGCCCGCCTATTTAAAAATAATTTTGGCGGTGGAGAAGGAGGCATATTCGAGGTGTATACTGAAAATAGGCATTTTAGAGGTAATATTAACTTACTCAATAATGACCAAACATCATTGGTTTGCTCCCAATTTGCGCACGCCTACTGGAAAGGACAACAAGGACCATTTCCGTATTGTTTTTGGGAGGTTTTACTTGAGTTACCCGTCACAATAGGTCAAAGAATTGAGTAGTACACATATAAATCGGATAGCCGGTAGTTTCTAGCCACCGGCCCCCACACCACCCATCGTGTGGGTCAGCAATACAGCAGCAAGCTAAACAGATCTCCCCAAATAAGAACGTGAACTTTCACTACCCAACTACACCATTTACTCTACCCATTAGATCACTCGGCTTCGATGTCCTTGGCCACCTCGCCTACAGGCTAAGCCTTATAGGATGTTTCTGCCCATCAGCTCGTAGTTTGCTTGCAGTTTCCTCCCCACAAGACCTCGTGGTGTTACAGTTGCCTTTCACTAGTAGTTAGCATTTAATGGAAACCATTAATCGGTGATCTTCCTGCAGAAGACTTTCACGCCATTAGTTCACGCCCATGCTGAGCGTACCAAGTTTAGGCACCCGACGCCGGCGGTGCTGGTGCTGGTGCTGGTGCTGGTGCTGGTGCTGGTGCTGGTGCTGGTGCTGGTGCTGGTGCTAAAAGCGTTATACACAGGAGTACATTTGAAAACTAAGTATTTATTACTAATTCTGTGCACGTTTTTTGTGATATCAGGTTGCAGTACTGGTCCGTACCTTAAGCCCCACGCACCAATTGGATGGTACAGTACAGAGAATCCAGCATGTCCTGGAGCAATGCAGGTTCTGGAGTTTAGTCTTGGTGATTACGATTGGCTGGTATTTAGAGTTTTAGCCAAACATCCAACAAAACGTCACCCAGAAGGAACTAAACTGATTGCTTATGTACACCCTTTAATTTACAAACATCCAGATCCAAATTACTCTCGACCTCTCTTTAGGTCAAAAGATGAAAAATTGTTTATGCAGAAGCTGGCTGCTGAGCATAAGTCTCAAACCATAGAAATAACTTTTTCTAGCTCATTGGCTACCATTATTTTCTCTGATGGGATTGAGACTGAAGTTGAACTTCCATTTTTTTCTCAACCTTATAATTACTCAACGAGTGAATATTATGGAATCTGGGGGCCGGAAGTCGTGATATCTACAGAAAAGCTTGAGGCGTTCACAGTTAAATTTCCAACTGTATATGTGAATGGGGAAGAGATTCGAATCCCACTAATTACCTTTAGAATAGATCAAAATAAATATGCACCTGTGCTTAACTGTTAGCGAAAAGCGTATAAATCGGGTAGCCGGTAGTTTCTAGCTACCGCCCCCCACACCACCCATCATGCGGGTCCGCAATAGGCGGTTCACTATCCGTAATAAATCTCTACCCAACGAAAGTGTCGAGCAGCTCTTCATTTGAGTTGAGTGTCATTGCAGTACACTGCCTCAACTTTATCCGGCTGGAAACATATCAGTCAGTAGGCTAGTCCTGTCGTTTAACTTGTGGATCTGGGGCTTAGGCCTTCACCTTGTCCAAGGTATTAATCTTGGCATTAAGCTACTATGCCGTCGGCAGACTTCTGTTTAATCATCGTGGTGATTACTGTCCGAAGCGCTGCTGTGTCCCAGCACTTTTGTTTATCCCTGCTATAGTGGCTAGCGGGTTGGACCTACCTATGAGTCAGCGGCCACGCTGACAGCTTCACAGCGGTAAGCTAAACAGATCTCCCCAGATAAGAACGTGAACTTTCACTACACAACTGCATCATTGACTCTACCCGTTAGATCAACCAGCTTCGGTGCCCTTGGCCACCTCACTTCCAGGCTAAGCATTATAGGATGCTCTGTTCGTCAGCTCATAGTTTTGCTAGCGGCTTCCTCCCCACAAGACCTCACGGTATTGCAGTTGCCATTCGCTAGTAGTTAGCATTTAATGGAACCCATCAAATGGTGATCCTCCTACAGAGGAATTTCACCCCATTAGTTAACGCCCATGCTGGGCGTACCAATCAGCCGACCGCAAAAGCCTCGGCTGATTGAGGTGTTATATATACAATGAGGTACAACATTGAAACTACTCATAATCATTGGCATATTCTTAGCTTCTTATGTTCTCTATTCCAGCATGAAGAAGGCTGGTAAACCAACACATCCATTAAGTAGCTTGGTATCATTAATTTCTAACTCTAGTGAGAAGGTAAGTACCGATATAAATCTGTATTTAAATTCACCTGAATCATTCTTAAAAAAATATGAGCTCGAACTCAGAGAGAGAGATATTGAATCAGTAGATGAGATGTCTGATTCCGTCGTTGTAGTAGAAATTTTACTGAAGAATAAATTTCTTATATACGTAGATGGCGCTCATGAACCAAATGATGCATTGTTACAATTAAACATCCTTTCAAAGGAAAAACTACAGACAGCAGACTCATACAATGAGATCATGGATTCCTATAGATCAAGTAAGTATGGCATTGCAACTTTCCTACAGGATGGTGAATGGCCCTCTTTGTTTAAATGCGCAAACGAAGCAGGCTTTAAGCTTCTTGCTATTGATGAAGATTCTGATTCCTTGCCATTAATCCTTGTGCCACTTGAGAAATCTCAAGAAATTCTAAAGGCGTTTAGAGAGGCAAGACTTAAGACTTATTTTTCAAGTAAATAAATGTAAATTGGGTAACCGGTAGTTTCTAGCTACCGGCCCTTAGACCACCCATCGTTCGGGCCAGTAATGGCCGGTTCCCTATCCTTAATGAATCTCTACCCAGCGATAGTGTCATGGCAGTGGACTCTGGTTATTTGCCTACCCATTTGCGGTCTTTTTTGATAGGAGTTTTGAATTAATGATCTCAGAACTTAGATTGAGTGTTCTACTTCGAGGAGAAAAGTTTTCTCCAAAGGAAGCAGAGAATGTCACAGGGCTTAGACTTCAAGACAAATTAGAGCTTGGTGAGATTTCTCCGAGGGGGCGCTATCGAGGTAAGCCTGTACCCTATGGTACTGCTCAGCTAGAAGTTCCCGCCGAAATACCATATGAAGATAGGTTGATGTGGATAATTCGAGCCCTCGAAGTAAACCTTAAACAGCTATATGAATGTGGTGCTGAAGAGACAAGAATTTATGCAGGTTACTTCTATAAAGATCAATGCAATTTTGGCTTTAGCAGGGAGGAGTTGTCGTCAATAGCAAAACTTGATGTAGATTTTGCTATATCGTGTTACGACATGTCAGATGAGGAATAAATGCACTAAATCGGATAGCCGATAGTTTCTAGCTACCGCTCCTGACACCACCCATCGCGCGAGTCGTTATTGGGCGGCTCCCTTTCCGTAATAAATCTCTACCCAACGAAGTTGTCGAGCAAGTCTTGGGTTGATTGTCACGGCAATGCGCGCCCCCAACTTTAACCGACTGGAAACATATCGGTTGGCTAGCCCCGTCTTTTAAATCCTGGAATTTGGCTACTATGCTGTTGGCTGACTTCTGTTTAATCACCTTGGCCATTACCGACTGCAGCGCTGCTATGTCCCACCACTTTTGCCTATCCCCACGATGATGGCTAGCGGGCTGGGCCTATTTATGAGTCAACAGCCACGCTGACAGCTTCACAGCAGCAAGCTAAACAGATCTCCCCAAATAAGAAGTGAGCCTTCACTACACAACTACATCATCGACTCTCCCTATTAGATCACCCGGCTTCGGTGCCCTTGGCCACCTCGCCTCCAGGCTAAGCCTTATAGGGTGTATCTGTTCGTCAGCTCGTAGTTTGCCAGCGGCTTCCTCCCCACAAAATCTCACAATGTTGCAGTTGCCATTCGCTAATAGTTAGCATTTAATGGCGCCCATCATATGGTGATTTTCCTAGAGGGGAATTTCCCCATTAGTCCGCGTCCATGCTAGGCATACCAAACTGCACCAACCACTCTACTTGGTCGCTGGTACAGCCACGCTACCGCTTATCTGCCTACCCTTGTACAGGGCATGATATCTCAGGAGATTGAAGAGTTGTGATTATTAGGAATGTGGTGTTAGTAATATCCTTTCTGGGGCTAGCTGGGTGTGCTTCAACCGAGTTGAAAAAATCATTTAAGCCAGTAAAAAATACATATGAAAGTATACAATTCAATCCTGTATTTGGCGAGGTGACTAGTAAACATCCAGAATATTTAAAGGCCCAGAAGGAGTGTGAAAATACTGTTTACGCTGACGGGGTCAAAATTAATGACATATTTGTACATGATCGATCAAAGCTAAACGGAATATCCACCAAACACATGTCTGAATATATTAAAAATAGATTATCTCTGCGTTTAGGCATTAATGGATCATTTAATTTGGCCAGTGCGGCTTTATCTATCCCAATTGAAAGTGATACCCCCTCTTATCAGTCTAAGGGTAACCCCAAAACATATGAAGATTATTCGAAAGAATATATGACTCTGGAGAAACCGACTGAGATTAAGACTATTAATAGCCTTCAGGAGAAATATATTGAATGTATGCGAGAAGAGAAAAAATTTGAGCCTATAAAATTTATTATAAAGAATTCTGAAACAGGTGAGATAATAAGGGAACACAAAGTCAAGAAATAAGACATATCGAGTAGTTGGCAGCTTTAAGCTGCCAACCATTTTGCTAGTCCGCAATGGGCGATTCCCTATCCGTAATAAATCTCTACCCAACGATAGTGTCGAGCAGCTCTTCATTTGAGTTTAATGTCATGGCGGTGCGCTACCTCAACTATATCCGACTGGACATATACCGGTAGGCTAACCCTGTTTTCTAACTCATGGATTTAGGCTCAAGTCTTCACCATGTCCAAGATATTAATCCTGGCACTTGTCTACTATGCCGTCGGCTGACTTCAGCTTAATAACCTCAGCCATTACTGACCGAGGCGCTGCTGTGTCTCACCACTTTCATCTATCCCCGCAATGGTGGCTAGCTGGTTGGGCCTACTTATCGGTCACCGGCCACACTGACGGCTTCACAGCAGCAAGCTAAACAGATCTCCCCGGATAGGAGAGTAAACTTTCACTACACATCTGCATCATTGACTCTACCCGTTAAACCACCCAGCTTCAGGGTTCGTGGCCACTTCGCCTCCAGACTAAGGCTTATAGGATGTTTCTGTTCGTCAGCTCGTAGTTTACTAGCGGCTTCCTCCCCACAAGACATCACGGTATTGCAGTTGCCATTCGCTAGTAGTTAGCATTTAATAGAATCCATTAAATGGCGATTTTCCTACAGGGTACTTCCGTCCCATTAGTCCGCGCCCATACTGGACGTACCAAAGCGCACAATCTGACGACTTTGCCGCCGGCTCGTTAGGCAATCACGTCATCAACAATATAACAAGGAAAAAATAGTGATATTGGAAACTACACTAACTAGACATGAAGCTATGTCTAAATTTAGGGAGCAACATCGGATAGCTAAACCGGTTGTTTATCTAAAGCAACTTGATAAACGAATGATTTATCGAATGGGAAAAAATGATACTACAAGAATAACTAGATTAAGGCATCATGAAGATAGCCGCCCAATGAAGAGTGTTAATAAAAGAACGGGGATTGAAACCTCGAAGAGGAATGAAATAATCACCTTCAAAGAAAACGATGAGCTTTATGTATTAGAAAAATCAGGTGGTGTCTCTTTATTTGATGCTATGAGCCCAAAACTTAAAATGGGAAAAAATGACTGTTGGTATTATGTGCCAAAGAATGTCGTTATACCAGAGGGAATTCTTATCGCCAAGGATGTTGAGCCTGACGCACATGGGCATTTTCACTATGCCTTCCAGCCTGCATACAGCATGAAATTATCAGAATTCACTGATAAACTAAGTGAAATCGGAACACAGATGAGAAAGGTATGAGTGAGTTAAGAGAATTATCTTATAAAGAAATATCATATATCCGATCAGCCTTGGAAGGCTATATTGGTCTTTTGAAGCTAGATATTGAATCTGAAGAAACAGATGATGATGAAAGAATGGATCTTCAAGAAGATTTACTGTTTTATGAAAAACTTCTGTATACCTTTCAGAAATCTGAGAAGCAATCTGTGGATTTAAAACAAATTCAATCTATCGCTATCAAAAAAAGGTAGCGCTTCGCATTTAGTTTCCCCACCTAAATCGGATAGCCGGTAGTTTCTAGCTACCGGCCCCCACACCACCCATCGTGCGGGTCCGCAATGGGCGGCTCCCGATCCATAATGAATCTCTACCCAACGATAGTATCGAGCAGCTCTTCATTTGAGCTGAGTGTCATGACAGTGCGCCACCTCAACTTTATACGACTGGAAACATATTAGGCTACCCCTGTCTTTTAACTCGTGGATTTAGGTTCAGGTCTTCACCCTGTCCAAGGTATTCATCTTGGCATTAGGCTACTATGCCGTCGGCTGACTTCTGTTTAACCACCTTGGTCATTACTGACCGAGGCGCTGCTATGTCCCACCATTTTTGTTTACCCCACGATGGTGGCTAGTGGGTTGGGCCTACTTATGAGTCAGCGGCCACACTAACAGCTTCACAGCAGCAAGCTAAACAGATCTCCCTAGATAAGAACGTGAACTTTCACTACACAACTGCATCATTGACTCTATCCGTTAGATCACCCGGCTTCGGTGCCCCTGGCTACCTCGCCTCCAGGCTAACTCTTATGAGATGTTTCTGTTCGCCAGCTCGCAGTTTTGCTAGCGGCTTCCCCCCACAAGACCTTACGGTATTGCAGTTGCCATTCGCTAGTAGTTCGCATTTAATGGCGTCCATTAAACGGTGATCTTCCTACAGAGGACTTTCACCCATTAGTCCGCGTCCATGCTTGGCGTACCAAATAAAGGCACCGGACGTGGTAAAGCTGCGTCGGTGCTTTAAGTGTTAGCTATGTCAGGGGAGTGAAGCGGATGTTCACAATCAACAACTTGGTGAATTTTGTATACGGCGTAAGCATCTCTGTGGGTTTAGCCGTAGGCTATAGTTTTAACAGCCTTGAGAATTTACAAGCCCATAAACTACTGAATCTTACTGGGCTACTGTACGATATAATTTCTGTATCAATATTGTCATACGCTATTCTTGCTCCTAGAGAGATTCAATATCATATAGCCCATAAACTTTCACTATTTATAATAGTTTTTTCGGGCGTATTTCCTGCAGCTCTAACTGGCGGTTACATTATGGCTTTCATGATCGTAAATATTGGTGCAGAAGATGCTAATAGTCTATTTGACTCGAACTCTTTCAATGCCATCAAATACTACTTGTACGTATATGTAGCAGTAACAATAATTCCTATTACATGGTTGTTTGGTAGCCTTGTATTCGAGCCAGTAGCTGGTGTTTCATACACGCCCGAAAAACGTCTAAAGATACTTGGTGTCGTTTTTTTACTAATTGGATTTGTTCTTCAAATTTTTGGATCTTTTTTTGATATTTACACTGATGCATGAAAACATAGCTAAATCGGGTAGCCGATAGTTTCTAGCTACCGGCTACTCTTCATTTGAGTTGAGTGACATAGCAGAGAACCAACTCAACTTTATCCGACTGGAAATATATCAGTAAGCTGCCCAGTCTTTTAACTCATAAATTTACGTTCAGGCCTCCATCGTGTCCAAGTTATTAATCTTGGCATTTGGCCACTATGCCGTCGGCTAACTTCTGTTTAATCACCTTGATCATTACTGACCGAGGCGCTGCTATGCCCCACCACTTTTGTCCACCCCACGATGGTAGCTAGCAGGGTGGGCCTACTTTTGAATCAGCGGCCACACAGACAGCTTCAAGCTAAACAGATCTCCCCAGATAAGAACGTGAACTTTCACTACACAGCTGCATCATTGACTCTACCCGTTAGATCACACGGCTTCGCTGTCCCTAGCCACCTCCCCTCCAGGCTAAGCCTTATAGGATGTTTCTGTACGTCAGCTCGTAGTTTTGCTAGCAACTTCCTCCCCACAAACCTCACGGTATTGCAGTTGCCATTCGCTAGTAGTTAGCATTTAATGGCGCCCATTAAACGGTGATCTTCCTACACAGGACTTTCACCCTAATTAGTCCACACCCATGTTGGGCTCATCAAGTAAAGGCACCCGATGTCAAAACCGCTGCTTCGCTCTGGTTTTGCCACAGATGCTTTAGGCGTTAGAGGTAAGGAGTTTCAAATGAGAGCCATTTTATTAATAACCGTTCTTTTTCTTGGTGCTTGCGAAGTATCCACTTCAAAGAATTATACTATTCAAGTTGAGGGAGGTCAGAATCATGAGGAGAACCTCAAGGCCGCCCCTGTCATAGCTAACCTTGTCTGGAATGGCAATTTACATCATCAAATTCAAAAAGAAGTTGTAGAGCTCCAAGATCAAGATTTAAGTAAATTTTTAGGTCTTCGCTACAAAAATGTGTCTTTTAGTTCTGGTGAAAAAGGCGTATTTATTCAATGCATATTTAAATCTTCATTCAATGACGAGGTGGGCGATAAAGTAATTGAGATTTGTAGAAAAGAAGTGGAAGCTCAAATTGCTGACCACTTCACTTCTAATAAGTTAAATCATTCGGACGCCACTGTCGCGACGCCCGGTGTTTGAGACGTTATGACTTGACCAATGATACAATTTATTAAAACCAAAGACTTGGATAAATCTGCAAAACTTACTCTTGCCAACATGCAGGAGTACTATGGCATGTATGGCGTTGACTGGACTTTATCAGATGTACGCAGTGCAATTGAAAATCTTGAGAATTATGATGTAGTGAATGATGATGGAGTTTTTGGGATTGTTAGACTCTCATTTGAAAACAATCGCTGTCAACTACGAGATATTCAAATTGTATCTAATCAACAAAACAATGGGTTAGGCGCTTTAGTTATCTCTAAAGTAACCGAGCTTGCAAGGCAAAAAAATCTAGGGTTCATTGATCTACGAGTATTTAAACGTAGTCCAGCATATAGACTTTATGGTCGCCTAGGGTTTTTCACAGAAAATGAAGATGATAAATTTTACCAAATGACGCTTACAGTCATATAAACCGGGTAGCCGGTAGTTTCTAGCCACCGGCCCCCACACCCGCCATCGTGCGGGTCTGCAATGGGCGGTTCCTATCCGTAATCTCTGCCCAACGATAGTGTCGAGCAGCGCTTCACTTGAGTTGAGTTGAGTTGAGTTGAGTTGAGTGTCATGGCAGTGCGCTACTTCTGAATCAACGGCCACACCGACAACTTCACAGCAACAAGCTAAACAGATCTGCTCAGATAAGATCGTGAACTTTCACTACATAACGGTATTATTGACTCTACCCGTTAGATCACCCGGCTTCGGTGTCCTTGGCCACCTAGCCTCCAGGCCAAGCCATATAAGATGCTTCTGTTCATCAGCTCGTAGCTTTACTAGCCGCTTCCCCCTACAAGACCTCGCAGTATTGCAGTTGCCATTCGCGAATAGTTAGCATTTAATGGCACCCATTAAATGGTGATCTTCCTACAGGGGACTTTCACCCCATTAGTCCACGCCCATGCTGGGCCTACCAGGGCCATCAACCATTGCCAGCAAAGCTGCCTGGACCTCCACACTGTGTGCTCCGGCCGGTTATGACGGCGTTAAGGCTACAATGAATATTCGAGAATCTATCCAGTCTCAATTTTCCGGAAAAGCTTTCGAAAGACCTTTGTTCTATATCCACGAAGGAGGTCTTCGTTTTGAGCTCTCCTTAGGTGGAGATTGGCTCGATCAATTTGACTTAGCATTACGTAAATCTCACGAGATATGTGAAGAAGTGTTCGATAAAGAGATTGTTGCCTGTTACCGTATCTTTAGTGACAAACCCCTAGTTTCTTCTATCTCCACTTTTCGTGAACTTAGAGATATTGGATTATTTCCCGAGAAAGAGAAAGAGCACTGGCTTGAGCATGTAGCGGTAGATGAAGGCTGTATTGAGGGGGAAAGTGAAGATTACTGGCATACAATTGCGATAAAGCTACCCAAATCAAGTCTGAAGAAGCTACTTTGGTGTAGCATGGCGCAAGGCTTAGGCATCAAGCCATGTCCGCTAGTAAACATCTACCTCTTTGAACTAACTAAAGGAGTTGAAGTTTGGCCTTATGATGTTCGAGGCATGGACATTATTGGCAACAAGGCCATACTGTCTCAGCTATACAAGAAATTTAACTCATACCTTCTCGACTACGATGGAGAGATGATGGACACCAATTTTGGCTAATGCCTTAGTAGCTTCTAACTACCGACCCTTACACTATCCGTAATAAATCTCTACCCAACGATAATCTCGAGCAGGTCTTCATTTGAGTTGAGTATCATGGCAGCGCACTACCTAAACTTTATCCGACTGAAAACACATCGGTAGGCTAGCTCTGTCTTTTAACCCGTGGATTTTAGGTTCAGGCCTTCATCCTGTCCAAGGTATTCATCTTGACATTTGGCTAATATGCCGTCTGCTGACTTCAGCTTAATCACCTCGGCCATTACTGACCGAGGCGCTGCTGTGTTCCACCACTTATTTTCTATCCCCGCGATGGTGGCTAGCGAGTTGGGACTATTTATGAGTCAGCGGCCACGCTGACAGCTTCACAGCAGCAAGCTAAACAGATCTCCCCAGATAATAACGTGAACTTTCACTGCACAGCTGCATCATTGACCCTACCCGTTAGATCACATGGCTTCGGTGTCTTTGGCCACCTCACCTCCAGGCTAGGCCTTGTATGATATTTCTGTACGTCAGCTCGTAGCTTTGCTAGCGGCTTCCTCCCCACAAGGCCTCGCGGTATTGTAGTTGCCATTCGCTAGTAGTTAGCATTTAATGGGCCCCATTAGTTCCCGCCCATACTGGGAGAACCAAGCAGCAGCACGTTAGCCAAGCAAAAAAACGGGCAGGAAGGCCTACACGTCGCTTCGCTCTGTTTCGGCCACCCGTGTGCTGGGTGAATGTGTAAATATAGTTAAGACACCTTTTTCGTGATGGTGATAACGAAAATAGGTAATAGCAATCACCTAAAAAGAGTCATATTTAGTATGAGTACAGGTACGGTAAAGTGGTTCAATGGTGACAAAGGTTTTGGTTTTATTACTCCGGATGATGGAAGCAAAGATCTATTTGTTCACCATTCAGAAATTCAAATGAGTGGTTTCAAATCTCTGGAGGAGGGGCAAAAAGTAGAATATGTTGTGGGGCAAGGCCAAAAAGGGCCGTGCGCCAACAATGTAAAGTCGCTGTAAGATAGTTAACAGCATAAATCGGGTAGCCGGTAGTTTCTAGCTACCGGCCCCCACACCACCCATCGTGCGGGTCCGCAATGGGAGGTTCCCTACCCTTTATACATATCTACCCAACGATAGTATCGAACAGCTCTTCATTTGGGCTGAGTGTCATGGCAGTGGGATACCTCAACTTTATCCAACCGGAAACATATCGGCAGGCTAACCCTGTCTTACAACTCGTGGATTTAGGTTCAGGTCTTCACCCTGTCCAAGGTGTTAGTCTTGGCATTTGGCTGCTATGCCGTCGGCTGAATTCAGCTTAATCACCTCGGCCATTACTGACCGAGGCGCTGCTATGTCTCACCATTTTTGTCTACCCCACGATGGTGGCTAATGGGTTGGGCCTACTTATAAGTCAGCAGCCACGCTGACAGCTTCACAGCAGCAAGCTAAATAGATCTCCCCAGATAAGAACGTAAACTTTCACTACACAGCTGCATCATTGACCCTACCCGTTAGATCATATGGCTTCGGTGACCTTGGCCACCTCGCCTTCAGGCTATGCCACATAGGATGTTTCTGTCCGTAAACTCGTAGCTTTGCTAGCCGCTTCCTCCCCACAAGATCTCACGGTATTGCAGTTGCCATTCGCAGGTAGTTAGCATTTAATGGCGCCCATTAAACGATGATCTTCCTACACGGGACTTTCACCCCATTAGTTCACGTCCATGCTGGGCGTACCAAATTTAGGCAAGCGGACAAATTACTACGCCTTCGATTCCGTAATTTGCCGTTGCTAAAGGAATTATGTGGGGCTAAGTCGAGGTCTTATTGAGAGATGTGGAGTAATTGACATTAGCTTAAAGAATCATCCTGACACTCACTGTAGTGATACGACAAATTTACCAGATACAATAAGTTGTTTTTATGCAGCCTTTTAACACTCAATTTACCTTATCTAGAAATTACCTTGCCGAATGCTATGATCAGTCTCTACCCTATGGGAAAAACGTTAAGCCCAATTATCTTCTTCCTACATTATTATTATCTTCTGGTGCGGGATTACTGTTATTTACTGAGCAACCTAAGATCGCAAGTTGCATGTTAATTGCATTAGGCGTGCTGGAACTGATTCACATTCGATTTCGACGAGCTTGGTGGTTAGCACGGCAGATGCTTGGGAAAAGTGCCGGTAGTGAAGTGAAATTAACCATAGATAAGGATGGAATCCAAACACAGAATTCTTATACGATAACAGCTCTGTTGTGGGCAGATATCGAGCGTATTATTGAAACCGATTTAGGGCTTATTTTGGTGGCCAAATCTGGGGGGCAGCAGTACTTGTCTAAATCGTTATTACCTGCTGAATTAATTAACGAGATAGTTACCAAGATTAAGGGTAAACATTGATTTCAATAAAAATTAAAATCGTGCCTACAATACAGATAATACAATACATAACAAGTTGCCCAAACGCGACGACCCTACAGGGCCGCCGCTTGGCAAGGCGTTAAATGCGCACAAGGAAGACGAAATGCAGTTCATCCGAAGAATAAAACGAAATAGAGCGATAAAATCGTACTTGCGGAAATTGCCTAGGTTACTAGCGAAAGATTATGGGAAATCTAAAAGGTATCGCCCAAAACAAGTAAGGGCTACGATTGAGAGGTCAGGGCTCTCAATTATTTATACCTGTTACGCGATTTCAATTTTTTGCTCAAAGAAGGAATTTGATGCATATCATCATCAAATTGGTGAGGTGTGTGATTACGGTGCAATGCGTGGAGAAGTAGGAAATCTTCATTTTTACGTAAATGCAAACTTTAGTAGTAACGATGTTGTATCTGTTGGCTCTGACTTTGGTGGCGGTTCACATGGTATGGATGGCGGCGGCACAGATTGAGGCATTTAAATCGGGTAACCGGTAGTTTTTAGCTACCGACCCCCACACCGCCCATCAGCGAGTCCACAATGTGCGACACCCTATCCGTTATGAATCTCTGCCCAACGATAGTATCGAGCATCTCTACATTTGAGTTGAGTGTCATGGCAGTGCGCTACCTCAACTTTATCGGACTGGAAACATATCGGTAGGCTAGTCCTGTCTTTTAACTCGTGGATTTAGGGTTCAGACCTTCGCCGTTTCCAAGGTATTAATCTTGGCATTTGGCTAGTATACCGTCGGCTAACTTCTATTTAATCATCTTGGTCATTACTGACCGAGGCGCTGCTGTGTTCCACCACTTTTTACTCTACCCCCACGATGGTGGCTAGCGGAGTGATCCTACCCATCAACAACGGACACACCACTAAGATAAACAAATCTCCTCAGATGAGAACGTGAACTTTCACTACACAATCGAATCATTTACCCTACCCGTTAGATCACCCGGCTCCGGTGTCCTTAGCCACCTCGTCTCCAGGCTAAGCCTTATAGGATGTTCCTATTCTTCAGCTCGTAGTTTTACTAGCAGCTTCCTCCCCACAAGACCTCACGGTGTTGCAGTTGCCATTCGCTAGTAGTTAGCATTTAATGGCGCCCATTAAACGGTGATCTTCCTACAGGGGACTTTCACCCCATTAGTTCACGCCCACGTCGGGCGTACCAAGTTGCTCAAGTACACTCCGTTCCGCTTCCACGAGACAGCCTACATTGAATTTCAGCTGCCTATTAGCAAGGGTTTAGAGTACACAAGGATAAGTATGATTACTCGGAATACAATAAAATTCAAAGTAACTGAATTACCGATTTCTGATGTTGTTACAAAATTTGGCGGTCAGCCCAATTGGCTTGAGGAAGCTCAATGGCCAATAAGCTCTGAAATGGATTCTCCCATGCGCTTTATTTGTCAGATCAAACTTACAAATGATCTATTTCCAGGCTGTGAGGGAAAAATGGCCTATATCTTCATGACAGATGATGATGAGTACGTTGATGGAACATGGGAACCAGATGGTGGCGAGAATGCAGTAATTATTCAACCGGGTGGTAAGCCTCAAATTAAGGTACGAAATATCACCACTGGACCAACTTTACAGAACTATGTTGAAGTAAAGGGGAAAACTGGTCTTTACCCAATAGACATCGAATTAGCTGTTGATCTTTCAGCCTCAAAAGACCCAGAGTTCATTCCAGAAGCAGAACGCTTAGCCCTAGCTGACGAGGACTATGAAAAATACTGTAATAAACTGGGAGGAAATAAAATTAGTGGGACACCTAGCTTTCTACAAGGTGACGAATTTCCCGGAAATGCGGACGACTGGTCACTTCTTATGCAGCTAGATTCCTGTGCAGTTCCATTTAGTATCAATTTTGGAGACTCCGGTGTTTCATACGCATTCATAAATAAAGAGGGAACGATTGGTAAGTTCCTCTGGCAATGTTGTTGAGCAGCTCAAATCGAGTAGCCGGCAGTTTCTAGTTACCGGCTACTACACCAGCCATCGCGGGGGTGCGTAATAGGCCGCTCCCTATCCATATACTTAACGATAGTCTCGAACTGGTTAAGCCTATATATGAGTCTGTTATCGCCCTGACAGCTTCACCGTAGTAAATTAAACAGACCTCCCCAGTTAAGAGCATGAACTTTCACTACACAACTGCATCTTTGACTCTACCTGTTAGATCACCCGGCTTCGGTATCCCTGACCACCTCGCCTCCAGGCTAAGCTTTATAGAATTTTTCTATTCGCCAGCTCGTAGCTTTGCTAGCGGCTTCCTCCCCACAAGACCTCGCGACATTGCAGTTGCCATTCACTAGTAGTTAGCATTTAATGGAATCCATTAAATAGTGATCCACCTATAGGAGACTTTTACCCCATTAGTCCACGCCCATACTAAGCGTACCAATTCAATCAACTACGTGCCTTTGGCGTCGGACCGGCATACCGCCAGCCGGTTGTTGAGGCATTAGGGCATAAATATGAGGGTATAATGAATAAATTAGCTCGAACAGCAAGCATTGTAATTTCAATATTTCTTTTTCTATATACAACTATAGTATTCGGCAACTCTCTCCCTAAATCGAAAATTCAATCTCAGACACCCGTCTGCAGTGAAAATCGTTCACCATACCGCGACCTGGATTTTTTGGTTGGCCGCTGGGATTTTTTTACGATGGATGGAAAAAAAATCGCTGATCAAGTTTATTCTAAAAAAGAGCAAGGCTGCCTTATCCATGAAGACTGGTCGACATTATTCGGTGGTACTGGGACAGGGATGAATTTTGTGGATCCTGCTACCGGAAAGTGGCGACAAGTATGGATGAGCCCTCGCTATCATATAGATTACTCTGGTGGTTTAGTTGAAAACGGTGATTTTGTATTAGAGGGTCGCATCTATCCGAATAATGGTGAACCTGTATCTGCCATAAGGGGAGTTTATTCACGGCAAGCCGATGGTTCGGTAGTGAAGGAGTTTCTAACGTTCGATGAATCAACCAAAATATGGAAGCGCTTTTTTATAGGCGTAGCTCGTAGGCACTTAGAGAAAGAAGAGTAATGAGAGGGTATTTAATGTCCTAAATCGGGGGGCCGGTGGTTTCTAGCTACCGGCCCCTACGCCACCCATCATACGGGTCCGCAATGGGCGGCTCCTATTAGGTATGAATCTCTACCCAACGATTGTGCCGAGCAGCTCTTCACTTGAGTAGAGTATCATGGCAATGCGCTACTTCTGAGTCAGCGGCCACTCTGACAGCTTCATAGCAGTAAGTTAAACAGATCTCCCCAGATAAGAACGTGAGCTTTCACTACACAACTGCCTCATTGACTCCGCCCGTTAGATCACCCGGCTTCGGTGCCCTTGGTCACCTCGCCTCCAGGCTAAGCCTTATGGGCGTATCAACCCAACCAACTACGCGCCTTCGGCGCCCGACAACTTACACTTCGCAGCGTTGCAGCTGCAAGTTATTGAGGCAGTATGTAAAAACCCAGCCCCTGACCTGTGAGGCCATCGTCGCAATTGAAGATGGCCGCGTTGAGTTCATCCCGAAAACTACGAAAACATGGATTTCTCCTGGATACGCGATATCCAGGACTGGGGTATTTCCCGTCAGCTGTGGTGGGTCCACCACATCCCCGCCTAGTACGACAGCGAAAGCAACCGCAGGAAGAGGCTGTGCGCGAGAAGCATGATCTGGGTGCTATGTGACTTTGTCTGGGTCGAGAACGCCTCCTACGCAGTTAAGAAAGGCGCCCGCCGCACCCTGATCCGCGTACTGGAAACCATTTTGTGCTTGGCGCACCCGCTGATGACCTATATCACCGAGGGAATCTGGCAGCGCGTAAAAACCCTGGCTGGCGCCGAGGGCGAAAACATCAGGCTGCTGCACCACCCGGAGTCCAACGCCAACAAAGTCGATAAAGAGGCGGAAGCGGCCATTGCCTGGTCGAAGCAGGTGATCGAAGGGGTGCGTAATATCCCTAGAGAAATGAATATTTCCCCCGCTAAGAAAATCCCTCTGATTTTACGTGGCGGCTCCTCACGAGATAACGAGTTGCTGAACCAAGCGCAAAGTCTTCTGACCAAACTGGCTAGTCTGGAAAATATCACTTGGCTGGAAGCCGGTGAGAACGCTCCAGCCTCCGCCACCGCCCTGGTGAGCGATATGGAACTGCTGGTACCCATGGCCAGCCTAATCGATGTCAAGGCCGAAAGCGCACGCCTGCAAAAGGAAATCAACAAGCTCGTAAAAGATCTGTCACGGGTCGAGGGCAAACTGAACAATCCAAAGGTTGTCGACAAGGTGCCGACCGACGTCGTTGCCAAAGAAAAAGACAGACTCACAGAAATGAAAAATGCCTAGGATCGCCTGTAGCAACAGTTAGTGGAAATCAGCAATCTGTAACCAAGGTTCATTCCATTAACCGGATGACACCGGAACAGGGGGCTCAACTCCCTGTTCCATCCTGCCAGTTTTTTAGTTTGGCCTGTTTAGCTTCGGCTACTTTTTTCCTTCAGTTTTTTGTCTCGTCCATTTTATCTCAACTCCATACCTAGACCACCAATCTCACTGTCGTTAATTTTTACAGAATCTCCCCTCATAAAAACATAAACCGTAATAAATAAACGGTCCAACGCAAAACTGGCGCAATCTGCCGCAAGGTCTTATAAACAGTAAACGGCCAGACAAGCGCGTTGGGATTACAGTGTTTTCCCTACAACAGATGCAGAGCCAAAAAATAAAAATTCCTTATTCAATCTATTTTCATTTTCCAGAAACGTTTCCCATCAAAATTAACTCAGTGATTTTCACTGCGGTATCGATGATCCACTCGGGCCAGGGCCCGGCAGAACAGCGGGGAAAAGGAAGTTGAACTACCCAGAGCAACTCAATCCAGAAGTGTGGCCACTCATCGTTTACTGTGCCGCTGTAATCGCTCTCATCGTATTGATGCTCAGCCTATCTTATTTCCTCGGGCAAAAACGCCGAGATCCTGCAACCGATGAGCCCTTCGAGTCGGGGATTATCTCACAGGGTAGCGCACGCCTACGTATTTCAGTCGCCTACTATCTTGTTGCCATTTTATTCATTGTTTTTGATCTGGAGGCTATCTATCTCTTTAGCTGGTCTATTGCGTTCTACGAAACCGGGCTACTCGGTTTTATAGAAGCCACTATTTTTATCGTGATTCTGTTGGTGGGATTGATCTACCTTTGGCGCTTGGGCGCCCTGGAATGGGGTGGTCATCAGAAGAGCCTGAGCGACCATAAAAATCATCAATAAAAGACTGACTGGAAAAAATCATGCGCTGGCAGCTGAGTAAAGCCGAAAAGGTAATCGCCACCGACTCCCACCAGGAGAAAAGCGAAGATCTGGGAGAGGAACTGCAGAAAAATATCTTACTCGGTAAGCTGGAAGAGCTGGTCGCCTGGGGCCGATCCAATTCACTTTGGCCATTTAATTTTGGGCTCTCCTGCTGCTACGTAGAAATGGCCACTGCGTTTACCAGCCGACACGATATTTCTCGATTCGGTGCTGAGGTTATCCGTGCAACACCACGACAGGCAGACCTGATTGTTATCTCCGGTACGGTATTTTTGAAAATGGCCCCGGTAATCCAGCGCCTCTATGAACAAATGATTGAGCCTCGCTGGGTAATTTCCATGGGTTCCTGCGCCAACTCAGGGGGCATGTACGATATTTATAGCGTTGTACAGGGCGTCGATAAATTCCTCCCCGTCGATGTATACGTCCCTGGCTGCCCCCCCCGGCCCGAGGCGTTGTTGCAAGGCCTCACCCTTCTACAAAAATCGGTCGCAGCTGAGCGCAGAAGTCTCAGCTGGGTTGTAGATGAACAGGGTACCAGGCAGATTCCTAAACAGAGCCAGCGTGATTTACACCGGGAGGAACGGATGCGCACAGAAATATTGCGTGCGCCAGATACGGTCTAACTGCACTTTAACTGTTCATACAAAACAATAACAACGGGAAAACCGATGACTGGCGTTATAGCGAAGAGCGTGCATCGTGAAACGGCCTATAGCAAGGAGGCTGGTGTATTCCTACGGAATCTCGACCAGGAGTATCGTTTCCATAACTACTGGCTGCAGCCCGACAGCGGGGACATGCCAACCCTGTGGGTTGATACCCAATCCTTAATTCCTCTTTTGCGCTTCCTTAAGCTGGAAATTTCTCGCCCATTCGCCATGCTCTACGACATCAGCGCCATCGATGAGCGGCTGCGAGTAAACCGGGGCGAAGGACCGGAAAAACAACCCAGTAGCGACTTCACGGTGGTCTATCAACTCCTGTCTTTTACCCGAAATTTGTTTATTCGCATCAAGATAGCACTGCCCGAAGCCAACCTCTCACTCCCATCAATTTCTGCTGAGTGGGAAAACGCCAACTGGTATGAGCGAGAGGTCTGGGACCTCTTTGGAATCCACTTTGACGGCCATCCAAATCTGTGCCGGATCATGATGCCAACAACTTGGAAAGGGCATCCCCTGCGCAAAGATCACCATGCCCGCGCCACAGAGGTAGACCCCTTTAGCCTGTCTGAAGAAAAGGAACGCAAGGAGCAGGAGGCTTTGCTGTTCCGCCCTGAAGACTGGGGCATGGCCCGTGCCAGTGAAGATGCGGAGTTTATGTTTCTCAATCTTGGGCCCAATCACCCCAGCGTGCACGGCGTTTTTCGTATAGCCCTGCAACTTGACGGTGAGCAGATTGTGGATGCCGTACCAGATATTGGCTACCACCACCGTGGCGCCGAAAAAATGGCTGAGCGTCAGGCCTGGCACACTTACGTCCCATATACAGACCGTATCGACTACCTGGGTGGGGTGATGAATAACCTGCCCTACGTAATGGCCCTGGAACAACTCGCTGGGATTCAGGTTCCCGAACGCGCGCAGATTATCCGAGTGATGTTGTGCGAGTTTTTCCGAATCTCCAGCCATCTGGTATTTTTTGGCACCTTTGCCCAGGATGTTGGGCAGATGTCACCGGTCTTTTATATGTTTATCGACCGGGAGAAACTCTTTGGTATTGTTGAGGCGATCACTGGCGGGCGCATGCACCCCGCATGGTTTCGCATTGGTGGCGTGGCCCAGGACCTTCCGGAAGGTTGGGATAAAATGGTACGGGAATTTCTTGATTACATGCCCGCACGATTACGCGACTACGACGGCATGGTGATCAAGAATAAACTGCTACAAAAACGCACTCGCGGGATAGGTGTCTACAATACCGCTGAAGCCATGGAGTGGGGGGTTACAGGTCCCGGCTTACGTGCCACCGGGCTTGAATGGGATCTACGTAAAAAGCGTCCCTACAGTAGTTATGAACAATTTGAATTTGATATTCCCAGTTATGATGGAGGTGACTGTTTCGACCGCTGCCGGGTGAGGGTCGATGAGATGTGGCAAAGCTTGCGTATTATTCGCCAGTGTCTGGAAAATATGCCTGCGGGACCGTATAAATCCGACCACCCACTCACCACGCCGCCACGAAAGGGGCGGACCATGCAGGACATAGAAACTCTCATCCAACACTTTGTAAACAATAGCTGGGGTCCGGTAATGCCAGCCGGTGAAGTGTGCTTTCCTATTGAGGCCACTAAGGGATTAAATAGTTATCAAATTGTGAGTGATGGGGGAACAACTTCATACAGGACCAGAATACGCACGCCCTCATTTCCACACTTGCAAATGATTCCATTGATGTCTCGGGGACTGCTAATCGCCGATTTGATTGCGATTATTGCCAGTATTGACTTTGTCATGGCTGACGTTGACCGCTAATAAAAAAGTGACCAAAGCTCACATAAGCGGAGAGGACCAGTGAAGCTCACAGTTCTATGTCATAAGGCCGCGAAACCAGCGGGCGGCAATAGAATTTTCTCAATGCCTCCACGTTATCGCCAGAGGAGGCGCAAATGTCCAGCTTATTAGAACCGGAACCAATTGAAGTAATGGAGCATAGTAACAGCGATCCAGACAAAATCTCCGCAATCCTCACCGATGAGGAAAAATTGGAAATTGACGAGGAGGCCAAACACTATGAAGGAAAATCCTCCGTGGGTTTAGAAGCACTCAGAATCGTCCAAAAACATCGGGGCTGGATTTCGGACAACAGCATTCACGCCATTGCAAACTATCTGAAGATTCCTGTAACCCAACTGGAAAGTGTGGCGACCTATTTTCAACTGATATTTCGCCAGCCAGTCGGTAAGGAGGTCATTTACTTATGTAAAAGCGCAAGTTGTTGGGTAATGGGGTGCGACCAACTTCAAAAACATATTTGCCAGAGTCTGGAAATAAAGCCCGGTGAAACCTCTAAGGACGGGATATTTACCCTGTTGGAAATGCCCTGTCTTGGGGACTGCGACAAAGCACCGGTATTGATGTTGGGCGAGGAGATGTACAGAAATCTCGATGAAGACACTATCGACACGTTAATCGATAAAAAGAAACAACTTCATGCTGACAAATCCACTGACTAAAAATATCACTGGGAAAAATATCGCAGCTGACATCGCCAGTTATTTGGCGAATGATGGCTATGCGGGGTGGCGTAAAGCACTCACCATGGAGCCGAATAACATTGTCACTCTCGTAAAGGATGGCGGGCTTCGCGGACGTGGCGGTGCGGGATTTAACACCGGTCTCAAATGGAGTTTTGTTCCCCATGGTGAGGACGCACCGAAGCAAAAATTTATAGTCTGTAATGCCGATGAAATGGAACCCGGTACTTTCAAAGACAGACTCCTAATGGAAAGGGATCCTCACCTATTGCTTGAAGGTATGGCCATTGCTGCCTATGCCATAGGGGCGTCGATTGGTTATATTTTTATTCGCGGCGAATACCACCTGGCGGCAGAGCGCTTGGAATTGGCTATCAATGAAGCTAAATCCCAAGGTCTTCTCGGCATCAATATTCTCGACAGTGGTTTTTCCCTGGATATTTTTATTCACCGCAGTGCTGGTAATTACATCTGTGGAGAAGAAACGGCGCTTCTTAACGCCCTGGAAGGGCGCCGTGCAATCCCCAGGGCTAAACCACCATTTCCGCAGGTGAGCGGTTTGTGGGGCAAACCCACGGTGGTAAACAATGTAGAGACCTTCTGTAATATCCCCCACTTGGTTGCTCTCGGGATCGACTGGTATCGAGGACTTGGACTGGAGCAAGATGCTGGCAGCAAAATTTTTGGGGTAAGCGGTAAAGTTAAGAACCCAGGTGCCTGGGAACTGCCCATGGGCACCCCGATCAGGGAAATCATTGAGCAGCATGCCGGTGGCATGCGCGACGGACTGAGACTTAAAGGCTTTCTACCAGGTGGCGGCTCCACGGATTTCTTGGGACCGGATCATCTGGATCTACCCATGGATTACGATGTAATCGGCAAAGCTGGTAGTCGTATGGGCACAGGTACCATCATAGTCCTGGACGATAAAACTTGTCCTGTCGGGCTGGTACTAAACCTATCCCAGTTCTTTGCTCGCGAATCCTGTGGTTGGTGCACCCCCTGTCGCGATGGTCTTCCATGGATTGTCAAAGTATTGCAGCGAATTGAAGATGGCGAGGGCTTACCCGAGGACCTAGATCTATTACGTGAACAGTGTCAAAGGATTGGTCCTGGAAAAACCTTCTGTGCTCTGGCCCCTGGTGCGGCGGAACCGCTACAAAGTGCATTGAAACTGTTCGAACAGGATTTTATTGATCATATTACCAACCGGTGCTGTCCGTACAAATAGTACTCACAGGGTTTGCGATAAAACCTGACAACACCGGTACAAAAATAATGGACTAGCGATGCCAACCATTACGATAGACGGCGAAAAATACCAAGTAGATGGTGATCAGAATCTACTCAGTAGCTGCCTGACGCTAGGATTAAATATTCC
This sequence comes from Microbulbifer echini, assembly GCF_041447225.1. NCBI lineage: Bacteria > Pseudomonadati > Pseudomonadota > Gammaproteobacteria > Cellvibrionales > Microbulbiferaceae > Microbulbifer > Microbulbifer echini. The sequence goes on along the minus strand of NZ_JBGMEL010000012.1, from coordinate 79,153 downwards.
CTATTTTTGTTGGCACCCCGAAATGGGCTCTATAGGCGCCTGTCGACAATGCGCCATGATCGAATACAAAGACAGTGAAGATCAATCGGGCCGTTTGATCATGAGCTGCATGACCCCAATCCGGGATGGGGGTATTTATAGCGTGAATGCCGAGATGGCCAAGGAGTTTCGTGGAGGAATTATCGAAGACTTGATGACCAACCATCCCCACGATTGTCCCGTGTGTGAAGAGGGGGGAGAGTGTCACCTGCAGGACATGACAGAAATGTCAGGCCACACTATGCGCCGTTATCGAGGTAGCAAACGCACACATCGCAATCAATATCTCGGACCATTTATCAATCATGAAATGAACCGCTGTATCACCTGTTATCGTTGCGTCAGATTTTACAATGACTACGCCGGGGGGAACGATTTACAGGCCCTTGGGAGAAATCATCAAATTTATTTTGGTCGACAAGAAGATGGGCGGCTTGAGAACGGTTTTAGTGGTAACTTGGTTGAGGTCTGCCCCACAGGAGTGTTTACTGATAAAACCTTCAGTGCACATTTCGTGCGGAAATGGGACCTGCAAACCGCTCCCTCAATTTGTGAACACTGCGCTGTGGGCTGCAATACCGCACCTGGGGCACGAGAATCCAGCAATAATCTTGATCCAATTCTGAGGCGTATCACCAATCTCTACCATCACGATATCAACGGTTACTTCCTATGCGACCGTGGGCGTTTTGGATATGAGTACGTCAATAGCGCCACACGCATTGATAAAGTGCTTAGTGTGCGAGATGAAGATCTCATCGGTTCTACCGCCGATAATAAAGACATCTTACACAAGGAAATTAATCCACGGGATGCTGTCTTGAATTTATCGGTACAAATTACGGCAGCACAACGTCAACTACGGCGAATTATCGGTATTGGCTCACCACGGTCATCACTAGAAAATAATTTTACCCTCCGACAGTTAGTGGGGGCAGATCACTTTTACTCTGGACTGAATTATCTCGACCAGGAAGTGCTTCAGTTGGTCAACAGCTTACAAAGCGATGACAGAATTCTAAGCCCCAGCACACCAGAAATAGAGACCTCCGATGCAGTTTTAATTATTGGTGAAGATATTTACAACACGGCACCACGCATTGCCCTTGCCGTGCGCCAGGCAGCGCGCAATCGTCAAAAACAAGCTGCGCAATCATTAAAGATTCCCCTGTGGCAGGATGCCTCGGTAAGACAGCTGGAGGAAGAGCACAGTCCAATCATCTTTATTGGAACAGCCCTTAGTAATCTCGATGATATTGCCGATGCCACACTGTTTGAGTCACCGCAAAAAACTGCACTGTTTACCCATGCCCTCGCCCAGGAAATCTCCGGTTACAAAGTACCGGATCTGAAGATGCCCCCGCACCTGCAGGAAATGGTGAAACGCACAGCAGCGATACTTCTCAAAGCCGGTAAGCCACTTATAATTTCTGGAACATCCGGAAAACATCCAGGCATTCTGCAGGCGGTAGCGGAATTATCCCGCGCGTTGAGTGATGACAAGAAGACGCCAACAAAACTGTATTTGGCTTGCAGTGAAGCGAACAGCCTGGGACTTACACAGCTCTTTAATGGGACAGAAGGAAATCTACAACAACTTGTGCAAACGCTTACTGATCAGAGATCGGCGAATATACCCACAAGTCTGATCATATTGGAAAATGATCTCTATCGGCGATTGAATAAACAATCCGTTGAAAAATTATTTTCACTAGTGGATGAAGTTACTCTATTAGATACCTTGCTGACACCTACCGCGAAACGCGCTAACTGCATTTTTCCCGCATCGGCAACAGCAGAGTCCCAGGGAACCTTTGTAAACAATAATGGCTTGGCTCAGCGCTTTTATGCCGTCTACGAAGGCAAAGGGTTTATTCAGGAAAGTTGGCGTTGGTTGGTGAATGCTGTGGATTTTTGTACAGAGACATGTGAAAACCTTTCTGTGCTCAAAGAATGGAAACACAGTACAGATATCAGCGACGCCATTGCCAGAGAATTCCGGGTTTTGCGCGTACTAGATGAACTCGGTCCAGATGAGAACTTTCGCATTGATGGACTTAGGATTGCTCGTCAAAGTTCCCGCTATAGTGGTCGCACTGCGATCCACGCCCAAGAGCATGTTTCTGAAACACCGCCAATCAATGATCCTGACGCTCCGATGAGCTTCAGTATGGAAGGCATTCATAATCCAAATAAAACCCAACTGCAAGCCAACATCTGGTCACCAGGTTGGAATTCCAACCAATCAATCTTTAAATTTCAGGAACAAGTTGGTGGCGAACGAAAGGGTGGTCCTTCAGGAAAAATGATCGAGCGACCTAGGCACCCTATACCGGATTGGACAAACACTTTAGAAAAATCACCACAATCACCCAATTCTATGCAAATGCTGCCCATCTATCGTCTGTTCGGTTCAGAGGAACTCAGCAATCAGTCAATGGCTATTTCTGAACTTATTGAAGCGCCGTTTGTATTGATAAACCCAAAAGAGATGACGCAACACGGCGTGAACGAAGGGGAGCTGGTGGATATTGAAACAAGCAGTGGCATCTATCGTACGGAGATACGAAGGTGCAATACCACCCCAGAAGGTTGTATTGGAGTACCGTACGGGTTACCAGGACTTGAAACCCTAGCAGCATTGATGCCCGGTTATGCCACTCTAAGGCCTGCCGCGACTCATTCAATTGCTGGAGTTGAGAACTAATGAGTACATCAATTTGGATCACACTACTAAATATTTTTGGCGTACTTATCGTAACGGTACTACTGGCTGCAATACTCACCTGGGGGGAGCGGCGCCTTCTCGGTTTCTGGCAAGATAGACCAGGGCCAAATCGGGTGGGGCCCTTCGGCACAATGCAGGTCATGGCCGATATGATCAAGCTTTTCTTCAAAGAGGACTTTATTCCGCGTTTTGCTGATATCCCAGTTTTTGTTCTTGCACCAACCGTAGTCATGGCAACCATGTTGATCGCCTTTGGGGTTGTGCCCATGTCACCAAATATTGGTGTAGCGGATCTCAATATTGGACTACTGTTTGTACTGGCAATGAGCTCCATCGCGGTTTACAGCATCATTCTCGGTGGTTACGCATCCAACAATAAATACGCTCTACTCGGTGGGCTACGCGCCGCGGCACAAACGGTATCCTACGAAGTATTTATGGGATTGAGCTTAATGGGGGTTGTGATGATGTCCGGCAGCTTTAACCTGCGAGACATTGTCAATGCGCAGGCAGAACTCTGGTTTATTGTTCCTCAATTTCTAGGCTTTTTTGTTTTCTTTATTGCTGGTATCGCGGAGAGCCGCAGAACCCCCTTTGACCTGCCTGAAGCTGAACATGAATTGACAGCAGGTTTTCATACAGAATACTCAGGCATGAAATTCGGAATGTTCTTTGTCGGTGAATATCTCGCCGTTATTCTGATCGCCGCATTAATCACTACTTTATTTCTCGGCGGATGGCATGGACCCTGGTTGCCACCCATTATTTGGTTTTGCCTGAAGACTGCGTTATTAGTAGCCATTTTCATCCTGTTACGCGCATCATTGCCACGCCCAAGATACGATCAGCTGATGAAATTTGGCTGGAAAGTCATGCTCCCCTTGTCACTAGCCAATCTGCTAGCAACTGCTGGAGTACTACTATGGACTGCCTAGAAGCTTCTACGTTTTTCCTTAAAAACACCGGAGAGGAAAAATGATCGCAAGCCAAATTAGAAGCATGTGGCTAGTTTTCAAGCACCTTTTTCGGCGCAACGTAACGGTTCAATACCCTGAGGAAAAGCCCTACTTGGCACCCCGCTACCGGGGAAGAATTATATTAAGTCGCGACCCCAATGGGGATGAACGTTGTGTTGCCTGCAATCTCTGTGCGGTAGCTTGCCCTCCTGACTGTATTTCACTTCAAAAAACTGAGGATCCAGATGGCCGGTGGCGGCCGGAATATTTCCGTATCAATTTTTCCCGCTGCATAATGTGCGGTCTTTGTGAAGACGCATGCCCCACTTATGCCATCCAGCTCACTCCAGACTTCGAAATGTGCGAATACGATCGGCAAAATATGGTTTATGAAAAAGAGGACCTTTTGATCGACGGACCAGGAAAATATCACGACTATAGTTTCTACCAGGTGGCCGGAAAGGCAATAGCCGGAAAAGATAAGGGAGAGGCTGATAATGAAGCAGAGCCAATTAACATAAAGAGCCTTAACTTATAGAGACAGATTGTATAGCCGAAAAAAATGCAACCCCCAAGAAACAGGGACACTTTTTCAGTCAGCCATTTAACCATAAAAAGATAGCCTCTTATAGAAATCAATAAAAATACAACCAACAGTCCGAATCTTGCATAAGGGTTGTAGTTTTTGATCATAAGTTCTGATCATGTAGTGCAGCAACCTCTCAAACCAATAACAGCTATACATAAGAGGGAGCCCATATGAACTTCATTTTCTATATCACAGCAGCTATAGCGGTGGCAGCCACCACTATGGTAATTTTTCATCGCAATGCTGTGCATGCCCTTCTTTATCTTGTCACCTCGCTGTTAGCGATTGCTGTAATTTTCTACCAATTTGGAGCGCCACTCGCCGCCGCATTGGAAGTGATTATTTATGCCGGAGCTATTATGGTGCTGATTATTTTCGTGATTATGATGCTTAATCAAGGAGATTCCACAGTTGTACAAGAGCAGGCCTGGCTACAACCCAGAACATGGATTGGTCCTGCACTACTTTCAGCATTATTACTCGTTCAACTGATTTTATTAGTGAGTAATGGACAAATTTCTTCCACCCAAACATTTCACTACATAGGCCCCAAACAAGTTGGGATTGCACTCTTCAGCCACTATGTCCTCGCTGTAGAACTAGCCTCAATGTTATTACTTGCAGGGCTAGTGGGGGCCTTCCACCTTGCTCGACGCAAAAAAATTAATCCAGGGGAGTCGAGCAATGCCAATTGAAACTGCACCGGGCCTTGAGGCCGGCGTCTTACTAGCATCCATACTCTTCTGCTTAGGGTTGGCCGGCTTGATGATGCGGCGCAATGTCATATTTATGCTGATGAGTGTGGAAATTTGTACAAATGCTGCAGCACTCATGTTTGTAGTGGCGGGCGCCCACTGGGGGAATGCGGATGGTCAGGTTATGTTTATATTTGTTGTAACCCTTGCCGCCGCGGAAGTAGCCATTGCGCTTGCTCTGGTTCTGCAATTCTATCATCGTAAACACACTGTCGATATTGATCAACTAAATGAATTGAGAGGTTGATATGCAGGGGCTTTTGGCTTGGGTACCGCTTCTACCGCTGATTGGCTTCCTGACATTGGTTGCTTTTCCACTCTTTAATCGGCACGAACCATCACAAAGAACAGTCGCCTGCATTGGTGTAGGCAGCATCGGTATTGCCGCCCTATTTACCGCAATTGTGGCAATATCTGTTTTCTGGAAAAACCCATCTGAGATTGTCAATATCGCACTCTGGCAGTGGATGCTCGTAGATAACCTAGAGCTGGGCTTTAATTTTTATATTGACTGGCTGACTCTGGTAATGCTGATGGTCATCACCGGAGTCGGCTTCCTGATTCACTTATATTCAGTGGGGTATATGCGAGAAGATGCGGATTTTCGCCGATATTTTGCCTATCTCAATCTATTTGTATGCGCCATGTTAATTCTGGTGATGGCTGATAATCTTGTCTTACTTTATTTGGGCTGGGAGGGTGTTGGACTTTGCAGCTACTTATTAATTGGTTTCTGGTATAAAGAACCAGCCAATGGTGCTGCTGCTCAAAAAGCGTTTATCGTCACCCGTATTGGCGATACCGCGATGGCCATAGGTCTGTTCTTACTTTTCTATGAATTTTCCACCCTGAATATTCCACAACTTACCGCTGCGATCGATGGTCCTGATATTAATAACGAAGTAGTCACAGTCGCCTGCCTACTATTACTCGGTGGGGCCGTAGGAAAATCAGCACAACTACCTCTACAGACCTGGCTTCCAGATGCTATGGCAGGCCCAACACCAGTAAGCGCCTTGATTCATGCTGCTACCATGGTCACCGCAGGCGTATACCTAATTGCACGTATGCACCCCTTGTATCTTTTATCAGAAACGGCTATGACCACGGTGGCATTTGTGGGCGCTCTCACACTATTATTGGCTGGTTTTAGTGCAATAGCGCAGAGCGATATTAAAAGGGTTCTCGCATATTCCACAATCAGCCAAATCGGCTATATGTTTCTGGCTTTAGGGGTGGGTGCATGGTCTGGAGCAATCTTTCATTTAATAACCCATGCATTTTTTAAGGCCCTACTCTTTCTTTCAGCCGGCTCTGTCATCTTGAGTCTGCATCACGAGCAGAATATTTTTTCAATGGGCGGGCTCTACCGAAAAATTCCACTGACCTTTATATGCTTTACCATTGGCTGCGCCTGCTTGGCAGCCCTACCCTTTACATCGGGCTTTTATAGTAAAGATCATATCTTATTGAGCGCCTGGGAATTTCACCAGGGTGTCAACATTTTATGGCTCGCTGGAATACTCGGGGCGTTAGTCACTGGAATTTATAGTTTCCGTGTATTATTTTTGGTGTTTCTAGGCCGAGAGGGATCAGCCTCATCACACTGTAACGATGCCAATACACCTGTGATGACTATACCTCTTTGTATTCTCGCGTTACTGGCAATGATTGGTGGCCTATTAGCACCACCGCTACAGGCAGTATTTGGCAGTCGCCCCGATGAGGATCACTCAGCCTGGATTGAGGGTGTCGCTATTGCGATGCCATTAATTGGTCTTGCCATCGCCTGGAAGCTATTTATTTACCAAAAAAAATCTGGCGAGAAACGTTCGTCCATTATGCAATTTTGGTTCTCCGGATGGGGCTTTGACTGGCTCTACGAGCATCTTTTGGTAAAACCTTTTAAATCACTGGCCAAGATTAATCACAACGATATTATTGACAGCCTCTACAAAGGTACTGCTACGCTGAGCCGGCAGTTGAACGCTCTACTCAGCTCCTCACAAAATGGTCAGGTGCGCTGGTATCTGGCTACTTTTGCCGTAGGTTCCGTCCTATTCCTGGCACTTCTGGTGGCTCTATGACCCTTCTAGCAATCATTATTATACTGTTTGCAGGCGGCCTACTCGCTTGGCTAGCAGAGCGTTACTTTCAAGCCGGGGGGCGCTGGATAAGCCTAATTAGCCTTTTATTTACAACTGTACTTCTCACAAACTATTCCTCATTTATCACTTCAACAGAAGCTATAACTGATAATACTTGGTGGGATAGCTTGAAAATACCATGGATCCCCAGGTTTGGCATCGATTTTTATCTCGCTATTGACGGGCTAAGCTTTTTAATGCTTTCTTTGACCATTGCGATGGGAATTTTCGGGCTTATTATGACCTGGAATGACATCCAGTTTCGCCGAGGATTTTTCTACTTCAATTACTTATGGACTCTGGCTGGAGTTGCAGGGGTTTTTACCGCTATCGATCTTTTTTTATTTTTCTTTTTCTGGGAAGTCATGCTAATTCCCATGCTTTTTCTTATTGCCGTTTGGGGCTATGAACGACGTATCTACGCTGCAATCAAGTTCTTCATTTTCACACAGGCAAGTAGTCTGTTGATGCTTATCGCAATTGTGGGCTTAGCCTATATTCACTACATAAATTCCGGACAGTTGACCTTCAATTACAATATATTATTAGAGGCCCAGGTACCCTCTGACATTGCCTACTGGTTAATGCTTGGTTTCTTTATCGCATTTATTGTCAAACTCCCAGCATTACCTTTCCATACCTGGTTACCAGATGCTCACACACAGGCTCCAACAGCGGGCAGTATCCTACTCGCGGCAATTCTTCTTAAAACAGGGGCTTACGGCCTATTACGTTTCAATTTACCGCTATTTCCTGAGAGTTCCATATTATTCGCCCCCGTTGCAATGACCATTGGCGCACTCAGTGTTATTTACGGTGCAATGCTAGCCTTTGCACAAAATGACATGAAGCGCCTGGTAGCTTACTCCAGTGTTAGTCATATGGGATTTGTATTACTTGGCCTCTATGCGCTGGACACAATTGCCATACAGGGTGCTGTTATGCAAATGATTGCGCACGGACTGAGTACTGCCGCTTTATTTGCACTCGTAGGTGCTTTACAGCACCGCCTCCATACCAGAGACATGCAACAACTGGGAGGGGTTTGGTCCAAGCTACCCAAGCTATCGGCCGTCGCTCTTTTTTTTGCAGTGGCATCCCTCGGCCTGCCTGGACTCGGTAATTTTGTTGCCGAGTTTACGGTGCTCGTCGGAAGTTTCCGCAGCAATCATTGGCTTACAGCTCTCGCGGCTATCGGCCTTATTGGAGCTGCGCTCTATGCTCTTATTATGATGCAAAGAGTCTTCTTTGGTAAGCTTAACAAACGATTGGAGAAGCCTATCCAAGAGAGCAACACAGCAGATCTCAACGTGCGGGAAACAGGCGCACTGCTTGTGGTTGCCGCATTGCTCGTACTTATCGGGTTACACCCACAACCCATTTTCAATATTTCTGATAAGACCGTTCAAATGTCCGTTAATAAAATTGAGTCTGCATTGAGCTTTCAGAAGTTCCCCCCCAAGATTTCACCTTTACAGGTCCACTCATCCAGGGTTGAGCCCACCTCTATAGAGGATAATACTCCATGAGCGCGCAGGAACTCTTAGCAATACTGCCACTACTGATAATAAGTGCCGGCATTGTTATTTTGTTATTACAGGTATCTTTTTGGAGAGGCCATCGCGGAGCATTGGCAACCACTATACTGACTTTATTGTTAGCAATTATCTCTTGCTTCTGGGTAACAGGTAACTTGCTAGGAGACGTTAGCTCTATACAAGTCACAGCCTTATTACTTGTTGACCATACCTCTTTATTCTTCTGTCTATTACTTTTTCTAACTGCCGTTTCCATCAGCATCATGGGATTCAACTATCTACGCCTGCGCTGCGATCCGAGAGGAGTCTCAGCTAGTTATCCCGAGGAATTTTATATCCTATTGTTACTCGCAATGCTGGGGGCTAGCACACTTATTTTCGCCAACCACTTTGCTACTTTTTTTCTTGGATTAGAGCTAATCAGCTTAGCGCTTTACCCAATGCTGGGGTTTGCAGTGACTGGGGAAATTTCATCCAAGTCGGAGCAGTTACAGTCCCTTGAATCCGCCATTAAATATTTGATCCTCTCGGCATTATCCACAGCCCTTGGTTTGTTTGGTATTGCACTAATCTATAGTGCAAGCGGATCGCTCGACTTTAATGCCATAGCTTCGAGGATGACAGAGCTTTCTCAAAGCTCTACTTTATTTGCAACCGGAATCACTTTACTGCTAATTTCTGTTGCCTTTAAATTATCTCTAGTTCCCTTTCATATATGGACTCCAGATGTTTACCAAGGGGCGCCAACACCTACAACCGCCTTGATTGCAACTGTCGGCAAAGGAGCAGTGATAGGATTTTTGCTCCGATTTTTTAACACACTGGATCTCTTTGGGAGCGAAGTGTTAATTGATATGCTGGCTATCGCAGCGATAGCCAGCATGTTAGTGGGAAATCTTTTAGCACTAATGCAGGCCAATATAAAGCGTCTTTTAGCCTACTCGTCTATTAGTCATATTGGTTATTTGATTGTGGCGTTTCTTATTGGTAAAAGTACCTTTGGTACGGAGGCTGTCATCTATTACTTGGTAGCTTATATTGTTACTACGTTAGGGGGTTTCGCAGTTGTAGGGTTAGTAGCTGATGCAACCGAAGAGAATATTCTTAGCGGAAAACATCCTCAAGAATTTCTAATAGACGCAAAAAACCCCTACCACCGTGAATTTTACCGCGGACTTCTATGGCGCTCACCCTGGCTAGCTAGCTGTTTTGCCGCCATGCTTCTTTCACTTGCAGGAATTCCATTAACTATAGGTTTTATTGGTAAATTTTATGTGTTCACAGCGGGGGTCGAAGGGCAAATGTGGATACTTTTAGGTGGTGTTGTGGTCGGGAGTGCACTGGGTCTTTTTTACTACCTGCGCCTGCTACTTATCATGGTACAGCGCAATGAAACTGCCGAAACCAACAGTAATGGCACTCTAGTAATTGCAACCTCTGGACAATTTTTAATAGCAACCTTGACTGGAGCACTATTATTATTTGGAATATTCCCTCAAATCTTGATCAACTGGATAAATGCACTATAAAGATAAATTAGGGTATGGCCGCAAAATATACGACCTGTTTTTCTGCCCAATTACATTTACTGGGTACCAAAGGGCAAAATATGAAAACCTTCAAGCAGGCATTTGAAATCATTCGAGATGCAAAAAAATTTCATCTCGATATGGCTGACCTTTATGAGGATTTACATGATGAGTCTGAGGATTACCGAACTCAGCTACTCTTACAACATATGTTGGAACACGAACGTCGGATGGCAAGAAATTTATCAAACTACGGAGAAATTGTCCGGCAAAAGGTCATGGGGACCTGGTTACAATATACTCATGAAGAAAGTGCTGATGACTTTATTCGGAAGCTATCGCTAAGCAATCCTCCCACGATCAAAGAAATCAACAAATTAGGACGTGAAGTAGACCGCTACTTTTCAAGCCTGTATGAAGCCGTATATGGTGCGATAGAGTCTATGGAAGTCAAAGAAGTCTTCGAGGATCTGAAGCAAATTCAGGACAAAGAGCGTATTACTTTATCAATGGCCACCAACTCCCTTTGGGACATGTAAAAGAAAAGCCCGCATAATTTGCGGGCTTTTCTTGGGGCCCTGGCTTCAGGTGACAAAGTCACTCAAAACCAAACATCATGCCCAGATGCTACTTTAACCGTCAAAACTCATATTGTGCACGGAGATAGTAGAGCGCACCATTAAAGCCCATGGGTGCAGTCTCTGGGTATTCAGCGCCTGCAACACCGGACCAGGGGTTTTTGTCTGGGTAGTTATTAAACAGGTTCTCAGCCCCAGCGATCAGTGACAAGGAATCACTAAAGTCGTAAGCCCCTTCAATGTCCACTGTCCACTCATCACCAGCATCGATAGGCAAGCTGTAATCGTCCAGGTGCGCTTCCCAGTAACTACCGTAATAGTTCAGACGCACTAACCCGCGCCAGCCATCACCGGCATGGGAGACCGTGGCATTGCCGCGAATATTGGGAAGACCATCCTCCAGTTGTTGATGACGCATATCATCCATGGTGTCTGGATTAAAGTCCGTAACCTCGGTATCTGTCCAGTTGGCAGCGAAACTCAGGTCTGTAGCATCACCCAATGGATAGGTTGCGACCAAATCGATTCCTTGAGTTTTAGTGTCGAAATCATTGGTGTAGAACCGGAAGTACGACAGAGAATCCGCCCCACTGATACCATCAGCCACCAACTGCGCGCGCTCGGCATCACTCAGTAGCTGATCCGCTGACTGGGTAATTCGATCGCTTACCGCAATCTGGAAGTAGTCGAGGGTAATATCCCAATCTCCAGCAGCAATGATGGCACCAATAGTAAAGCTTTCTGACTCTTCAGGCTGTAATTGCTTACCACCTTTCAACTGGGCAATTGGGTTAGTTGGTGGGATAGTACCGAGATTTTCCAGCTGACCATTGGTAAAGGCTGTCGTCACATTACTAATATTTGACTGAGCTGGCGTGGGTGCGCGGAAACCTGTGCTGATTGTGGAGCGCAGAGCCAACCTATCGTTTACTACATAGTGACCCGATAACTTAAAGTTAGAGGTATCACCAAAATCGGAGAAGTCTTCCCAACGAATTGCTGCACCCAAGCGCAAATTATCGGTCGCTTCCAACTCAAAATCGGTATAGAGGGCAATATTATCGCGATCAAAAGTACCGACGACTTCCGGTCCAAATCCCGCGAAACCATTAGAGCCAATAATAAAGCCCTGCTCAGTCAAAGGCCCAAGCGTCCAGGAGGCCTCATCCCCCATATTGATTTCGAACTCTTCCTCTCGCCACTCGAAACCACCGGCCATATACAATGTCTTGCCGGAAATCTCAGTAGCCTTGGTCAGGTCAATATTAAAATTGGTTTCGGTTTGCGCATAACCACCAGGACTAAAGCTGGTAGGCGTATTCGGGCCCATAGTGGCATTTACAGTATTGTAGATATGGAAATCTACCTTGTTCTGCCCTCTACTGGCGCTCACATCGTAGCCAATACCATTGGAAAGCTCACCACGCAAACCGAAAAATAGGGAGTAGTCTTCCAGATCACCACCAAAGCGAGGGGTAAAGCCGCCGGGAAACATTTCGGTGAAGGAGAAACACTCATCGAGATCGCGAGCTTCTGAGACACTGACGTTCTTGCAATTATCAATACCATTACTGGGATCTAAATCACCAATCAGGGGGTAGATCAGTTTTTTATCCTTAACCCCATCTCCATTTGAATCATACTTCTCCTCATAGGTAAAGACCCCTGCCCTATCTTCAGGGTTACGGAAATAGAATCCCCCATCGGTAGAGCGGCTGGCATAGTTACCAAAAGCATATAGCTCAAGGGCATCGCTCAGTTCAATGGCACTGTTGACAAAGAACTTGGTGTCATCATTCACTTCCGGCTGACCCCAAACTTGAGCGGGACTGGCAATAGAGCTATTACCATCGGCAATCAACTGCGCGGCGTCATCCCGTTGGGTACTGCGGCTGGTGGAGTCCTGTTCACGATACTCCATGCTGAAGTTGATGAAGCCGGAATCGGTCAGCGGCAGGCCAAAGTTGGCGGCAACCATACTCTGGTCACCATCGCCCTCGGCAGTGGTGGCATGCTTCACTTCGACAGTGCCACCCTCGGCGGCATCTTTGAGCTGGAAGTTAATGACACCGGCGATCGCATCGGAGCCGTACTGTGCTGCGGCGCCATCGCGAAGGACTTCAACCTGCTTCAACGCTATCGCTGGGATAGCGGAAATATCCGGCCCCTGGGCACCATCCGAAACACCACTACCCAGGAAAGAGATCACTGAAGCACGGTGACGGCGCTTGCCGTTTACCAGAACCAGAGTGCTATCAGGTGGCAGGCCACGTAGGTTCGCCGGGCGCACAATCGATGCTGCATCCGAAATCGGTTTAGCATTCACATTGTAGGAAGGCACGACATTGCGCAGCAAATTGTTGAGATCACCATCGCCCTGATTGACAAATTCGTCACCGGTAACAATGTCGATCGGCGCTGAGGAGTCTGTAGCAGAGCGCCCTTCGACACGGGTACCGATGGTGATGACTTCCTCCAGAAGTGCATCCTCAGCAACCGCAGGGCTGGATACAGCGGCAATGGTCATCGCCAATAGCGATGGAGCGCCACAGGCCGCGAGCCAGCGCTTCTTATTTTCTGTCATGAAATAGCTACCCTGTTGATTATTGGTTTTATCTTCAAAGCCAAATAGACCAAGTTCTATCAGTGTGGAAAACCTATGTAACACACACAAGTACCCACCCAATAATTGATCGTTATAGTTCGAATAATTCACTCTTTGAGTTGAAGAATTCGAATGAAGATTATCCTCGTTCACAATCACTGCAAGAAGCGTGACACAGGTAGAAAATGCCACTAAAAATGAAAAATTAAAATACCTAAATAACAGATATTGATAATTTAAATCATGTCTAACTAGAAAATAATGCCATTTGTGACACTAAGGCAACTTGGACCAAACCAGAAAAAAAGTGAATAGAGAGGAAGGAAGCCGGAATAAATATAACTCAATAAATCCGGCTATATAATGAATACTAACTGAAGTTTCACTCAAAATAAAACAGTTCATCCTAAATAAGCGGCATTATAGAAAGGAGCCTCTACCAGCTAATTTTGAACCTCATCCACATTGCACAATGAGGATCAAGTAGAAAACGTCTGACTGTCGCTAAGCGCATATTCCACAGCTTTACTCGCATGTATTTGGGTTGTATCCAGAAGTGGAACCGTCACATTGTCTTGAGAAACCAACAAACCAATCTCTGTGCACCCCAAGATTACCGCCTCTGCTCCTTGTGCTGAAAGTCGATCAATAACCTGTAAATACAACTCCCTGGATGAATCCAGCAATACCCCCTTACATAACTCCTCAAAGATTATTTTATGAACAGCGGCCCTATCAGGGGAATCGGGCACGATAACGGTTACCCCATATTTATCCTGTATGTACTCCCGATAGAAGTCTTGTTCCATTGTGAAAGCGGTTCCCAATAAGCCAACTTTAGTAATTTTTTTATTTAACAAAATTTCTGCTACAGCGTCGGCGATATGTAGGAGAGGGATATCTACTGACATAACTACTGATTTAGCCACTTTATGCATAGTATTTGTGCAGATGAGAATACAGTCCGCACCGGCCGATTCCAGGCACCTGGCCGCCTCAGCCAGAAGCTGCCCAGCCTCTTGCCAGTCGCCATTTTTCTGCAGCTTTTCCACACGGGCAAAGTCTACACTGTATAAAATAATCTCTGCAGAATGGAGACCACCGAGATAGCGATTAACTCCCTGGTTAATCAACTTATAATAAAGTTGTGTACTCTCCCAACTCATCCCCCCCAATAATCCCACCTTTTTCATGGATCCCTCACATGACTTCAAAAAATGAGCACTTAAGCTATGTCAATTTATGGAGGGATACAACCTTCCTTAAACGATCGACAATCGAGAGCATATGCTTACTCAATCGATTCAGTGGAATCTAGGGCCATACAGGATGCAATCAGATTTTTTTTACTAAAGTTATAGCCTGAAAGGAGCGCCATCATATTCTCTCTACCGAGCAGACGACGAGTAATTTCCTTAAGGGAAATTCCCTGCCTCCCTAACTCCTGAGCGGAGCTGGATAAATTAAGTAGGTAATCGTACTTATCCTGAAGCCGCTTTTTTCCATTCTCCACCATGCCCCGGTGTGGACAAAGGATAAGTTCAAAATCATACTCAAGTACCCTACGTATACTCTGCATTAAGATTGGAATACTCTCATCTTTACGCAGCATTTTCAGATGGCTGGCAACATAGAGATCTGCTGTAAAAATCCAACCTCTGTTCTCCATTAAGTAACAGGTCATATCTTTAGCATGCCCTGGAGCAGAAATGGCGATCACTTTTTCACCGGCAATACGTAAATCCTTGGGTAATACCGCAGCTTCGGCCAGACCCGCCGCACCCCATATCAAGCGCTGCAATGGCGATATATGGAAGCCCCGTTTAAGAATTTCAACTGTTGCTTTCGGGGCCCGGGGTTGAATACCCGTTAACTTATAAATGGAACCGGCATTACCACTATGGTCTTCATGGTGATGCGTCAGTAAAAGCTGCTTAAAGGGCTTATTTCTTACAAACCACTTGATGTATTTCCACTGATTACTAGGACCGGTATCAACAATAGTGTCTTTTAAACGATAAACAATAAATGTAGTGTTGATTCCAAAATCAAACCTACCAACCCTCTGCGCATCGAGATCTTTATAGTCAAATGAGTCAATGACCGACACACATCCTCCAACACTTAAAATCGAATAATCAATAAGACTAAAGCTCTAAGATAGTTAGCTCCCAGGATCAGCGACCATAAATATCTGTTCATTCCGATAAATAAAGTGACATTCTCGGCATAGTACACAGAGCTTTATTAATAGGGTAGGTCGAAAGGTCTATAACTGGCGCCGACAACATTCGTACCCAAGGTCAAGCAACCTGAAAACTTCCAGCTCAATGAATACTCTATTCTGTCAACTCCAGGCGCATTTTTAACCCAATTTTAGACGTGGCACCACTCGTAACCCATGCGACCCTTCCATCGCTGCCGACAATAATCATTGTTGGTGTGACTCTAACTCCCCAAAGTCCACTGATTCTACTCTGGGGATCATTAATGGTTGGGAACTTCAAATTATGCTTTTGCATATACTCCTTCACTACCCGCTCTTCTCCCGACTGCATAGCGACTCCTATTACCTGATAATCCCGTGCCAGCTCAGATATTTTAGGTGATACTATCCGGCAGTAAGGACACCAGGACCCCCAAAAATATATAAGGACAGGTCCCTGTTTAATCATCTGCTTAAGATCCAGAAAATTGCCATTTAATGTATGGCCTTTTAACCCTGGAGCCTTTTCTTTTGGAACATCCCGTTGCTGATAATAGGCGACCGATGCCATCACCATAATAGCCAGCATAGTAAATACCAATATTTTTACTGACATCCGATACCAGTGGATTTGCACCACTAACACCTCCTCCCTTTATATTGCATTTAACCCTGAAAATCTTATCAAAAATAGTATCCCTGCAAGCTTTTCATTACCGAACCCCTACTCTTTCTTTGGCGCATTTCTACCATCAAATAAATCAGCTATCATGTATTCCTGTAATATCTGCGGCAATATTTCCGGATCTTTGGCTCCACCAGGATACCAGGCATAAACCGGTATTGAATTTCTCCCCAAGGCGGCTAGAGACTCGGTAATTTGTGGGTCGTCACGAGTCCAATCGGCTCGCAAGAGCAAAACGTTATTATCTTTAAAGAGCTGTAAAACGGTTTCCTTATCCAGTACTCGCCGCTTATTTACCTGGCAGGTAACACACCAAGCCGCTGTATAGTCGATAAAAACAGAGCGTTTTTCCTTTTGCGCTTGTTTGAGTAATGCCGGATCATACTTCTGCCAGCCGATAGAGGCCGATATAGTTTGCTGTTCATTTCTTTCTAAGATCAAAAATCCAGCAGGTAGGCTAAGTAACAAGAGCGCCCATGAAATGGCCCTAACAAAACCTGTGTAATTACGGATCATCCAGAGTGCGACGGTTACCAGCAGTACCATGGAGGTGCCCAGCAGCCAACCCTCTTCCCCTTCCATGCGCCCAAAAATCCAAAGAAGCCAAATGACTGTGGCGTAGAGGGGAAATGCCAATAGTTGGCGAAGTTTGTCCATCCATGGTCCTGGTGATGGGAGCCGATCCAGGAGAGGGGGACTTGCGCAAAGAATAACAAATGGGGCCGCCAAACCTAGCCCCATGCAAATAAAAATAAGTATTGCCTCTATGGGGGGCAATACAGTTGCACTGCCAAGAGCGACCCCCATAAATGGCCCGGTACAGGGCGCCGCAACGAACACCGCTAGCGCTCCGGTGCCGAAGGTTCCTCCTCGACTAAGGCCGGCTACTTTTACCAGGTGATTACCAAATTCAAAGACACCGTGAAAAGACATGGCCATCACCCAGAACAATACAATCAGACTCATTACCACTGCGGGTGACTGCAATTGAAACCCCCAGCCAATAGAGGCCCCTCCCGCACGCAGGATTAAGAGTATTAAACCTAGGAGCGTAAAGGTAAAAATAACTCCAGAGGCATATAACATCCCTTCACGCAGTCGCGTTCCGGTATTCCCCCCCTCGCCGATCAGTCCTAGCAACTTGATAGAGAGTACAGGGAAAACACAAGGCATCAGATTTAAAAGCACGCCTCCAGCGAATGCCGTAAGAATAATTAACCACAATGGCCTCCACTGTGCCTCGGATAAAGGGCTTGAAAACGGTACTTGATTTAATTGCCAGGCGCGATTTCCATCACTTAATACGAAGCTAGCCGCCTTTGGTAAGGTTGAGTCCGGTAGGCGCGCAAAGACATAGATCAAAGACTTATCATCTCTTTGCAGGACCGGCTTGGCAGCCGAGAATACTTTTCCATCGACAGGAAAAACTTCCGCTGGCTTATCTAACTCTACAGACTCGATGAACAACCGGATGCGTTTGTTTCCTTGAGCTGCCAGATTGCCAAGCCTCCAGGGACTACTTTCTTCCGAGGATGGCACTCGTTGCGCAAAATAATTCCGTACCTTCAAGTCTTCGGGAGACCATTCAGACTGACCTCCTACAGGGCGCGCCAATGTCATTGACCCAAAACCAGGTATGCATTCGATTTTGCACACCAACCATTCAATATCAACGCTCAGTAAGACTTGTTCCCTACCCGGCTTGGGCGTCAAATCAAACAGATAAGCTACATTTCCCTCATAACCCAAATTAGTGAGGTGCTCTATTTTAATTCGAGTGGGGAAGGGCCACTCTATTGGCCCAGCGCTTGCCCCCACTTCCTCAATTACAAACTGGGGTGCCGCACCCGAATCGCCTGGGTTTCGCCAATATACATGCCACCCTGACTCTAAGATAAAATAGAGGCCAATTTTTTCAGTAGATTCTCGTGCAAAACTGGAAGGCGCCAACCAGCGTATCTGCATATGATCGGCAGTTACCACCTCCTGTGCATAAGTGAAGGAGGTCCAGTAAAAAGCCAACAATGTAAAGGCTATCTTCAAGAAAAACTTGATGTTATACACATGATTTTCCTTGAGGCTGAAGAACCTTTGCGCAATTTCGAGATACCTAGAACCTCCTGCGATGCCTAAACGCTGTAAACCAAGAATTTATTACCAGGGAGATATCAACACTATACTCCGAGATAACCACTTTAGATCATTAATATATAATCAAATATTATCTTCCGTATGCCCACGCTGACACTTAAAGATGGACGCCATCTCCGATACGACATCTACGGCGATCCCACTGGATTTCCGGTGATATTTAATCATGGCTTCTCTGATTCAAGATTAATACGAAATCCCGACAACACACTCACTACGGCTCTTGGCGTTAAAATGATAGCTGCCGATCAACCCGGAGTCGGCGGTTCATCCCCAAAAAGGGGGCGAAAAATGGTTGACTGGGGTAAGGATATGGAAGAATTAGCAAATCACCTAGCGCTGGATTATTTCTCTTTGCTAGGACACTCTGGCGGAGCACCCCACGCGCTTTCTGTGGCTTACCATTTGCCTGATAGAGTTCATAAGATATCCCTTGCTTCCCCTGTTGCTCCATTGGGCAAAGCGGGAGTTGCCGCTTTATTGAAGAACCGCGATCTAAAACTGATAGCAAGACTGCACAGAATTCCCTTTCTGATCAATTGGATTTGTAAAGTAGCCTCCAAAAGCGCCAGAAATGATATTAATCGCTTTATTCAGCAAACTGCGCGTGAAGATCCCTCGGATGCCGCTACTCTATTGGGAGACCCCAGTTTCACAGCAATGTTCAAAGCATCTTTCAGCACCGGCATGAACCAAAAGGGAGAAGGACTTTACGAGATGATTATGGCGCTTTGGGATTGGGGTTTTGAGCCTAACGCCATCCAGATTCCGGTTGAAATTTTTTTTGGAGATGCTGACGATATCCTTGATTATAAAATGCCCCTGCATCTTGCCAAGATGCTCCCACTCTGTACTACACATACTTGGCCTAAAGCCGGCCACTATGGATTCCTAAATCGGGATAACTGGTCCGAGCTACTAAGCTCAGTAATATAAGAGTTACTTCTGGATCCATCTCTCCCCTCTAGCCCCAGCATACCTAATATTCAGCTGAGACTGGTTGCCCCACGCTGATGGGCACCAAATTAGAAAGAAAGTCATCAGTGGCTATATCCCAGGAAAATGTTTTTGCTCGAGCAATGCAGTCATCCGAGTTGTACAAAAGAGCTCGCTGAATAGCTACGGCTAAATTCTTATCCATAGCGCCTACAGGGGCATCACCAATAATATCCCTAGGCCCCGTTACGGGATAGGCGGCTATAGGTAGCCCACAAGCAAGCGCTTCTAAATTCACCAAACCGAAAGTATCGGTTAATGATGGAAAAACAAATACATCAGCTCCGCTATAGCACTCGGTCAGCGCCTTACCCTCTTTGACACCAAGGTAAATCACCTCTGGAAATTTATTCTTCAGATCACCCAACTGAGGTCCATCGCCAACAATTACTTTGGTGCCAGGAGTATTGATCGATAAAAATCTATCCAGAGATTTTTCTACAGCAACGCGACCAACGTTCAACATGATCGGTCTAGGCAAACCGGAAAAAACATCTGTTTTAATAGGATGAAATTTATCTAACTCGACCCCTCGCCGCCAACGAACAACCCTTTCAATACCGAGAGCTCTTGCTTCATTCTCCATACTCTTTGTTGTCACCATGGTTTGAGATGCAGCCTGATGAAACTTAACCAATAGCTTGTGCAACCAATTGACCGGGATTTTATAGCGAAGGGAAGCATACTCCGACAACCTGGAAAGCCAGGAGGTGGTGAATTTCAACTCCCGCTTTTTACAATAGCCTTGCATTGCAAAGCCAATAGGCCCCTCTGTCATAATATGAATCGCATCTGGGGCAAAATCATCAACAATACGTGTGAGCCGTGATCCTGGAAATATGGCAACACGAATCTCTCGATAGCCCGGCAAGGGAATAGAGAAAAATTCATCTACTGATACAAGTTTAACCTGGTGCCCCCGCACAGCTAGTTCTTTCATCGTTTTCTCAAGAACCCTTGACACACCATTCAGCTGCTTTGGATAGGTATCTGTAGCAAT
Organism: Microbulbifer echini; assembly: GCF_041447225.1. Taxonomy (NCBI): domain Bacteria; kingdom Pseudomonadati; phylum Pseudomonadota; class Gammaproteobacteria; order Cellvibrionales; family Microbulbiferaceae; genus Microbulbifer; species Microbulbifer echini. The sequence continues at coordinate 58,651 of NZ_JBGMEL010000012.1, read as the reverse complement.
CAATATCTTCATACCTGGAAATCTCTATCCACTTAGATAAAATGACAATTCAATCTAACACCTCTAATCCAAAACCTGAGGTCAGTTAACACCTACCATTCTGAAAGACACGGAATTTTATCCTGATCACATCGACTGGAATATTTCCTTGCGACCTGCTCTACCTCTGTCATAAGCTCTTTATTTAGTGTTGTCGGTTTTAAGCCCATCTCCAGCAACTGATCATTAATTACCAGTAGATCATTCTCAGCGGACTCCTTTCTTGGATTATCCAGATAAGCAATACCTACACCGGTTTTCTCTGCGATCAATTGAGCTAAGTCCCTGACCCGGTGAATCTCTGTCATCTGATTTAATATTTTTACTCGGTCTTTCTTTTCTGGTGGATGTTCAATCGCTAACTGAATACAGCGGCACGTATCCTGTATATGGATAAAAGCACGTTTCTGACCACCTGTTCCATGTACCGTAAGCGGATAATTAATGGCCGCCTGCATGAGAAAGCGATTCAATACGGTACCGTAGTCACCATCGTAATCAAATCGATTGATTAGATACTCATCTCTCCGGGTTTGTGGTGTTTGAGTACCCCAAACAATTCCCTGATGTAAATCCGTGATACGCAGTTCATCATTTTTATTATAAAAAGAAAAAAGTAACTGATCCTGAGCTTTGGTCATGTGATAGATAGAGCCAGGATTAGAGGGATACAGTATTTCTCCATCAGTAACTTTTCCACCCTCTTCAACCTGTACTTTAAGGTAGCCTTCCGGAATTTTTATACCCGCTGTACCGTATCCATAGACACCCATTGTGCCTAAATGAACAAGATGTATGTCCAATTTACTTTCGACAATCGCCGCAAGAATATCGTTTGTTGCACTTAGGTTTTTATTAACAGTCAAACGCCTGTGGCCGGATGACTTCATAGAATAAGGCGCTGATCGCTGTTCAGCGAAATGTACTATAGCCTCTGGTTTTTCCGTAATCAGTAATTCTAAAAGCCTGCGATACTCTTTACCAATTGAGATAGTAATATGCCGAATCTTATTGCCCGACACGTCCCGCCAAACTTTAAGTCGCTCACCGAGAGGCCGAATAGGTGTCAGCGATTCAACCTCCAACTCTATATCTGTTTTTCTTCTGGAAAAGTCATCGACAATAATTACTTCATATCCCGCTTCAGAAAGATGGAGAGATGTCGGCCACCCACAGAATCCGTCCCCACCAAGAACTAGTACCTTTCTCACCCTAACCTCTTCCCTTTGACAAGAAATGACTTTATACCCGGAGTGGGCCCCAACACCTAACCAGCCCCAGATAATCCCCAGATACTCGATACGGCTTTATATCAATAATTGACCTGGCCTCCGGCTATCACCGTAAGTAGGGATTTATGACCTGATCTCCCCTACTGTTACGGCTTCCAATCCAAGAGCAAAATCCATTCGCCTATTGGTGACTCTCATTGACTGCCTTTGCACCGGTTTACCCCGCCAAACATGACAGCTAAATCTAATAGAACTATCTCACTCTTTGCCGTGTGAAATATATGGCGACAAAGAATGAAATTGCGCCAATGAAAGGAATATGACGCCAATTTTTTATTTTCCATTAACTGACAAAGGATTAAGCCCGACATTCTGAAAATGAACGCCACGCATTTCGGCGGTATACGCCAATGGGGGCGCTATTCGATAACGTAACCTCTATTAAAGACAGGCAATCATTTTTGATTATGGCAATTGATATAACAATAGTTACACAACCACTCTACCGCCTGAACCATTAGTCCCCAGGCAAGCTCTCCTTTGGGAAGGCTCCCGATAAGCGGAACAACCTTGCAAACTAATTTTGGGAAACTTGCTCCAGGATTTTTAACACAAATTAATCTCCACTTGGATAAGAGACTCATTGCTGATGGGGCAGCCTCGAGGCAGCTTTACCAGACCTCCCTGTCACCGAAAAACAACTTTTTTATTTTCTTCAAAATTGGGAACTCCAAATACAGATACGACAACTAAGACATGTAAGAAAAATACAACAGGTCTGTGCAAGTGCGCAGAGGGTTATGGGCAAAAATAAATAATCGGGGTCGTTCGCGGGGCATTAGCCCTAGCATAGTGCAGTCGCCACCTGAAAAGGGCGCCCTCACTAAATCTCCCATTTTTTGTGCCTAACAACACTTTCGAATAAACCGTTAGTGTCGTGCAGGGATGCATTTTAACTTTATCGAGATGCTCCTTGTGAGATTAAAGAGGTTTACACTTTCCGCCTCTTTAGCATTTTTTCCTGCGACTGGCTGGGCAGCTACAGGAAGAATTTTTATGCTGACTACCTGGGCATCTCAATAAGAATTCTACTCCATATGTATCTATTGAGTACCGGGAGATATCGCTGATGATTTCCAAAAGACACCTATTGCCTATTTCCCTGGCAATATCTGCCCTAACATTTACCGCACCGCCGACATTTGCGGATTTTGGTTCCAAACACGATAAACACAGGGTGCCTAAAAGTGCGAGAAAAGGCCCGCGACCGCAAAGACAGCAACCTTTTGATTTCAGTGCCATCTTTAACACCGTACAGATTCTCGAGGCTGGCGCGGTAGAAATTCATCTCGGTGGCCACATAGATCAGGCTGAGCTGGAGGCCATGGACCCTATCGAAGCCTATGTGCACGCCTTTGAGGAAGGTGATGAATTGTTTGAAATGAACTACAACGCCCTAGATGGCGTGGGAGTGAATGTCGGCAACGGCAAACGCTTTACCAGCTTCCCGCGCCCTGACCTCAGGGGCCCAAAAGCCTGGGCTAACATCCTACCGCACCGGGCAACCGGCCCCAATGGTGACTCCTGTATCAGTTGCCACAATGTTCCTGTCGCCGATGGTGGCGGTGGCGTGAGTGACAATGTGATCCGTATGGATCCGGAGCGCAAACAGAAGGGCTTCATTGAGCGGAATTCCCCCCACCTGTTTGGTATGGGCGCGGTACAGTTGGTCGCCGAAGAAATGACTACAGAGCTGCACTCTTTAAGAGACCAAGCCGTGGCAGACAGCTGTACCTCTGGCAATGACGCCACTGTGGAAATGGTGGCTAAAGGGGTAAACTTTGGTGAAATCGCCGTCTCCTGTGAAGAGGTTAACTATGACAACCTCGTCGGCATCAACACAGACCTCGTTGTACGCCCCTTTGAGTGGAAGGGCTTAACCGGCTTTGTGCGCGCTTTTGTACGGGGTGCCGCACACCAGGAACTTGGCATGCAAGCCACCGAGCTAGTGGGCGATGCCGACAGTGATTTCGATTCTATTACCAATGAGCTGAGCATTGGGGATATCACTGCACTGGCGATCTATAACGCAGCCCAACCGCGCCCTGTCACTAAGCTGGAACTCAACACTGTTGTCAATACCCTCAACGAAGAAGAACAAGCGACCTACGGACTCCCACTCAGCGAGGCAGATATCGCCAGCATTCAAAATGGTGAAGAAGTTTTCAATTCTATTGACTGCGCCTCCTGCCACTCCCCGGAAATGGAAGTAGCCTCTCCGGTTTTCTACGAACCGTCAAAGCACGCCAGTTATCGTGACGAAACTTATCCCGCCGGGAATATCGCCGGGCTGCCCAGCACCTCCCTGCAGTTCAACCTGCTTACCGATATTCTCGATAACCCCCAGGAACTACCCTCTGGTCAAACGCTGGGACAATTTGAAGAAACCGAAAGTGGTGGGGCAATCGTACGCCTCTATGGAGACCTAAAACGCCACGATATGGGCAGATTTCTCGCCGAGGAGTTTGATGAAGGGAACGTGGGAGCCTCTGTCTTTCTCACCGAAAACCTTTGGGGGGTAGGTTCTACTGCGCCCTACCTACACGATGGCCGCGCCACCACCATGACAGAAGCCATCCTGTATCACGGCGGTGATGCACGATCCAGTAAGGAGCAGTTTGAAGCCCTTAGCGATGCGGACAAAGCCGATCTCTTAAGTTTCCTGGATAACCTGGTGCTCTACCTGGCTCCAGAATAAGTCACAAAAAATCCGCTCTGCAAGCGGGGCAGGCCAGCTGGCCTGCCCCGCTTATTTGTATCGACGCTGACTTTACTTCGGCCCCGCAAACCTTAGCACCTGCCTATAAGTTGTGGCGGCAATGCCACTCCTCCAGCGACTCATCTGGATAGCCATCGAACAACTTATCCCCTGCTCGAATATCCGGCTCCACCCATTCTTTGGCAAAGGCCAGCAATAGATGAGTTCGCTCGGGGGGGACGGGTAAGGCGGTATCGATTGCAGAGGCCAATGGGTGCACCAACTCGGGCCAGCGCGGGTCCCACAGCCAGAGGGCACTGCCACATTTTGAACAAAAATGGCGTCGTGCCGGACTGGTGTGAATGCCGTCTGAGGCATTTTCAAGCCGAGCCTGATAGACCGATATATACTCTTCTCCCCTCACCGTCATCGATTGGTAATCCCCGCCAAGGTTTACCGCATAACCGCCGCCCCCGGCGGTCTTACGGCAAATCGAACAGTAACAGCGGCAAAAGGGATAAGGCTGTCGGCACTCAAGACTAAAGCGCACCGCCTGACAGTGACAGGAACCATTGAGTTTCACGGTCAAATCTCCCGGTTCAAAGACCTTCCTGTATTTAGGCTAGACTGGTTAGCGGTCCCATAATCAAGGTTTATGCCGCCATGCCTATCGATAAAACCGTCAGACACGATAAATGGGAAGCTCAAGAGTATGTAAAGTCCTCCACCATGCAATGGCGCCAGGCTATGGAGGCCATTCAGCGCTGTAACTATCAAGATGCATCAATGATTCTCGATGTGGGTTGTGGCGATGGTAAAATCACCCGTTACCTGGCCGAACGCCTCAACAATGGCAGGATTATCGGTGTAGATCTCACTGAGGATATGATTCGCTACGCACGCACTGCTCACGACGGGCTACTCAATCTATCCTTTGAGCAGATGAGTGCCGATGACATTCAGTTTGACGAGCCATTCGATATTATTTTTTCTTTCAGCTGCTTACACTGGGTGGCTGACCAGAAAAAAGTCTGGGATGGTTTCTACAAGCACTTAAAAAAAGGTGGCCAGGTTGTGGCCGGCTTTCAGGTTGATCATGAACATTTCTGGGATACAGTGTACGAATTCCAAAACAGTCAACAGTGGCAACCTTATTTTGAGAATTTTTCCGATCCCTACAACCACTATACACTCAGCGAAATACGTAATGTTATTGAGGAGGCCGGTTTTTACCTCCCCAGAATTGATGAAATCCACCATGTGGAAAACTTTGGCACCCGAGAAACACTCACCACATTCTTCTTATCTTGGGTGCCTCAATTTCGGCATCTGCACAAGCCACAAAGACAGGAGTTTTCCCAGCAGGTGATGGATGCCTACTATCAAAAAATTCATCCGCAGATGCGCGAACAGGCGGGAGTACGAATTAAGCGATTTATTATTAAAGCCGATGCATAAAATACTTTAGCTCGTTCCCGCAAAGATATTGATATTCAGCATATATAAAAAAACCTACATATATTTGACACTGTCAATGATTGCTTGCGCATCTAATTGATCAACATTGCCGATCAGATAGGCAAAACCAGGCACATCAGGGCAGGATATATTTTACTTTTATTATCTATAGCCCACCGGGCAGGAAAGTTAGAAACGGGCCATTGTATTTAAGTCCACCTTCAAACACGAGGCAATCAGATTTCTCTTGCAGAAATTATAACCAGTCATAATACTGAGCAGCCCCTCTTTTCCTAATAAACGGAAAGTAATCTGGTCTAATGGTAGGCCCTGCTTTTCAAACTCTTGGGCGTCTGCGGAAAGGCTCAAAATATATTCATACTTTTTATTCAATTGCTGCCAACCATCTTCCACAACCCCCCGGTGTGGGCAGAGAATAACGTCGAAGGGGTGTTCCAGCACACTCTTAATACTGTTTAGTAATGTGGGAATATTTTCATCGATGCGCAAAAACTTTAGGTAATTGGCAATAAACAGATCTGCGCTGAATAGCCAACCTCGTTCCGGTAAAAGGTAGCAGGTCATGTCTTTGGCATGTCCGGGGCTAAACAGGGGCTCCACTTTATCTGGGCCAATGCTTATATCTCTAGGCAAAAGCGCAACGTCGGCTTTTCCGGCGCTACCCCAGAAGAGTTTTTGCATCGGGGGAATGCGGAAACCTCTTTTTAATATATCTATCGTCAACTCTGGAGCATAAGCCTGTACACCGGTGATTTTTTGAATCGCGCCAGCGTTTCCGCTGTGATCCTCGTGGTGGTGGGTAAGCAGCAACTGCCTAAGAGGCGCACTTTGAATAAATGGCTTGACATATTTCCATTGGTTACTGGGGCCAGTATCGATAACCGTACCTTTGAGCCTATAGACAATAAATGTGGTATTGACCCCCAGATTAAAGCGCCCAACCCGCAGCGCATCGAGATCCTGGTAGCGAAAAGATTCACGTACAGACATGGGGTACCCTCTAAATCAGTGGACGCTATTCTTATGCGATTACAGAGCGGATGGTATTGCAATTCCCTTGAAATTGAGTGACATATTAATACTCCACCTCGTTTGATGTGGGCTTTGAGCCTTTGTGAATTAATTCCTGCTAGCTATATGCCCAAACAGTCTGATTATTATTTATTCCACCTAAAAACAATTCCCATACATTCACTATTGATATGCATGACATGGAGTAAAAGCAACCTACAATAGGCAATGGTCTTTATACAGCAATTAAGCAGAGGTACCCCATTAAACTTCTCATCAGTCAGATTTCAGCTTCATGAAAAGTACCTTTAAGCAAATGGGAAATTATTTAGCCCACTTAGATCGAAGTCTACTTAAGTGGGCTCATCAACACGACTTTAGAAATCCCCAACTTATAAAACTACTAATCCGAATTGGAGATGCACCTTTCTGGATACTTTCAGTAGTTTTTTTTGCCGCCGCCGGTGAGCTGTTTGGCAATATGCGCCTGGAAAACATCTCCATCCTGTTAATGTTTGCCCTGATTGTCAGCAATATTATATTTAATCCAATAAAAATTCACTTTAAAAGGTTACGTCCTTACGCCAACAAGGACCTGCAAAAAAAACTCGGCATTCAAATCACCAACAGAGATCTGAGTACCGGCTCTAAAGAGTCAGAAAGCTTTCCCTCCGGCCATGTACTATGGACATCAGTCAGCGTAATTGTTATCTGCAGCCAATTAGGCTGGGTGTCGGTGCTAGTATTGGGCTGGCTAATTCCTGCAATACTATTTCTACGTCCTTATCTGGGTGTTCATCACCCCAGCGATGCTTTGGCCGGCCTTCTTTTAGGTATAGCTGTCAGTGCACTAACCATCTATCTGTCTCCTTCATTAATTAACCTATTACGGTATGTGAAAGAGCACTATTTACTGATCTATGTCTACTGGTTGTGTATCACTGTATTTCTATTCATTGGCTTTAAACTTTGGTCACGCAGAGTCTGATGCTCGTTAGCCTCAACTTATTGACAGCACGTCTAAAGAAACTACTTCTATTTCGTTCTCTGTATAACGCCAACACAAATTGAAACCGCACAGTGCCATACCATAAATACGCTGTGGATCGTTTTTCTGATAGGCAGGCCTGGGGTCCTGAGCTAGTACCTGCTCAATTAACCTCGGCAGATTGGTACCCCAGTCATCTTTATAAGCTTTGGCTTGGTGAAGAATCGCTTCTGGGATATTTACTGCGGTTAATGTGGGGGCGGCATCAGCAAAAGCACTTTCCGCATGGTGCAGGGCATCGGCGTAAGGCACGTAGGGCTTGATATCCAACACCGGTGTGCCATCTACCAGATCGGCACCACCCACGATCAACTCTACTTTTGGAGAGATGCGCACCTCCAGTAGACGAACTACTGAGAGGCCTATGTTATTTGGACGAAAAGGGGAGCGTGTGGCGAGAACGCCAAGTTTTTTGTTGCCGCCGAGGCGCGGGGGGCGCACCTTGGCGGACCACTGCCCAGCGGCTTGGTGAAATTGGAAAACCACCCAAATATGGCTGTTTTCCTCAAGGCCGGCAACTGCTTCCGCGATATTCAGCGGAGGCAGCAGTTCGATACAGGCGCGACTGGCATCGGCAAGCTGGGGCTGCCGGGGAACGCCAAATTTTTCACCAAAACAAGAGTGCACGCGCGCAATAGGCTCAACAACCATAAAACTTCCAGGCAAGCAGTAATGAGCCGGGCATTTTAAACCAGTTACCGGGGTTTACTGATCAATACCACCAAGACACAGATATTTTATTTCCAGGTAATCCTCTATACCGTATTTAGAGCCTTCTCGCCCTTGGCCGGACGCCTTCACACCACCGAATGGAGCCATTTCATTAGAAATAATCCCCTCGTTTACGCCCACCATGCCGTACTCCAGTGCCTCAGACACCCGGCAAATTCGCCCAATATCGCGCGAGTAAAAATAAGACGCGAGACCGAACTCAGTATCATTGGCCATGCGGATTACGTCTTCTTCAGTCGAGAATTTGAACAAAGGCGCAACCGGACCAAAAATTTCTTCTTTAAACAACTGCATTTTTTCATTGGCATCGCCCAGCACCATAGGCGCATAGAACTGTTCACCCAGTGAAGCTGGGCCGCCGGCAACCAAAGTCTTAGCGCCTTTTTGTAAGGCGTCTTCTACCAAGCTCTCGACTTTTTGTACCGCTTTGACAGTAATCATAGGCCCGATATCTGTGCCATCGGTAAAACCATTACCCATGGTGAGCTTATTCACCGCCTGGATAAACTTCTCTGCAAATGCTTCATAGACCCCTGCCTGAACAAAAATACGGTTTGCGCACACACAGGTTTGTCCGGCATTGCGATATTTACAGATGATGGCGCCTTTCACCGCCTCATCCAGATCCGCATCATCAAAGACAATAAACGGCGCATTACCGCCCAACTCCATGGAGGTTTTCTTCATGGTTTCGGCACATTGTGCCTGCAGCTGCTTGCCTACCCCCGTGGAACCAGTAAAAGTGAACTTGCGTACCAGGGGATTCCTGGTCATCTCGATACCGATATCTTTGGCAGACTCTCCTGCCACAATATTGAAAATACCGGAGGGAATACCCGCTTCTTCCGCCAACACCGCCAACGCCAGGGCTGACAGCGGTGTCTCATGAGCCGGCTTGGCGATAAACGGGCAACCGGCAGCTAGTGCCGGAGCCACTTTGCGGGCAATCATGGCATTGGGGAAATTCCACGGAGTGATTGAGCAGGTGACTCCCACCGGCTGCTTGATCACCACGATACGGCGGTCGTTGGCAGGTGGGGCTATGACGTCCCCGTAAGCGCGCTTGGCCTCTTCGGCAAACCACTCGATATAGTTGGCACCATAGACAATCTCAGTACGCGATTCGGATAGTGGCTTGCCCTGTTCCGCGGTGAGAATTTTAGCCAGGTCTTCGGTATTGTCGATAATCAGGTTGTACCAGCGCCGCAGCAACTTGGCCCGTTCCTTGACCGGAGTCGCGGCCCAGGCGGGCCAGGCAGCATTGGCCGCCTCGATAGCACGGCGGGTTTCCTCGGCACCGAGGTTAGCTACGCTGGCAACCACCTTGCCGGTAGCGGGGTCGGTAACATCGAAAGTGTTGCCGGAATCAGCATCGATCCACTGGCCATTAATATAAGACTGGGTGCGCAGCAGCGCGGGGTTATTCAGCTCCAGCATCGCCATCTCCTTATGGTCTCTTCCCTGATCCCGGTCAACACCGCGATCAACCGCTAAGGATAGTAACCCGTAATGTGCCCCCCGCAGTGCAACACTAGGGGGGGATTGACGACACTATGACTGACTGACGTTTACAGCATTATTTTTTCTTTTTCACAAACTTCATCAAACGACGCTTTTTGGCCTTTTGTCGGTCGGTCAGTTTATTTTTATTGCCCGCATAGGGGTTACTTCCGGTGCGGAACTCGATTTTCACCGGCGTGCCATGCAGATCCAGGGCCTTGCGGAAAGTCTTTTCCAGGTAGCGCACATAGTGCGCCGGCACCTGCTCGGTCTGGTTTCCGTGGATCACGATCACTGGCGGATTCTGACCCCCAGCGTGCGCATAGCGCAGCTTAATACGGTGTCCGTGCACCAAAGGTGGTTGGTGCTCACTAACCGCCCATTGCAGGATACGTGTGAGGTGGTTGGTGGAAAGCTTGTCCGTAGCGCTCTGGTAGGCGGCCTCGATAGACTCGTACAGGTGTCCGACACCGGTACCGTGCAGCGCGGAAATAAAGTGCACATCGGCAAATTCAACAAAGCGCAGGCGGCGCTCCAATTCCGCTTTCACATAGTCGCGGTGATCGGCCTCCAAGCCATCCCACTTGTTCAGGGCCACCACCAAAGCGCGTCCGGCCTGAATCACACTGCCCATCAGGTGCATATCCTGATCCACCAGGCCTTCGCCGGCATCGACCACCAAAACCACTACATTGGCGTCTTCCACCGCCTGAAGGGTTTTGACGATAGAGAACTTCTCGACGGTCTCTTTGATATTCTTGCGGCGGCGAATACCCGCGGTATCGATCAGCGTGTAGGGCTTCTCGTCTCGCTCGTAATTGATATAGACACTGTCGCGAGTGGTGCCCGGCTGGTCGTAAACCACCACGCGGTCCTCGCCGAGCAGACGGTTAACCAGGGTGGATTTACCCACATTGGGGCGCCCGACAATGGCGATTTTAATACCGGTGGCCTCTTCGGCCTCCTCTTCCACTGCCGGTTCAGGCAGATCCTCCACCACACGCTGCATCAGGCTGCGTACACCGCGGCCGTGAGTGGCCGTGGTTGGGAATAGTTCGCCAATACCCAGTTCATAGAAGGGCGCAAGGGCAATATCCGGGTTGACCCCATCGACCTTGTTGGCAACCAGGAGGGTCGGCTTAGAGCGGGTGCGCAACCGCTCGGCAATCATTTGATCCGCTGGTGTCAGGCCATCGCGGCTATCCACCAGGAACAGGACGATATCGGCCTCTTCAATGGCCTGCATGGATTGCTGCGCCATGGCCGCATCGATACCCTCTTCACCGCCGGAAATACCGCCGGTGTCGACGAGGAGTAGCTTGTGCCCATCGACTTCGGCCTCGCCGTATTTGCGATCGCGGGTCAAACCGGCGTAGTTGGCCACCAAGGCGTCGCGGCTCTTGGTAAGACGATTGAACAGTGTGGATTTGCCCACGTTGGGGCGCCCGACCAGGGCGATAACTGGCAGCATAGAATTCTGGCTTTAGCCTAATAAATAAATACAAACGCCCGCACGGGGCGGGCGATTTCAATTCGCCTGCAGTGCAGGCTCCTTTTGCGGGCCTCAGCCCGGTGGCGGACTCACGCCCGCCAAGTCAATACTGTGCGATTAACTCTGTGCGAGGCGCAGGGCAACCAGTTTACCGTCGTCCGAGAGGACAAACAGCAGGTCGCCATCCACCAGCATGGGGATTCGAATCGCGTCGCCATCGACCTCTTCACGGCCGATGAACTGGCCGGAGTTGGGATCGAGAACATGTAGGTAACCTTCGAGGTCGCCGACAACAACAACATCCTGAAAGTAAGCCGGGCCGCTCAACTCACGCCGCAACAGTTCGTTGTTGCTCCAAGTAATCTGGCCCGCGCCCACATTGTAAGCGTACACACTGCCTGAGGCTCCGCTCAGGAAGACGTGACCACCACCGACAGCCAACCCGTGGTGCGTAGAGGCATCGCGCGCCCAGAGACCACGTCCGTTTTCCTTGGATAGAGCGACAACGCGCCCCTGGTAACTGGCAGCAAATACCAGGTCACCGCGTACTACCGGCGATCCATCAATATCCACAACCCGCTCCAGCTCGGCGGAACCCTGGGGAATGGCGACACGTTGCTCCCAGCGGGGAATACCGTCGCGCGCATCCAGGGCAACCAATTTGCCGTTGTCGAGACCGGCGATCACCAGGCCACCGCTGATTACGGGCGCCGCGGTGCCGCGCAGGGTAAGAACCGGCAAGGTGGTGTTGTGACTCCACAACTCCTCACCATTGCTCGCATCGAGCCCTACCAGCTTGCCGTCAACGGTTTGCAAAACGACAACACCGGAGCCAACCGCAGGGGCGGAGACCACTTCACCAGATACCTGATATTTCCACAGCTCTGCGCCGTTGTTCAGGTCCAGAGCCACAGCGCGACCGCGGTAGTCCACCACCACGGCAAGGCCCAGGCCGACACCAACGCCACCGCTCAACTCAATATCCAGGTCGGTTTCCCAGTGAGGTCTACCACTACTGCGATCGAAAGCGGTGATCTCACCATCGCTGCTAGCGGCTACCAACTTGCCATCGGCCAGTCCGGGCTGCAGCATGGCGTAGCGTTTCTCATCGATACTGCCCACATCAGCGGACCAGACTTCGCGTAGCTCAACACTGGTGGTGATATCCGCCAGTTCCACCGGCTCAACATCTTCCTTGCTCTCATTGGAGGCGCAGGCACCCAGGGCTACCGCCAGGGCAACCGCGGCCGTGCGCCCCGCTGCGCGATTCAGAAATCCCATCACTCGTCTCCCTCAGGTGCTGGTTCGCTTTGCTTCTGTTCCTGCTCATCACCACTGGCTACGGCCAGACTATCAACTTTGAGCCGCAGCAGCTGAGTACTACCCGCCTGCTCTGGCAGTAGCTCAGAGAGCGCCTGCTCATAGGCGCTGCGCGCACCGGCGTCATCGCCTTTCTGCCTGAGAATATCGCCGCGAGTCTCGGAGTATAGGGCGGCAAAAGCCGGAGGCACGCTGCCCCCGATCATTTTTAACGCTTCATCCGGGTTGCCGCGCGCGGCAATCACGGTGGCTAGGCGGCGCTTGGCCAGCAGCTCCAGGGCGCTTTCCTTGGTATTATCGAGTACCCACTCCAGCTGCGCTTGTGCCGCCTCCAGATCATTGTTGTCGGCGGCGATGGCAGCCAGGCGCAGGGAAGCCTGACTGGCATAAATGCGGCGGCCAAATTCATTTTTCAGCTGCTCGGCGAGGGATTTCGCGGTGGTCAGCTGCTTGTTGTCCGGCTGACCATTGTTGGCGGAAACCGCTTCGATAAAGCCCTGGTAGAGGTCGGAAGCCGCCTCTGCCTTGGCGCGCTGGTCGCCCTGCCACCACTGGTAGCCAAAATAGCCAACCAGAGCCAGGACCACACCGGTAACGATGCCTCTGCCGTTTTCCGCCCACCAGCGCTTCAGCGTTTCTATTTGTTCTTGTTCGGTAAGATGCTCAGACATTGGGTAAATCGCCTTTCCTGTGGTTTTCTAACTTTCCCGGCGGGGGGATCTCCGCCACCCTGAGTATTTGAATCAGCCCTGCAGCAATGCCGCCAGCTCTGTCAGTGCGAGAGTCTGCTGCTGTTGGTCGGAACGCAGATACTTCACGGTTATCTGACCGTTTGCAGCCTCATCTTCGCCAATAATCAGTGCGTAATCGGCACCGCTTTTATCGGCTTTCTTCATTTGGCTCTTAAAGCTCCCACCACCACAGTGCGCCTGCAGGCGCAGCCAGGGCAGATCGTCGCGCAATTGCTCTGCAGCGGCCAAGGCGGCTGATTGTACATCACCCACAGCCACCAGGTAGGCATCTACCTGTTGCACCAAGCTCTCGGGCAGCACATTCAGGGTCTCCAGCATCAGAACCAGGCGTTCGGCACCGAGGCCAAAGCCCACCGCTGGCGTGGGTTTACCCCCCATCTGTTCCACCAAACCATCATAGCGGCCGCCGGCACAGACGGTACCCTGGGCACCGAGGCTGTCTGTAACCCATTCGAAAACGGTTTTGCCGTAGTAGTCGAGACCGCGCACCAACTTGGAATTGATCTCGTACTTCACTCCCGCCGCATCCAGCAACGCGCGCAGCTGGGTGAAATGGGCGGCGGATTCCTCGTCGAGGAAGTCCAGTAGACAGGGCGCATCAGCAAGCAGTTCCTGGGTTTGCGCATTTTTACTATCGAGAATCCGCAGGGGATTGCGCTCCAGACGGCGCTGACTGTCTTCATCCAGCAGCTCGCGGCGTTCGCTCAGGTAGACCACCAGGGCATCGCGGTAGGCGGCGCGGCTGTCGGAGTTACCCAGAGAGTTCAACTGCAGGATGACCTGTTCACTGATACCCAGCTGACGCCACAAACGGGCAGTCATAATCAGAATTTCCGCGTCGATATCCGGGCCTTCAATGCCGAATACTTCCACACCAAATTGGTGAAATTGGCGCAGACGCCCCTTCTGCGGGCGCTCATAGCGGAACATGGGACCGAAATACCATAGGCGCTGGGGCTGGATCAGCAGATTGCTCTGGATCGCCGCGCGCACGGTGCCGGCGGTTCCCTCGGGGCGCAGGGTGACACTGTCACCGCTCTTGTCCTCGAAGGTGTACATCTCCTTTTCGACAATATCGGTGGCCTCGCCTACCGCGCGGCTGAACAGCTGGGTCGCCTCCAGGGTAGGCGTGCGGATCTCGCTATAACCGTAGCGACCAAAGAGTTCACTCAGGGTGGCTTCCACATACTGCCAAGCCGGGGACTGTTCCGGCAGCAGGTCGTTCATGCCGCGAATTGCGCGAAGTTGTTTCAACGCTGTTCCTTAATATCTAATTTCTCAATACAACGATTCGGATGCGACGCCCCAGGCTGGGCCCGTTACGCCTTGGCAATAATGTCCGCTTCGCGCTCAGCCTTGGCTGCCGCTTTTTCACGGATCAGGCGCTCCAGGTCATCCACCAGATTCTCATTCTTGAATTTTCGGTCCGGCTGTCCGTCTACATAGACGGCGTGACTCGGGGTACCACCGGTAAGGCCGATATCCACCTCCTTCGCTTCGCCGGGACCATTGACGATACAGCCGATCACCGCCACATCCAACGGTGTGGTGACATCCTCCAGGCGCGTCTCCAGCTCGTTCATGGTTTTTACCACATCGAAATTCTGGCGCGAGCAGCTGGGGCAGGCAATAAAGTTGATGCCCTTGTTGCGCAGACGCAGGCTCTTGAGTAAGTCCCAGCCCACCTTGACCTCTTCCACCGGGTCCGCCGCTAGGGAGACGCGCAAGGTATCGCCAATGCCATCGAGCAGCAGAGCACCGAGACCGATTGCGGATTTGACCGTGCCGGCACGCAGGCCGCCAGCTTCGGTAATCCCCAAGTGCAAGGGCTGCTCAATCTGCTGCGCCAGTTTGCGATAGGCGGCGGTGGCCATAAAGATATCTGAGGCCTTTACGCTGACCTTGAAGTCCTGAAAGTTCAGGCTGTCGAGGATATCGACATGGCGCAGGGCGGACTCCACCAGGGCATCGGGAGTGGGCTCGCCGTATTTTTTCTGAAGGTCTTTTTCCAGGGAACCCGCGTTCACGCCGATACGAATCGGAATATTCAGGTCGCGAGCTTTATCTACCACCGCGCGAATGCGCTTTTCACGGCCGATATTACCGGGGTTGATGCGCAGGCAATCTACACCCAAATCGGCCACGCGCAAGGCGATGCGGTAATCGAAATGAATATCCGCTACCAACGGGACATTCACCTGTTTTTTTATTTCCCCGAAAGCCTCGGCGGCCTCCATGCTGGGCACGGAGACCCGCACAATATCGGCACCGGCGTTCTCTAAGCGCTGAATCTGGCCCACAGTGGCGGGCACATCACAGGTTTCGGTATTGGTCATGCTCTGCACCGAGATTGGGGCATCGCCCCCAACCGGCACATTACCTACCATGATCTGGCGCGACTTGCGGCGGACAATGGGAGATTCAAATTGCATAGGCTGACCTGGCAGTATTGCTGCTAAAAAATCGAGGGAGAGATTATAGAGAGATTGGGCGCAAACCTACAGGGTTCGCGCCCAAACCGCGAAGATCCCTTTAATCGCCTACGATCAGGCGGCGGGTCCGGCGGTTGCCGATGGGGCCACTATCGATGGTTTGCTCGCGGTAAACCACCTTGGTGGCGCCGGCGTTACCGAGCATCAATTCAAAGGGCGCGCGTCCGTCCAGGGTCTTGGAGCTGCCTGCGGCCTGCACGCCGGCAAGTAGTACAACGCCCTCGGCGTCCTTCACTTCAATCCAGGAGTCCTCATCAAAACTGAGCAACAGAGCCCCTTGCAGCTGTTTGTCCAGCTGGGCGACTTCTGCGGGAAGCTGCTCCGCCGACTCTATCGATTGCTCGGTGATCTCCGCAGTAGAAGGTGCCGATTCCTCTGTAGCCGCCACCGCCTCTACCGCCGGTTGCGGTGCAGCCTGGTGCTGCAATTCGGGAGCCTCGGCCAGAGACACGTCAATCGAAGTGGGCTCCTCTTGGCTGGTTTCCCTGGGCACGGAGCGTATTTGATTGGTTTGCGCAACCGGCGCACTTTGCTCGGCAGAGTTCTGCAGAGCGGGAATAGTCACCGGGCCCCCGTAGAGCCACCAGAAAACGCCGCCCACCGCTACTAGCGGCAGCAGTGCCAAAAAGCCCTGCCCACGTTTGCGCGCCGGACGCAGAGCATCGGCTTTGATTTCGATACGACTCGAATCTTTGCGCGTCGGCCGCTTCGGACGCGCAGCATCATAAGCAGAGAGCACAGGTACAGAATCAATACTCAGCTCCCGGCAGATATTGCGGATATAACCCCGCGCATAAACAGCCTCCGGCTGGCGTTCATAGAGATCGCTTTCGAGCCACTCCACGGTGTTATCAATAATACACAGGCGCTGGGAAAGCTCCTCGCGGGATAACCCGGCCGCCTCGCGCGCTGCGCGCAGCATAGTGCCGGGAGACAGCTGTGTATTGGATTCGCTTTGGCCGCTGTCGCGGTGCACGGAACTGCTATCCGTCATTACCACTCAACTCCTGATATTTCAGTGTTTCCGCAGAGTACGGGTACAAATTTTTCAGCGCAAGGGCGTAACTGAGCTCCTTGTCGCGGTTGCCAAACACCTTCTCGATCCGGACTCCCAACCACAGGGACTGCGGTGTCTGGCGGCTGCTCTCACTGTATTTATCGAGATACTGCTTGGCCACGGCATAATCGCCGGACCCATATTTGAGCTCCGCCAGCTCCAATAAGGCAACCGGCAGATTTCCATTGAGAGCCAACGCACGGGTGTAGGCCCTCTCGGCCTCCTCCACCATACCCAAACGGCCGGCTGTACGGCCGTAATTAACCAGGGCAAAAAAGCGGCGGTTATAGGTCAGGTCGGCAGAGGCCTGGCGAAACTGCTCCAGCGCAGCCTCGTATCGCTCCTGCTGATAGAGGAAAACACCATAATTGGTACGCGCCATTGAGAAGTCATCATCGTAGCGCAGGGCCTTTTTAAAGTGGGATTCCGCCACTTTCAGTTCACCATCAGCTTGATACAACAGAGCCAGGCCGTGGTGGGCCATGGGGTTCTTTCTGCCCAATTCCAGAGCCTTATTGAAATGGCGGCGGGCCAGCTCGCGATTCTCATCGCTCTGCAGATAGCGAATACCGAGCTGAACGTGGGTTTCCAGTGCATTCTCCAGATTAACTTCCCGGCGTTCAGGCATCCCGGTGGTCACACATCCCCCCAGCAAAGCGGCGAGTATCAGCCCAAGCAAAGGCAGGCCAAAAAATTTTGCAGACACAACATCACCCGTAAATTTATTTTTTATCTATCCGTTTGGGGATCAAGAAAAGACCGGTTCCAATCACAATCGGGGCAAGCCCGAATAGAAGCCATGATGATACCTCACCGGCAAAGGGGGGCTTCAGAGTCACCCACTCGCTGAATCACGATGCTGTCTAGGCCAGCGGTCCTTTAATCCGATCCCTTTATCTATAGTGCCGCAAAGTACTGTTAGTTTCAGCAGTGTACCCCTAATAAATTCCAGTTAGCCCAGCCCCCAGCCACTGGAAAATCAAGAAAATCGTGGACTAGCCCCACAAATGACAATCCGATGAGCCCCAGGCTCACCAGAAAAATCAATAACTTTTGAAGTAGGACTCCAGTACTACAATGCGTTGCCCGCCCCATCTTTTGCATCCAGCTGCCGGCCGTCGGGTCCACCATCGCGGGGGGGGATCAATGTGCGGATGGAGTTGGATGCGCTGTTGGCGGCATCTGGATCTGTCAATGTTCCCAAAAAGCGCACGACCAGATCGATCTCCGTGTCGCTGAGGTTATTGCCCGCATCACCACCATTGGCCGCGAGAATGGCCTGGGAGAGCGCAAGGCCATTGGGTGCCACTTTAGTGGCGCAGTTTGCCAGATGCTCAAATTGCGCCAAATCACACATTTCACTATTGGCGTAGTATTGGTTAATGGAGGCCGCGCGATCACGATAGTGCTCGACATTTCTGCGCAGGGTAGCGAATTGACCACTGTGCCCCCAGGGACCTGTGATCGCCACATTCAGCAGTGTTGGCGGCCGGAAAGCACCCGCACCATTTGCCCCCAGATCTGCCCCACTGCCATTCTCATCGGTACCTATACCAATTTGTGGATAGTTTGCGGGACGCGGGCCTTCCGAGGTGAAAAATGCCCCCGCGTGACAATTAGTACAGCCGGAATTCCCCGACATAAAAGTAATCGCACCACGCTTCTCATCACTGTCGAGGGCGCTCGAGTCACCATCCACATAATCGAAAAATGGGTTATCTATAAAAAGCTGCACCGCTTCAAACGCCGCGATAGCCTGCGCTATGCGGCTGAAAGTAATTTGGTCATCACCAAAAGCTGCGCTAAACAATGCACTCCAGGACTCCCGTCCCAGATTGGCCGCCACTATATCCTCGCGATAATTGGTGTTGCCACTATCGCTGCTCGCGTCATAACCGAACTGGGTGACATCGCCCATCTCCGCTGGATTGGTTATTGGAAAGTGTGCCTGTGCCATCATCAGCGCCAGAGTACCTGTGCCTACCGCCGCTTCGGTATTGAGGCTGACATCCCGCGAATCGGTGCGCACTCCGCGATCGGTGAGCGCAACCCGGTTATCCCAGAAGAGCCCCTGGCTCCACAACCCCACGTTACAAATAGGCTGGGCGTTTCTGGGAACGATGGGCACTTCGTTGATACCGTCCGAGCGACCGGGACCAATCAGTGCGGAATCCACTGGATTCACACCAACGGGCATAGAGAGATTGTCACCGCTACAGCCAACTGCGGCGTGGTGGCAGGAGGCACAGGCCACATCGTCATTGGCACTGAGGGATTTACTGTAAAACAGGCGCATACCCAGCTCGATCATGGCCGGGTCCTGTTCACTGCGGACCCTGGCGGCAAAAGCGCGCATATCCTGCAAGTGCCCCGCCATGTTATTCAATTCCAACATAGCCTCCAGACAGGTATCCAGATCCTCATCCAATAAATCCAGGGCACTGCGAACATTTTTACATTCGTCTAAGTTCACCAGGCGCTCGAGGACCGGTACCGTTACCGCACCATTGTTAAGACCGCTATTGCTGTTATTGATCAGGGTTTTTGCGCTGGCCCGCGCCGTCTGTTCGTCGTTGTCCAGATCACCGCTGGTCACCGCGTAGCTGTACTCGGTATTGACCGACAACCCTTGGTCCACATAGAAAGCGCTGCTGGTTTCGGCAATTTTTTCACCGCCGCGATAAATACGGTAAGTCACACCGTCGCGCTGCCAGGATAGGCCGATACTGGTCCCGGAAAAGGCGTTGGCGATCAGCTCCTGCGGGGCACTGCTCTGCCCAGTTTCTGTATCCGTATCGGTATCGGTGCCCGTATTATCATCAGAATCTGTGCCGGTATTGCCACCGGAGCCCGTATCGCCCTCCACAGTTTCCGCATCACTGCTGTCACCTCCATCGGAGGAACCGGAACTACAGCCAACCGCCAACAGAAACAGTGGCAAGACCAATACTCTGAGTAGTAATGAAGTGGATAATTTGAAATGGAATGTTGCAGCCTGCATAGACCCCAGCTAACCCCGTCGATTGAATTATTATCAGAAAAATCTGGACCATCAACGCAGGGATAAGTGCCCAGGTTGACACCAAAGGGTAACCGTAGATCAAGAAAGACCGACGACTACCGCTAAATGCGTTTGACGCTACCCTAAAGTGTTTCTTTGCCACAATCTGTTGAAACTGTCGCAAAGCGCTGCAGGGCTCATATTGGGCTTCAGCAATGAGAAGTTCCTACACAAACGGAGAGGATCTTCCACACATCCAGATCGCCAACTGCCGCGCAATCAGACTCACAGGCAACTGGACAGGATCAATCTCAGTTAGAAGTCAAAGTTAAAAACAAAATTGTAGGCAAAGTTGGCAGTCGCCAGGGAAGAGCTATTCGGGGAATCGGATATTTTTAGTTCTGACTTAGCGCAGCCAGAAAAAGCCACCAATAGAAGGGGCCAGACCGGGAGGGATATTCACGAGCCGGCCAGAAAAATAACCACGGACCGGCTTCACAGGCTTAGAAAAGGCGTTGATATTCAGCCAACGATACGCACCGGACGTTCGGCATTGCGATAGCGCTCGGAACGGCGGGTGCGATCATTCACACTGCCGGCCAGCTGCCCACAGGCCGCGTCGATATCGTCGCCGCGGGTGGTGCGCACGGTAACGGTATAGCCCTTGTCGAGCAAAATCTGTTGGAACCGACGCAGAGCGTTGTTACTCACGCGCTGGTAATCGGAGAGTTCGAACGGATTGAAAGGGATCAAGTTGATCTTTACCGGAATCTCCCGCAGCAATTCTGCCAATTCTTCGGCGTGCTCCGGACGGTCGTTGATCTCGCGCATCAGGGTATATTCGATGGTCATCTTGCGGTGGGTATCCGGCATCTTCTCGATATAGCGCTTGGCGGAATCCAGCAATACCGCTATCGGGTATTTTTTATTGATCGGCACCAGCTCGTTGCGCAGTTCGTCGTTGGGCGCGTGCAGAGAGATCGCCAGGCTTACATCGGTCACATCGGCGAGGCGGTCCAGTGCCGGCACTACTCCGGAGGTAGACAGGGTCACGCGGCGCTTGGAGATACCGTAAGCGTTGTCTTCCATCATCAGGTTCATGGCATCGACCACATTGTCGAAGTTGAGCAGCGGCTCGCCCATCCCCATCATCACCACGTTGGTGACTTTGCGCGGACCTTTCGGGTCCAGTTGGCCGAAAGATTTACAGGCGATCCACACCTGTCCAATAATTTCTGCCGCGGTCAAATCGCGGTTAAAACCTTGCTTACCGGTCGCGCAGAAGCTGCAATCCAGGGAGCACCCCACCTGGGAAGAAACACATAGAGTGCCCCGCTCACCATCGGGGATATAAACGGTCTCGATGGCATTGCCACCTTCGACTTCGATCAACCACTTGCGCGTGCCATCGGCGGAGTCCCACTGATTCAACACTTTTGGTGCGCGAACCTCAGCCACTTCCGTCAATTTCTGACGCAGGGTCTTGCTGACATTGGTCATCTCAGCAAAATCGTCCACCCCATTCTGGTGTATCCACTTTAAAACCTGAACAGCGCGGAAGCGCTTCTCGCCCAATGAGTCAAAAAAGGCGGCCAGCTTTTCAACGGAAAGGCCGAGCAGGTTGGTTTTCTCAGTGGTCATTCGGTTCACCTCGGGGGAAGAATTGCACCGGCCCGAGCGGGCCGATGCGATTGCAGTACGCGAATTAAGCGCGCGGGCAGATTTCGTCATCTGCGAAGAAGTAGCTCACTTCGCGAGCAGCAGATTCAGCGGAATCGGAACCGTGTACGGCGTTGGCGTCGATGCTGTCCGCGAAGTCGGCGCGGATGGTGCCGGCGGTCGCTTCTTTCGGATTAGTAGCCCCCATCAGATCGCGGTTAGCCAGGATGGCGTTTTCACCTTCCAGAACCTGTACAACAACCGGACCGGAGGTCATGAAGTCAACCAAGTCTTTGAAGAAAGGGCGTTCTTTGTGCTCAGCGTAAAAGCCTTCGGCCTTCTCCTGGGACAGGTGAACCATTTTCATGGCAACAATGCTCAGACCGGCTTTTTCAAAACGGCTCTCGATTTCACCGATGACATTTTTGGCTACTGCGTCCGGCTTAATGATAGAAAGAGTACGCTCCAGGGCCATGGTTATCTCCAAATTAATTTTTGTAACTGAACTTACATATAGAAAGAGCAACCTGCTCAGTTGCTCTTCCGTGATATTCCTTTCATACCCACCGCGGGGTACTCAATTTTTAATCACCGCTTTTCGCGGCCGGCGGATTATACGGGGTATTGATCGACTTTTGTACTCCAATACCAATACCCTACTGAACCCGGTCTGGCTATTCGCGCTCCTCGATCCAGGCGGCCTGAATCGCCTCAAGGATCTTCTCACCGCAGCGGCCGGGGTCGTCGTCAAAACCCGGCAGGGCCACCACCCAGTTGCGCAGGTCAACAAAATTGACCGTGAGCGGATCTACATCTTCATGCGTTTCACAGAGTTCAATGGCAATATCGTGAATATCTGTCCACTTCATCGGCTTGGCTTCCTCACCCGCTGTTATCAGTGCTTTTCAGACACCTGATTGATGGTGTACTTGGGAATCTCAACCACCAGGTCCTCATCTTCTACGATTGCCTGGCAGGATAGACGCGACTCGGGTTCCAGTCCCCAGGCCTTATCCAGTAAATCCTCTTCCAGCTCATCGGGCTCTTCCAGAGAGTAGAAGCCCTCCCGCACAATCACGTGGCAGGTGGTACAGGCGCAAGCCTTTTCGCAGGCGTGTTCAATCTCGATATCATTGGCGAGCGCCGCGTCGATCACACTGACGCCGCTCTTCGCTTCCACCACTTTACCCTCGGGGCACATTTCTGGATGGGGTAAAAATACTATCTTCGGCATAGGTACTGACTCTCTATGGTCTCAATCCGACGGGGGCGAGCCCCGGCCGCAGGTTGTGCAGGCTATGCGCCCACCTCTTATTTATCAAATTCGTCCAGGCTGTGCCCCCGCATGGCACGCTTGATCGAGGCATCCATACGCCTCGCGGCAAAGGGCTCGGACAGTTTGTTGAGTGACTCCATTCGCAAACGGATTTCCTCGGCATCGCCGCCGTTATGCGCCAAGCGCAGGGCTTCCATGGCATGCTCCAGTTCACTCAACTCACGCTCTTCAAGCAGCTGGGCGCCGTTTTCACGCAGAGCAATCAGCAAGCTCTCGAGCGTGCGCTCCGCCTCCACCTGGGCCTCGCGTAGAGCGCGCAGGGCAATATCTTCCTTTGCGTGGGTGTAGGACTCCTGCAACATGCGCGCAATATCTTTGTCTTCAAGGCCATAGGAGGGCTTCACGGTAATATCTGCGCTCACTCCACTGCTCTTCTCCATAGCGCTCACAGACAGCAAACCGTCTGCATCCACCTGGAAGGTGACGCGGATATGAGCCGCGCCCGCCACCATCGCAGGAATACCGCGCAACTCGAAACGGGCCAGCGAACGGCAGTCGCTTACCAGTTCCCGCTCCCCCTGCACCACATGGATCGCCATCGCGGTCTGGCCATCTTTGAAGGTGGTGAATTCCTGGGCCTTGGCCACCGGGATAGTGGTATTGCGCGCGATCAGCTTCTCAGTCAACCCGCCCATGATCTCGAGACCCAGCGACAGCGGGATCACATCCAGCAGCAGCAGATCGTCACCCGACTTGTTGCCCACCAACACATCCGCCTGCAAGGCAGCGCCGATGGCAACCACTTGGTCCGGGTCAATTTCCGCATGGGGAGGACGAGCAAAGTAACCCTCGACCCGTTCGCGCACACGCAGGGTGCGAGTGGAGCCCCCCACCAAAACCACTTCCTGTACTTCGTCAACACCAATATCGGCATCGCGCAAGGCCCTTTTACAGGCGCGCAAAGTCTTATCGATCAACGGGTCCAGTAGCGAGGCCATCGTTTCCCGGTCGAGCACGCCCTGCCAATCCCCGTGGCGTACCTCCACCTGTTCAAACCTGGACAGGGATTCCTTGGCGGCGCAGGCACTATCCAGCAATACCCGCTGAGTCATGGCGTCCAGGTTGGTACCCAGTCCCGCCTGATCGGCAATCCAGGCGGCAATGGTGCGATCGAAGTCGTCACCACCCAAAGCGGTATCGCCACCGGTGGCCATCACCTCAAAGACACCGCGGGAAAGGCGCATAATAGAGATATCAAAGGTCCCGCCACCGAGGTCATAGACGGCAATCACGCCCTCCTCCCCCTGATCCAGGCCGTAGGCCACGGCAGCGGCGGTCGGCTCATTGAGCAGACGCAATACCTTGAGGCCAGCCAGTTTGGCCGCATCCTTGGTGGCCTGACGCTGGGCGTCATCAAAATAGGCTGGGACCGTGATTACCGCACCGTCGAGTTCCCCGCCCTCTGCGCCGTAGAGTGCCTGACGACCGCGCTGGGCCAGCTTTTTAAGGATCTCCGCCGACACCTGCACCGGATTCACCGGACCCGCGGCAGTTTCAATCGTGGGCATACCGCCATCGCTATCGGAAAAGTGGTAGGGCAACTGTTCGCCCAGACTTTTGACGTCGGCCACTCCGCGCCCCATCAGGCGCTTAATCGACAACATAGTGTTGTAGGGGTCTGCGGCAGCGCGCGCGCGCGCCTGGGCACCGACGGTAATCCCCTCGCTGGCGTAATGTACCGCCGAGGGCAGAATGACACTGCCATCTTCAGCGGCAATGGCCTCTGCCGAGCCGCTGCGCACCGTGGCCACCAGCGAGTTGGTGGTGCCCAGGTCGATACCCACTGCGTGCTTGCGCTGATGGGGGTCGGGGCTCTGTCCCGGTTCGGAAATCTGCAGTAATGCCATTGCTTGTCTCTTCTGTCATCGGGATTAATCGCGCTGGCACAGCCTGTGCCAGCTCCCGGTTTATATTCTGATACCGCTTATTTAATCGCCGAACAGGTCGGCTTCCAGCTCTTCCACTTGTGACTGTAATTTCACCAGGAACTGCTGTTTGCGCAGGGAATCCTCGGCTTCGCTGAGCTTGCCCGCCGCATAGGTCTCGGCAAATCGCCTCTGCTCCCCGCGACAGAGGCCATCGACCTCTTCGGCGAGCTCTTCCAGCGCGGCGGTGGGGTTTGGCTCTTCGCGCACTTCCTCGAGGCGCTCACGCAACAGCATCTGCTGCATGAGAAATTGCGTATCGGCGGTGGTCTGCTCCGGCGGCACTTCCACACCGGCGAGCTTGAGCAGATAGGCCGCGCGCTGTACTGGATCGCGCAGCACCGTGTGAGCTTCATTGATCTGTGCAGCCATAGATATAGCCAGCAGCTGTTCGCGCTCGGATTTGGAAGCGTATTTATCCGGGTGAAATTCCCGCTGTAATTCCCGATAACGCACGGCCAACGCACTGCGATCGAGTTCAAAGGCGGGTTCGAGCCCGAATATTTCGAAATGGGTCAGATTGGTTGCCATCTCAGTTCACCTGCCGGCACTAGGCCTTAAAAACTGGGCGGCGGCGCCCCCACCCGGCATGGGTTGCCGGGCCAATAAAAAGGCCGGCATGCGCAACGCACCCGGCCTCACTGTAGCGGGCCCCGGTCAGACGTGAAAACTCTCGCCGCAGCCACACTCGTTTTTAACGTTGGGGTTAGAGAAGGTAAAGCCCTCATTGAGCCCTTCCTTGACGAAATCAAGCTGGGTACCATCCAGGTAAACCAAGCTCTTGGGGTCTACGATCAGCTGTACGCCGCCGTACTCAAACACCTCGTCTTCGGCTTCTGCCGAATCGACAAATTCCAGAACATAGGCAAGGCCCGAACACCCGGCGGTTTTAACCCCCACACGAATGCCGATACCTTTGCCGCGCTTGGCCAGCTGACTCTTAATATGAGCCTGGGCGGCCTCGGTCATGGTAATAGCCAAAACAATACCTTCACTACTGTTGGGCTCGGGGCCCGGTAGATTAACCCGCAGCGGATTCCTGCGTGTCGCCAGCTTCAACGGATTCGCCACGCTTCTCGCGGATATTGCGCACTGCCGCCTTGATCGCGTCTTCCGCGAGCACCGAACAGTGAATCTTCACCGGCGGCAGGGCCAACTCTTCGGCGATGGCAGTATTTTTGATCTGCTCCGCCTCATCGATGGTCTTGCCCTTCACCCACTCGGTCAGCAGGGAGCTGGAGGCGATAGCGGAACCACAGCCGTAGGTTTTGAACTTGGCGTCTTCAATCACACCCTCATCGCTCACCTGAATCTGCAGACGCATTACGTCGCCACAGGCGGGCGCGCCCACCATTCCAGTACCCACGTTGTCCGACTTGTCGTCCATACGACCGACATTGCGGGGGTGCTCGTAGTGGTCAATTACTTTATCGCTATAGGCCATGACTTTTCTCCTAACTCATGCGCGCGCTTAGTGAGCGGCCCATTCAATCTTGTTTAGGTCGACACCGTCTTTGTACATATCCCAAAGCGGCGATAATTCGCGCAGTTTTTCCACCGCCTTGCGCACGGCAGCCGCTGCGGTATCCACGTCCTGCTCGCTGGTGAAACGACCAAAGCTAAAACGCAGGGAGCTGTGTGCAAGCTCGTCGTTCACACCCAGAGCACGCAATACATAGCTGGGCTCGAGACTCGCCGAAGTGCATGCGGAACCAGACGAAATCGCCAGATCGCGCAGAGACATGATCAGGCTCTCACCCTCAACAAAGGCAAAACTGACATTCAGGTTGCCCGGTATACGCTGTTCGGCGGAACCGTTGATGTGCACCTCTTCCATATCCTTGATCAGATCCCAGAAGCGGTTACGCAGCGCCACCAGGCGCGTATTTTCCTCGGCCATTTCCTCTTTGGCGATGCGGAAAGCCTCACCCATGCCGACGATCTGGTGGGTGGGCAGGGTTCCGGAACGCATTCCGCGCTCGTGACCGCCACCGTGCATCTGTGCTTCCAGGCGCACGCGGGGCTTGCGGCGTACATACAGGGCGCCGATGCCCTTGGGACCGTAAATTTTGTGGGCGGAGAAAGACATCAAATCGACCTTCATTTCCTGCAGGTCGATAGCCAGCTTACCGGCGCTCTGCGCCGCATCCACATGAAAGATCACCTTGCGCGAGCGGCACAGCTCACCGATAGCGGCGATATCGTTAATGACGCCGATCTCGTTGTTCACATGCATCAGGCTCACCAGAATGGTGTCCTCGCGCAGCGCTTCCTCGAGCTGCTGTGGCGTCACGATGCCGTCTTTGCCGGGGTTGAGGTAAGTCACCTCAAAGCCTTCGCGCTCCAGCTGGCGACAGGTATCCAGAACCGCTTTGTGCTCGATCTTGGATGTGATGATGTGCTTGCCGCGCCCCTGATAAAAGTGGGCGGCACCCTTGATGCCCAGGTTGTCGGACTCGGTGGCACCACTGGTCCAGACAATCTCACGGGGGTCGGCATTTATCAGCTCGGCCACCTGGCGACGGGCATTTTCCACCGCCTCTTCGGCCTTCCAGCCATACAGGTGGGACCGAGAAGCCGGGTTGCCGAAGTTGCCTTCCATCGTCAACTGCTCTGCCATCTTTGCAGCGACACGCGGGTCAACCGGACAGGTAGCTGAATAATCCAGGTAGATGGGAAGCTTCATAGTCATACCGTTTCCGCTCAATAATTCTCAAATATTCCGCTTTGGCCACTCAGGTGGCCGATGCTTACAGACCGCCGAGTAAGGCGACCCGCTGTTCCGGTGCTTCGCGCATATCCTGGCGGCGCGCCACTTCCTGTACCTCGGCGCGAGACACCAGGTTCGCCAGGCTGATACCGCTCAGGAATCCGTGAATCTGGTCACTCAGATCGGACCAGAGATAATGGGTCAGGCACTGCTCGCCATTGGCACAATCGGCATTACCGCCACAGCTGGTGGCATCCACCGATTCATTGACCGCATCAATGATCTGCGCCACAAAAATTTCCTCGCCATCGCGAGCCAGGCGATAACCACCGCCGGGACCGCGCACACTGGACACCAGCCCAGATTGCCGCAGGCGTGAAAATAGCTGTTCCAGATAAGACAGAGAAATCCCCTGTCGCTTGGAAATATCTGCCAAGCTGATCGGTCCGCGCTCGGCATGCAACGCCAGATCCAGCATGGCGGTTACCGCGTAGCGGCCCTTGGTTGTCAAACGCATACCAGCTCCAAACTGATGTACAGCCTTTTCCGATGGGGCGCGAGTATGAAATAACCCAGCACCTTAGTCAAGTATATAACCAAGCGCAGTACTCGGGTACTCAACTAGTCCGGGCGCCCCTTACCACCAGAGCGGTGTATATGGTTTTGGATGGCGGTCAACATGCCGCGCAGGATGCCCAGCTCCATATCGTCCGGACGCACCCGACTAAACAGTCTGCGCAGGCGGGTCATCGTCTGACGGGGGTTATCGGGGTCGATAAATCCGAGTTCACCAAGAGCCTGTTGCAAGTGCGCAAAATAGAGCTCCATATCGCTGGCCTTGGCCGGCGGGCGGTCCCAATCGGCGTAGCTCAAGGGCTCGCCTCTATCCGCCTCCAGTGCCGCCATACGTACCTCGTAGGCCAGTACCTGCACCGCAGTAGCCAGATTCAAAGAGCTGTATTCGGGGTTCGCAGGAATATGTACGTGGAAATTGCAGGCCTGTAACTCCTCATTGGTCAAACCGCGATCCTCGCGGCCGAATACCAGCGCCACCGGATGGCTCGAGGCTTCGGCCACGGCGCGTTCACCGCACTGGCGCGGCGTGAGCAGGGGCCAGGGAATACGCCGCTCGCGGGCACTGGTGGCCACTACCAAACCGCAGTCCGCCACCGCCTCCTCCAAAGTATCCACCACAACGGCACGGTCGAGCAGCTCCGCTGCGCCGGCGGCGCGCCACACGGCATTGGCCGCGGGGAATTCGCGCGGCGCCACCAGATAGAGCTGACTCAGGCCCATATTCTTCAAAGCGCGTGCGGCGCCACCGATATTTCCGGGGTGGGCGCTGTTAACCAGAACCACGCGCACATTGTCGAGCGCATTGGGCGGAGTCGTATCTAAAGGGGGCTTGGCCATACTGAAAGTAATAATTCGATGTCATGGGGGCGCGCGAGTGTAGCAAAAAGGAGCGGGAATCCCTACAATCGCGTCCGCTGCGGTTAACCCGCAGTCTGCTTTTTAACCACTTCAACCACTCAGTGCGGAATAGTTATGGAACCCATGCTAAATATTGCCCTGCGCGCAGCGCGCAAGGCTGGAGAATTGATCGAACGGGCCTGGGAGCGCGGCGACCTGATGAAATTCGAGGAAAAATCGCGCAACGATTTCGTCACCGAAGTGGATAAGGCCAGCGAACAGGAAATCATTTACCACCTGCGCAAAGCCTACCCCAAGCACAGCATTCGCGCGGAAGAAAGCGGCCTGATCGAAGGCGCCGAGCCCGACTACGAGTGGATTATCGACCCCCTTGATGGCACCACCAATTTTATCCACGGCGTACCGCAGTTTGCGGTATCCATCGCCTGTCGCTACCGCGGCCGCATTGAACACGCGGTGGTGCTGGACCCCATCAAACGCGAAGAATTTACCGCGAGCCGCGGCCGCGGCGCGGCGCTGAACGGTCGCCGCATCCGAGTCTCCCCGCGCCAAGGTTTACGCGGCGCTCTGATCGGTACCGGCCTGCCCTTTAACGGTCCGGCACTGGAAAATATCGACCCTTATTTGCGCGCACTAAAAGAAATCGCCGGACAGACCGCCGGTATCCGCCGTCCCGGCGCCGCCGCACTGGACCTGGCCTATGTTGCCGCCGGACGCTTCGACGGCTTCTGGGAGATGTACTTGAACACCTGGGATATCGCCGCGGGCTCCCTGTTGGTTAAAGAGGCCGGCGGCCTGATCAGCGACTTCCGCGGTGGCGAAGATTACCTGGACTCCGGCAATCTGGTATGTGCCACCCCCAGAGTCTTCAAGCCGCTGGTGCAAATCGTGGGCAAACACCTGGGCAGCATACGCTAAGCCATCCACGCGCACTGGTCCGGCGGTAGCCGGACCAGTGCTCTGTTACACCGCGATTAAACCGCCCTCCCGCCCCGCCCAAGCGTTTCCGCCAACACTCTCGAGAGCTGCATAAAATCAAACTGAGCCGGCAGGGCCGGGTGGCTTTCACCACTGCGATTTTCCCCCACCAGTACAAAACGCATCGCTCTCGTGGAAATATCTTCCCCCAAGATGTCCACCAGATCAGAGGCGGACATCCCCGGCACCTCACTGTGAAACAGCAATACATCCGGATGCTGGGTACGCGCCATAAAAATAGCCTCCACCACATCGGTGGCCACCAGGCACTGAACCTGAGGGGTATCTTTCAGCATCCCTTTGACACGGCTCACCGCCGAGGGACGGTTATCCACAAGCAGCAAACGCCCCTCGGGTAAATGCGGCGGATCTTGTGGATTGGCAGAGAAACTCATTAGAGCATCGGGGGCATCAATCATGGGAAATTCGATCCAGAAAACCGAGCCCTGCCCCTCTTGGCTGTCAAAATTAATACGCCCGCCCATAGCCTGCGTGAGGCGCCTGGCAATCGCCAGGCCCACACCGGTGCCCTCGATATGGCCCTTTTCCTCCCCCAGGCGGTTGAAGGGTTCGAATACCTCACCGCGCCGGTTCGGCGGGATACCTTTGCCGGTATCGAGAATACTCAAGCGCAGCCACCCTTCCGCCTGCGGCGTGAAATTAATAATGACCCGACCGCTCTCCCGGTTGTACTTAATCGCGTTACCGGCGAGATTCAGTACCACTTGCTTGTAGCGCACCGGGTCGGCACAGATATAGGCGGACTCCCAGCCGAGAGGCTCGAAGACCAAACTCACCCGCCGAGTTTCCGCCAGCGGCTCCAAAAGGCGCTTACACTCAGCCACCAACTCCGCCGGGCGCACCGATTCCATCGAGGGGCCGAGTCGCCGGCTATCAATTCGAGCGAGCTCCAAGACATCTCCCACCAGGTGCAACAAATGCTGACCAGCACGGCGAATTTCCCCCAGGCGCTGGCGCTGTTCCGAATTCAGGCTCTGATCCAGCTCCACCATCTGGCTATATCCCAAAATGGCATTGAGCGGGGTACGCAGCTCGTGACTCAGGCTAAACAACAGATCGGCCCGGTGGGCGTTTTCCTCACGTTGCTGATGTAACTCCCGCTCCAGCCGTGCCAGGGCTTCGCGACTGGCGCTGATATCCTGCAAAGTGCCGAGTACCCGCACCGGCTGGCCGCGGCTATCCAGTTGCGCTTTGCCGCGGCAACGCACCCACACCAGGCTGCCATCGGAGCGCCACAGGCGAAACTCTACATCCAGCGGCAGGCGATCGCGCACATGGTCCAGCATGGATTGCTCCACCCGGGAAATATCCTCGGTGAGAATGCGGGCCTTCCACTGCTCCGCGGCAGAGCGCCCAATACTGCGAATCGGGCTCACTTCGTAGCCGAGAATCCCCCAACAGGCATCATCGAGGACCATCTCATCAGCGCGTAAATCCCACTCCCACAAACCGTCCCCAACCCCGGAAAGTGCCTGCAGTGGCCGCTCGCTGGGCAAGCTTGTCAAGTAGCGCTGGGACAGGGCCTCGCTATAATCCGCACAGTGACCGATAACGATGACCTCAGTGCCATCGGCACTGGTGGTTGCGCGCCCACAAAAACGCAGCCAGCGCAGCTGGCCGGTAATATCATAGGCGCGGAAGGTAATATCAAAATAGCCCCCCTGGCTGACGATGCGATGGCGCAGGGCGAAGAGGCGGTGGCGTTCGTCGGAGTGCACCGGGTGCAACTCGCTGCCACTCCACAGGGCTTCGAGGGCCCGCTCGGCACTGTCAGCAAACAAATGCCAAATATCCCCCTGAGCACGCTGTACACCGCTGTTTAAGTGCCACTCCCACAGACCGCAGTCCACATCCATCATCAACCCCTGCAGGTGACCAACCTGGTGGGCGAGCTCCACCCCAGACAGGGAGTGCAACTCCTCGGGAGTGGCCAGCAGAAAAGGAATATGGGGCGGAGCGGGATTTAGTGATTCGGACACGCTTAACTCGATTCGTTGGCATTTGCTGGCAGTCGTAAGGGGCATTTATACCCAGCCCGATATAGAGCGTCTATTTACTGGGCATTAGTACCAAGCAGAATTCCACACGGAGTCACAAAAATAAAATTTATTTCAGACATTGTGAAATGTATGGGAAGGCGAAAGCATAAAAAAGGCCCCGCATTGCGGGGCCATAATCAGCGATGATGAGAGAAAACGGGAAGTTTCTCAGTGGAAACGGTTTGCCATAACCCCATGCAAACTCCCCGAAGTGCAGGTCATGCGTCCCACACGCTTTAAATAATGCAAGCGCTATGCCAGCTTTTGAGGTCCTCACCGGGAAGCCCCCTGCCCCAGAGCCTCTTTTCCCAAGTTATACGACCCAACAAATGCCAACCTCCCTATTTTTTGCACCACAAAGAGGCGCCAAGAGCCAGGCCTCGCAATCTTACCTACACCCACAGATCAGGCCAATTCGAAAATTTGTGCCACAATTTTTACAGATCTGTTGGGGGCTCCTCTGGATACAGACCGGAAGGGCTATGTGGCAGCCCCAGGTAAATCCTTCGCTGATCTTCGGGGTAACGCGGATGAGTACAGTTTCGGCAAACGCCGCAGAGAAGAGAAAGCGCTATTGGGCCCCCACGATTCTCTTTGCCAGCACCGGTTTACTGGCTCTGACCGCCGTGCCCCTATATGGATTCGAGTACGGCTACTCCTGGCAACAGTGGCTTGCCTTCCTGCTGGTGACCGGACTGTGCGGCATTTCTATTTCGGCGGGCAACCACCGCCTGTGGACCCATAAAACATACAAGACCCACTGGCTGATGCGCTTACTTTTTGCCCTTTTTAGCGCAGCAACCCTACAAAACACCACATTGAACTGGTGCGCGGCGCACCGCGCGCATCACCGCTATACCGACAACAACGACCTGGACCCCCACTCCTCGGCGCGGGGACTTTGGTTTTCACATCTGGACTGGATGATGCGCGAATACCCCTCCGGCATGAAAAGTCACGACAATGTGCGGGACCTACAACGAGATAAGATTGTGATGTGGCAGCACCGTAACTACCTGCCGATCGCCATCGCGATGAATCTTGCTATCTGCTTGGTATTCGGTTGGATTACCGGTGACATTATCGCCATGTTCCTGCTCGCGGTCGTATTGCGTATGGTGATCAATCACCACGCCGCATTTGCCCTCAATTCCTTCGGGCATCGCTGGGGGCACAGAAAATACAAAAGCGATATCTCTGCTCGGGATAATCCACTGATTAATATTTTTGCTTTCGGCGAGGGCTACCACAATTACCACCACGCCTTTCCTGGAGACTTTCGCAATGGCGTTGGTTGGCTTGCCTACGATCCGAGCAAATGGCTGATAAAGGTGCTCAGTTGGTTCGGCATCACCCGGCAACTGAGAACCGCCACGGATATGCAGGTTCAGAAAACCGTACAGGAAGTAAAATTTGAACACACAGAACAGCAATTAAAAGAACTGGAAGCGGGGGATCAGGAGAATTGGCGGTCTCTATTAGATCGGGAGCGAGCGGACTTTTGTAAAACCATGGAGGAGTGGCGGGTACTACTGGCAGAGCGCCGTAAGATTGCTCAAGACGGTCCCGCCAAAAAATGGAAGTTGGCGGCCATCCAGACAAAAATCCGCGATTTGAAATTTCGCCTCAAAATGCAGAGCCGGCGTCTGCGATTATTAGTGCGGCAATCCCGCTTAAACGCTGCCACCGCCAGCTCAATAGGCTTCGGTAAATAAAACTACGGAATGGCCTGGGCCTATGACATACAAATCAGATTCACCTTTCCTGGCAAGGTAAAAGGCGCAACTTTGGAGTCAGGACGCACCCCCACCCAATCATTATCTATATTTTCTATGTATCTGGCTTTTACCGCCAAATACCACCCAGAAAAATTACGCCGCTAGTTCACGGGTTTCCTCAAAGCCATTTCGCAGCCAGGCTAGAAATATGCGCACAACGCCACCAGCGACCATCACCAAACTAAAGCGCTTCTGGCCTTCTACATTACTGTTTGCCATCACCGGTATACTGGCACTGACTGCCGTGCCTATTTATGGTGTTGTGTACGGTTATCACTGGTACCAGTGGTTAGCATTTGCCATTTTCGGTGGCCTGTGCGCTTTCTCTATATCAGCGGGAACCCACCGTATGTGGTCGCACCGCAGTTATGATGCACACTGGTCTCTACGCCTGTTTTTCGCCCTGTTCAGTGCAGCCGCCATACAAGGCAGCATACTAAATTGGTGTGCCGGCCACCGAAATCACCACCGTTATACCGATGACAATGACCGCGACCCCTATTCGGCGAGGCGCGGCTTCTGGTTTTCTCACATCGACTGGATGATGCACGAATACCCGAGCAGTCATCTCGACTACAAGAATGTCGCAGACTTAAAGCAGGATAAGATTGTAATGTGGCAACACAACTACTACATCCCCATCATCATCTCGATGAACCTGGGGATTCTCTTAGTCCTGGGTCTGCTCACCGGTGATGTTATTGGCATGCTTCTGCTCGCCGGAGTTCTTCGTCTGGTAGTTAATCACCACACAACTTTTATGATCAATTCGCTCGCCCACATGTGGGGCCCACGTCCCTATAAAGACGATATCAGCGCTAGGGACAACTACCTTGTCAACTTTTTTTTATGTGGAGAGGGGTATCACAATTACCACCACACTTTTCAAACTGACTATCGCAATGGCATTCACTTGTACCACTACGACCCGACCAAATGGGTAATCAAATTATTGAGCTGGTTGCGGATTACCTACAATCTGAAAGTTGCATCCCCAATACAGATTCAAAAGGCAAAACTCAGCGTACAATTCAGACAGGCCGAGAGAAAACTTGCGATTGGCAAGCGTAAGGAGGAATGGCTGCAACTCCTGAGAAATGAGTCCGCACAGTTCTCTAAAACCTTGGACAACTGGAAAAAGCTGCAATTACAAAATACCCAGTGCCACGGGGAGCAACTCACAGAGAAATGGAACCGGATGACCATTCAAAGTAAGGTTAAAGAGGTGGAGTACAGCCTGAAAATGCAAAGCAAGCGCCTGGGTCTACTGATAAAACAGTGCCAGGCGGACACGACGGCGGCCACCTGACGCAGCGCTCTGCAAGGGCTACTGCAAAGCTATAACGTAAATTCCCGGATGACTGCCGCAAGGCGAATCAAAGAGTTTTTTCCACAGCAAATTCGCGCATGGAAAATGCCACCCGCTCGTCCACGCCTTTTTCGAACATCTCCTGCTCCAGCCCCTCGATAAAGCCCAGGCGCTGACGCAAACCCACCCCATTGGCCACCTGGATTGCAAGGCCGGGGCGGGCATTGGCTTCGAGCAACAGCGGGCCTCTCTCGCGGTCCAGTACTATGTCACAGCCAAGATAACCGAGACCGGTCATTTCGTAGCAACTTGCCGCCAGGCGCACCAGGTCGTACCAACCGGGCACCTTGAGCTCGCCAAAAGACATCTCCGTATCTGGATGGTGTTGAATCCGCAGCCCGCGCTGGACCGCATGACAGCTCCGGCCCGTAGCCAGGTCGACTCCCACACCCACGGCTCCCTGGTGCAAATTGGCCTTACCGTCGGAATCGTGCGTTGAGCAGCGCAGCATCGCCATTACCGGATAGCCGCGGAACACGATGACGCGGATATCCGGCACGCCCTCAAACGAGTAATCTTGAAAGACCGGATCGAAATCCACCAGGGCCTCTACCATCACCCGGTCGGGCTTGCCGCCGAGACTGTAGAGGCCACTGTGAATATTGTTGACGTGGCGCAAGATATCCAGGGCTTCAATTTCCGAACCGGAAATCTTTTTGTATTTTTCGCCCTCGCGCCCGGCGATCACCAGAATGCCCTTTCCTCCGGAGCCCCGCGCCGGCTTGATCACAAACTTCCATAGAGGTTCGATCACCTCCATCACGCGCTTGCGGCTAGCCGGAGTTTCAAACGCCGCAATCAACTCCGGTACCGGAATCCCTACACGCTTGGCCGCGTGCTTGGTATTGAGCTTATCATCGACGATGGGAAATTTTTCCCGGTCGTTATAGCGCGCAATGTAATTGATATTGCGTGCATTCATACCGAGTATGCCCATCTCACTCAGCGCCAGTGGCGAAACTATTCCACCGCGCACTTTGTTGATCAGGTGCCGGAAAGAAAACTGCAGCATCGCAATCCCCCTACTTAACCAGAGGCCGGAAACGCATGAGCTCGCTGAGACGATAACCGGTGTAGTTGCCCACAACCAGAATAAACGCCAGCAATACCAACAGCAGTTCAGGGAAGTTAAATGTCCAATGCTCTACATAGCGGTTGGTCATCACCCACCAAGCCAGCACCGCAACCAACAGACTGCCGCCGGCCTGCACGACCACTTCGTAGGGGCCGTCTTCCTCCCAAACGATGGACATGCGCTCAATTGTCCAGGCCAGGATAATCATCGGGAAGAACGTCACTGTCAGCGCCTGTTCGATGCCGAGTTTGTAACTAACCACACTGATCACCCCCATAATGATCACCACCGTGACCACCACGGCGGCGATCCTCGACACAAGGAGCAGGTTGAGCCGGCTTAAATAGAACCTCACCCAAAGTCCCAACACCAGGATCAACACAAAAATTGACAGACCGGTGAGCAACTGGGTTTCAATAAAAGCAATCGCCAGCAGTACCGGCATAAAGGTACCGGAGGTGCGCAAGCCAACAAACACGCGTAATAGCACCACCACCAAAGCACCCACCGGCACCAGCAGAATCAATTTAAAAATGCTCTGCTGCTCGATAGGCAGACTGTAGATGGAGAAATCCACCAGCGCGTCTTTCTCATCCCGACTACTGCGCATGGAGACATCCCGCGCAGGCACGTCATTGGCAATCACCGAGAAGGTCACCTGGGAATTGCGTCCACCTTCCAGATCGAGCAGGCTCTTGCCACCGCGCTGCCAGATAAAGAAATTGTCGGGAACACCGGGCAAGCCACTACCGGGCTCGAATACGATCCAACGCTTACCGTCATACACTTCGAGCAGATCCTCGGGATCGAGGCGGCGGCGATCATCTTCCAAGTAGAGGCCGCGAATACGGTGGGCCGGTATATCGGCAGTGGCAAGCATCAACAGGGCCACATCCACTAGGGACTTGTCGGCATAGTGGCGAAAGATAAGGTTGCGGTCCTGATTGCCGTCGTCATTGAGTTCAAACAGCAACTGGGTGGTGAAGGACTCCACATCGGAAGAGCGCTCGCGGGCCTGCTTCACCAGGGAATTGATGGCCAGGCGCACGGCCTCCTGCTCCCGCGCACCGAGGAAGGGCTTCTTCACTTTGGTACTAAGGTTCAGTGGCTGCTCCAGCGCCGCACCGGGTGTCTGATACACATCGAGCTGGTAGAACAGGGACTGGGAACCCTCGGCGGAGCGGCGCGTCCAGACTGCCCGATACTCGTCATTTTCGCGGGCAATAAAAAAGCCAAAACCGGAAGAACTGAAGGTTTCTCCGAGAATTTCCATATTGCGCTGCTCGCGCGGCAGCGTCAATGCCGCCTTCACCGGACCACCCTCGGCATCGAATCCCACTTTGGCTTCAATAGTCCACACGGTACGGTATTCACCCGGCAGCAGCGGGAAACCCAATTCGAAATGTTTGTAAGCGGTGAGACCCGCTCCGATCAATGCGAGCAGTGCCGCAATTACATAAACTTGAACGCGCGGCGACATTCGCCATTCCCCGTAAATCTATGGTTCCAAAAGGGAACCTAACTTTATAAGCGGCCTATTTAACTCCGAATACCCGGGGTTGCCCCTGGATATTGCGTCGGCTCACATCGACAACCGCAGCATCTTTTAGGAAATTGCGTCCCAGCAGCATCACTACATCGGTACCACCCTCATCGGTGAGGCTGACTTCGACCAGATGGGTGACCTCCCCTACGGTCAGGTTCATTTCCACCACCGGGCGCCGCTGGCTTGGAAATCCGACACGTGTCGTGCGGATATGGCGTTTTATCGGCAGCTCGATAGAAGCGGGCTTGGCTTTGCTATCTGCCTGCGGCGGTAACAGCTGTACCCTGATCCAGTCTTCACCATCGCGCTCAAAGCGTGTCAGTGTCTGGGCGCGCAGAGTGGTCGTCGGCGCACCGGTATCTACGATAGACTCAATAATCAGGCCGGAGGGTTCGATGGAGATTTCCTCCACAGCCCCGAGCACCAGCTTGTCCTCAGCAACGGGCACTTCGACTATTTTTTCAACTCTTCGTTCGATGACTTTTTCAACAACCCGGATTTCCGGCTCCGCACAAATCACTTCTGCAAGCTCGGGGCACTGCGCTATTTGGCCCTGTGGCTGCCCCACTGGTGCAGCAGCGGGCGCAGCCCCCTGCCCGCTCTGTTCGGGATACATCAGCGATTGACAGCCCAGCATCAACTGCACCGTCACCAATAACCACAGAAGGGAAAATTTCTGCATCCTAACGATTACCTCTAGCCCCATTAGCATTCCAGTCCGACCACACCGTCTTCGCAGCGTTCACAGTAGCAAGCGCAGAAATTCCTTCCCACACCAGGCAAAAGGTCGATATTAGCCTATGAAAGAGCCCAGTGAACAGGGATGTTCCTACTCTCGACCTATGCAAGCGCCACAATGTGACGCGCGCCAAGTCTTGAGAATTTGAATATTACGCGTGAACCGTTACAGCATTGAAGGTAGATGAGCCACAGGAAGGGCGCCCCTTTGAGCGCCGGAAAAATCTGATTCAGCCGCGCTGCAGACGCTCGTCGATTCCTTTGAGGATAACCACCAGCGGCTCAGCACCACCGCGGTTTTTGAAATACTCCTCGGCAATAGGAGCGATACCGCACCGCTGCGGCAACGGCATCTCCCCCTCGACCAACTGGCGCATACGCGGCAGGAAGATGAACTGCAGCCACTGGGGCAGAGTCAGGGTATCGACACAGAAAGGTTCGCTGCTGGCCAGGGCCTCCGCCGGCGGCATCTCCTCCTGCCACAGGGCCATAAGGCGCAATTCCGCTTCGAGCTGTAACAATTGATCGGCGACTTCAGAGTAGATAGCTTGCATAAAATCCAGCACCTGGGGCCACCCTTTCTGGGCGGCAAAAGACTCCGGCATCCCGGATAAACAGGCCGGGCCTGCTGGTAAAAACCGGGATGCCAATATAGACATTACTCAATCCGGCGATTAAAAGGCGGCAGTGAATTGAGAATCGCCTGGCCGTAACGGCGACTCACAACCCGGCGATCCAGCAGTGTGACGGTGCCGCTATCGCCCTCCGCACGCAGCAGGCGGCCGCAAGCCTGTACCAGCTTGAGGGCTGCATCGGGCACCGTGATCTGCATAAAGGGATTGCCGCCCTTGGCCTCAATCCACTCTGCCAGGGCCGCCTCGATAGGGTCATCGGGCACAGCAAACGGCAGCTTAGCTATCACCACATGCTTACAGTAATCCCCCGGCAGGTCGAGGCCCTCAGCAAAACTGGCAAGACCGAACAGCACACTGCTGCCGCCACCATCGACAATCTCACGATGGCTGTCCAGCAGCAGCTGTCGGGACTGCTGACCCTGCATCAGGATACGGTTGCGCCAGGTACCCGGCAACGCCTCGTACACGGTTTCCATCTGGCGGCGGGAGGAGAACAACACCAGGGAACCGCCCCCCTCTTTGAGCAACTCCGGCAGGGCATCGATCACCGCATCGGTGTGTTGATCTGCCTTGCCCGCATCCACCGCGCAGGCGGGCACTTGCAGCGTGGCGCGGGAAAAATCAAAGGGACTCGGCACCACCTGGTAACTGGCATTCTCCGGGGTGCCGGCGCGCATGCGCAGGCGGTCAAACTTACCCAGAGCTGTGAGCGTCGCCGAGGTAAGTACCGCGCCATAACAGCGCCGCCACAGGCTGTACTCCAGTGTTTTGCCCGCCAGGATCGGCGAACTGCACACTTCAAAATCAGTGGAGCCACCCCAATCTACCAGGGTAATCCAGCGCGCTTGCGGTAGGGCCCCATCGGCATCGGCGCGGGCGTAATTAGCCCACAAGAGCAAATTGGCCTCGGCGCGCCCATACCAGCTACCCAGCTGTGGGTACCAGCGCTCCAGGTCCACAATGGGTACCGGCGAGTGCGCGTCCTCCAGCATGCGCTGGGCTGTTTGCAACATTTTGCCCAGCAAGCCTTCCAACTCATCAAAGTCCTCGCGCAGCTTTTCCGCCAACTGCATCATGGACTCCGGCACGACACCGCCCTCAAAACGGTGGCGGCTGGTATTGCCGCGCTCATCCTCAAAGTCACAGAGTTCTTCGATCAGCGGCCACATCTGCTCCAACCCCTGCTTGGCGGAAGTGAGTGCCGCCGGCAATTGTTCGCCACAACGATCCAGCTCAGCGCCGTCGCCGATCTCGCCGAGCATCTGGCCGAGGGCCTTATTGGCTTGATCCAACCAGCCCGTGGAGGCGCCGACACGGCTGTGATGCGAGAAATGATTTAGGGCCTTGTCCGGCAGGTGATGAGCTTCGTCGAGGACGTAAATCGTCTCCTCGGGGGGCGGCAGAATTGCGCCGCCCCCCAGGGCCAAGTCCGCCAGTAACAGGTCGTGGTTGGCGACAATCACCTGAGTCTTACTCAGGCTCTCCCGCGCGCGGAAGAAACTGCAATTGGTGACATGGGGGCAGCGACGGCCACTGCACTGGCGGTGATCGGTGGTCACCCGACCCCAGTCTTCGGCCTCGATGGTCTCCGGCCAGTTGTCGCGGTCGCCATCCCAGCGCCCCGAAGCCAAATTGTCAGTCATTTTTTGGTAGAGGGCGACACTCTCCGCCTCGACCTGGGGAAGCTCATCTTCATAGAGCCCGAGAGAGAGGCCGGTGCCACTGGCGGAAAAGCTGGAAAGCAATTGATCCAGCTTCGACAAACACAGATAGCGACCGCGCCCTTTGGCCAGGGTGAACTCAAATTTGAGACCACTGTGGCGGGCTACCTCGGGCAGATCTTTGTGGATAATCTGTTCCTGCAGAGCCACCGTCGCGGTGGAAATCACCAGGGTTTTATCCTGGGCCTGGGCCAGGGGAATCGCGGCGAGTAGGTAGGAGACCGTCTTACCGGTGCCTGTGCCGGCTTCCACCACACAGATATGCTTCCCATCGGTTTTTTCGCTATCGCGCTCGCCACTGGCATTCTGGGTAATAGCGCCGAGGGTGCGGGCAATAGCCGCCACCATAAGCTTTTGCCCATAGCGGGCTGTTAGCCCACGGCTGGACAGGAATTGGCTGTAGGCGGCCTGGATGGCACTTTTGTGTTTGTCATTGAGCACGGGGAGTGAGGTCTATTCGCTAGTGAGTGGCGCAGGGGGCGCTATTATCTACTAAGCGTCCCCTCGCCACCAGCGCCGCCGCAGTATCACTGCCGGGGGGCAATCACTCAAACGCCAAACGCGAAACCACCGGATTGGCATAAGCCTGGATAGCCTTGTCGCGCCAGCGCTCATCGATCTTGGCCATGCGTGCCTCAAACTTCTCGCAGGTTTCCCGGTGCTCCCCAGCATCCCAAGGCTTGTGGGGGTAACCCACCGGCAACCCGGACACCTCACCATAGATCTTCTCATAGGCGATCAGGTTGGTGGGGTGCAGGGTGTAATTACCGACGACCTGCCGATCGATCTCCTCGGCGACGCTGTTAACATCATTGAAGTCCGCCTCGATGGGCGTGCCAAAAGCGGTGTGCACACGCCCTTTGAAGCCGATAACACCCTTGCCAATAGAGGCGAGGTCCTCGTTCTTCGCCTTCTTATACTCTTCCTTGTGCTCGGTGACGTAGAGCTCCTTGGCTTTCTGACCGTCGCAGGGGTCCCACTCGTAAGAAATGGACAGCGGCACGATGTGCAGCTTGCGCCAGAAATCGGCAAAAGGGGTATCTCGATCCTTAGTCATCGCGAACATAGCCGCCAAGGCTGGATTCGTCCGATCCATGCCGTCCTTCGCACGCCCAGAGCGCTGTGCGATCCACACATGCTCGTTGTCGTTCACAATGGAGTGATAGATGTAATTGGATAACTTGGAGGCCGACTGCAGTTTTTCGCGGCGGCTGCCCGAGCTGCGTTTGACCGTAAAACACTTATTGAGCTTCATGATATCGCTGGCAAACTGCTTGCTGAGCAGGTTGTCGCCAATGGCGATACGCGAAGTCTCATGCCCCTCTTTGTACATAGAGACAATCGCGAAGGCCGGGTCCATGGCGATATCCCGGTGATTGCTCACAAACAGGCAGGCGCGATCCCGCGGCAGAGTATCCAGCCCGCTGATCGTCAGCCCGGAGGTGGTGCGATTCACAACCTTGTCGATGTACTTTTCTACAACCGCCTGCACACCGCGCACGTCGTGTACTTTACGAAACTCAAAGCGTAGGAATTGGCGTACCAGCCAGGCCAATGGCCCTTCCAAACGCGCCAGTTTGGGGATGAGGAAATGGGCTACGGCGTGGGACATCTCCGGATCGGCAATCAACCGGTCCAGAACATCGCGCACTTCCTCATCGCGATAGGGGCGCATATCCTCAAATTGAGCGGGGTCTAACTCACTTGCTCTCATGAAATCACTACCTGCCGGACCTACGACTAGCGGCCCGGGCTCATTTTATTGTGCGGCCACAGGATGGCCGGGATAAGAAATCGGCGCAGAACATACCGGAAGCCTCGCCGAACTGCCAGCACCTCACCTGACCAGATACCTGACCGAAGTGTAGGAATCCCTCTTAGACGAATCAGTCAGCCAAAAGGTCCTCCCGCTCTATTCGTTATTGAAAGTAGACTTCACCGCCCCAAGCCGAGAGAATAGGAGGATTAACCGTCGCCGACGACAAAAATAACGAATACGGCACATGCCACGCAGTCAAGCAGGAGTCCACCTTGTCTCAAGCCAGCCCCAATAACGAACCGCGTACACCCAGCCTACTGGATGCGCTGATCCCCTTGGGCGTCCTGATCGCGCTCCTCTCGCTGTCGGTCTACTTCTACGGCGCCGACTCTTCCTACGGTCCGAACCAAATCGCACTGCTGTTATGCGCCTGTGTGGTTGCTCTGATGGGCATGAAGAATGGCCATAGCTGGAGTAATATGGAAGGCGGTATGTTACACGGCATCGGTCTGGTATTCGGTGCGATCCTCATACTACTGGCAGTGGGTGCTCTGATCGGCAGCTGGATTCTGGCCGGCACTGTGCCATCCATGATTTATTACGGCGTACAGATACTGTCGCCCCAGTGGTTCTATGCCGCCAGCTGTATTATCTGTGCGGTGGTGGGCCTCAGTATCGGTTCCAGCTGGACCACCGCTGGCACACTCGGTGTCGCACTAATGGGTATTGCCGGTGCCCTGGGCCTCTCCCTGGAAGTCACCGCTGGCGCTGTGATTTCCGGCGCCTACTTCGGCGATAAGATGTCCCCGCTATCCGACACCACCAACGTGGCCGCAGCGGTAACCT
Source organism: Microbulbifer echini (assembly GCF_041447225.1). NCBI lineage: Bacteria > Pseudomonadati > Pseudomonadota > Gammaproteobacteria > Cellvibrionales > Microbulbiferaceae > Microbulbifer > Microbulbifer echini. Next base: position 15,169 of record NZ_JBGMEL010000012.1, on the reverse strand, counting down.
CAAACGACCTGTTCCAGCATATCCGCCACATGATGTCGACCGCGATTCCAGCCTTCGTCATTGCCCTGGCGGTTTTTGCTTTCCTCGGTTTTACCACCGAAACCAGCACTGCCTCCGCCACCGATATCGAGTCGCTACTAAACGCGTTAAAAAGTGAATTCAATATCTCTATGGTGAGCCTGTTACCGCTAGTCTTGCTACTGGCCATGGCTTGGCGCAAAGTCCCCGCCTTTCCGACGCTGATCATTGGCTCCCTCGTTGGCTGCGTAATCGCCCTAATTATCGAACCAGAAAGCGCTCGCCGCCTCGGTGGCGGAGAGGGCTTTTTAGCCCCATTGAAAGGCGCTTGGTACAGCCTGTTCGATGGCTACAAGTCCACCTCCGCCAATGAAAATGTGGCCGAACTCTTATCTAAAGGTGGTATGAGCAGCATGCTCAATACCGTATGGTTGATCACCTCCGCCATGGCTTTCGGCGGCGCCATGGAGCGCGCTGGCTTCCTTCAGGTAATCGTCAACTGGACACTAGCCCAAATCAAAACAGTCGGTGGCTTGGTCACGTCCACAGTACTCACCTGTTTTGGCATGAACCTCGCCGCCGGCGACCAGTACATGGCCATCATTATTCCCGGCCGCATGTTCCGTGAGGCCTTTGCCGAAAAAGGCCTGCACGGGCTGAATCTGTCCCGCACTCTGGAGGACTCCGGCACTATTACTTCGGTACTGATTCCCTGGAACACTTGTGGAGCCTTTATGGCCGCCACCCTCGGCATCCAAACTATTTACTATCTGCCCTACGCCCTGTTCAACATTATTTGCCCACTGCTGGCAATCGCCTACGGCTGGTTGCACTTTAAGCAAAAGCCCATCTCTGTGGCGGCTACGGCAACTTAAGAAAAAGGAAATCGACAAGCCCCCATGAGTGAAAGCGGTACCCTGAGCGCCCTGATACAAGAGGCGGATTTTAAATTGCATTGGTTTGATATGGGCCGGCGCCTGCAGCCTGTATCCAAGTCCACCGCTGAGGCCTTCGAGGCGGGGCAACAGGTTTGGCCCCACCCTTACTTACGCCAGGCCTGGTGCGGACTTCTGCTACAACCCGCAGAGGGCGGGGAGCCGATTGTCTGGTTCCTGCGCTTCCCCCTCGATGAACAGGGCAAGCTGCAATTGTCCGCTCGCGACAACCTGTTGCGCGCACTGGCACAAGAACTTAAACAGGGATCCGCTTCGGAATCTGCCGCACAGTTAGACCAGTTGCTGCAGCAAAGCGGCCTCCTGTTCACCCCCTCGACTGAACGACAGGCCACCTTTCACGCCCACACAGGGCTGCTTCTGAAACGTGAGCCCAGCGCTCACTATGCCGCTACGCTCGGCTATTTGCACAATCCGCAAGAATCCCGCTGGGACAACTTGGCACTACAGGGCATTGCCGACCTCGCCGTACACTGGAAGAACAATAAAGCTCTCCTTCTGCGCCAGTTACCCCACATTGCCGCACCAGTGTTGATCAACCTGTGCCACTGCTTGGAAAATGAATCGATTGATCACCAGTTGGCGGAGGCCATCGCCATGTGTGCACGTGCGTCCTTGCACAGTGACATCCCGGACTACACGATAATCGCCGCGGCCGTGCGCGGTATTTCCCACTCCCCCGCACAGGGCCTGCGCCGCACCCTGCTACAGGAACTGTTACAACAACAAACGCAACAACGGCCCGAATCCACTTCGCCCCCTATCGAGTTGCTCGCTGCCATCGGCAGCCGCTGCCCACAGGATCTTCAGGAGCAAGAATTGGCCAAGTTGTGGTTGAATACGCTGGCACACAGTAACAACCAGAGCACATTCAACTTACTGCTCTCCGACTTGATGTTTCTCCCCCTGGTCCGCGCCTCTTTATTGGGCGTATTGCGCAATCCAGCACGGGAGGAGGCTCTGGCGCAGGCATTCGGTAATTTCCTGCACGGTCCAAAGCCTACCCACTAACGCGTGAACAATGAAATAGATGGGGCTCCATCTATTTCATTACCTTACCGGCATAATCGTCCTCTCAGAAATTCCTCAGCGCCTCTTTTCTTCTGACCCATTCAGCCGCTTTTCGATAGGTAAAGAGCCGCCAATTTTTTGGACCTTTTGCCCAGCAAAAAAGAAAAGCATCTAAAATTTATACTCCAACCCAAAAGGCAAACCACTAAAACAATATTGGAAAGACAATTCCGTTCCAAAAAAAACGAGATACCCAGAAAACACAGTTTTTACAGCGCAAAAACAAATAAACTGGCATCGCTTTCTTCTTGACTTAACCTCTGACCGTTATTTTCTCCCTGCGCCTATTACACTCAATTAGGCGGTATCTTTGTAAAGCACATTTTACAAAGCTGACCAACAGGTGACGTTTTATTGGCTATGCTAATGGCTAACATCAACGGAAAGGAGTTAGGGGATGAATTTCACTCCAGCCAAGTACTTAATCGGAATTATCAGTGCACTGGTTCTAGCAGGTTGCTGTAGCCCTCCGGCACCGCCAGCTTACTGCCCACCAGGCGCTGAACAAATTCCAACTTCTATGGCTTGTCCTGCAGATGCTGACTGCTGGATGGCTTCAGACAGAGTACGCTGCATGAAAGTGGTGAAGTAGAATCATTTCAAGCAGAACAGCGTGGTGATTCATACTAAATGAGGTTTTGATAAAATTTGCCCTAGTAGGTACACAAATAACTAAGCATTATTTAGTATGAATCACCACCAAATGCCGCTTTAACGAGCGGCATTTGTTTTTTTGGTAGCTCATTCTTAACGAATACTCCCCCCTTGTAATACACTGTAACGCCTTAGGTATCAGCCCGGCACAGGGAATGCGATAGCATTGCCAACCTTTTGAAAGCAAGTACCAGTAAACGCGCACAAAACTGCAAAAAAAACTCCTCACAAGAGAGCGAATCAAAGATCACCATGACAAGTGAAACCCTGGCCCTAAGTCGCGCCGCAGCTATTCGACAACTGCAAGCACATTTCGAAGAACAAAAGTGGTCCCTGCGTGAACTTTTCGCTACCGATCCGCAACGCGTAGAAAATTTCAGCTGTGAGGCCGCGGGTATCTACTTGGACTTCAGTAAAAACCACCTGCGCCAGGATACTTTGCAATTATTGATCGACTATGCCGAAGAGCAGAATCTAAACAGCAAAATTTCGGCCCTCCTCAGCGGAGCCAGTATCAACAACACTGAGCGTCGCCCTGCGCTGCACACAGCACTGCGCTTTCAAGGAGACGCAAAGACTGAACACGAACGCGCCGTAGCTGATTGCCGCGTACAAATGCAGCGATTTGCCAATAAGGTACACAGTAAAGAATGGCTGGGATTTAACGGAAAACCCATCCGCCATATTGTCAATATCGGTATTGGCGGCTCCGATCTCGGCCCACGCATGGTGGTCGAAGCCCTGACACCCTGGCATAGGGATAGCATTCACGTACATTTTGTGGCGAATATTGATGGCGCCGACCTGAGTGACACCCTAGAGGACCTGAACCCGGAAGAAACCCTGTTTATTATTGCTTCCAAGTCATTTTCCACCCTGGAGACACGGGAAAACGCTCTGAGCGCACGCCGCTGGATACTGGCCGCCGGCTCAAATGAGAAGCAACTGGCCCAACACTTTGTTGCGGTTAGCAGCAACATAGTTGCAGCACAGGACTTCGGCATTACTCCAGAAAATATTTTTCCTATCTGGGATTGGGTGGGGGGCCGCTACTCCCTGTGGTCCGCTATCGGTCTGCCGATTATCCTCGCTTGTGGCTACAGCGTTTATAAGGCGTTATTGGCCGGCGCCCACAGTATGGACAACCATTTTGCCCAGGCTCCCCTGCAGGAAAACCTGCCGGTACTGCTGGCTCTTATCCAGTTCTGGTACCGTCAGTGCTGGAGCACCAAAAGCCAAGTGGTCCTGCCCTACGCACAGCGCTTGTCCAAATTTCCCGCCTGGATGCAGCAGCTCGATATGGAAAGTTTGGGCAAAAGCGTGGATAGAGACGGCAAGCCGCTGGGATACCCCAGTGGCGGTGTGGTCTGGGGCGCGGAGGGCACCAACGGACAGCACTCCTTCCACCAACTATTGCACCAGGGCACCGACCTGATTCCCGCAGATTTTATCGCCATTAAGCAACCCACTTCCGAATTACACGAGCAGCATCGCTGGTTATTGGCCTGCTGTATTAGCCAGAGCCAAGCCTTATTGCGTGGAAAATCCTTACACGATGCCCGCCAGGAACTTGAAGAGGCCGGCTATACACACCGCGAGGCTCATTCACTGGCTCCGCACAAAGCCATCCCCGGCAACCGTCCCAGTAACACCTTGATCCTGGAAAAACTCGATCCTCACCACCTGGGCGCTCTACTCGCTCTTTACGAACATAAAGTTTTCTCAAGTGGATGTCTGCTGGGAATCAACCCTTTTGATCAATGGGGTGTAGAGCTGGGCAAGCAATTGAGTTCCCAAATTTATCAATCTGCCGAAGCCGCGATACCCGAAAATTGGGATAGTTCTACTCGCAGCCTGATGGAAAAACTGCTGTAAGAAGGTATTTTTCAAAGCTAGTAAGGCCGTATTTAAAATGCGGCCTTTTTTTGCAAAACTCTCCTGGAAACAATCCATTCACTTATTCAATGGCTGAGTAACCGGCCACACTCAATAGCTACCCCCACAACCAGCTTACCAAATACTGGCATGCCAATTTATTCTTGTTCACTGAGCAATAACCCATGAAATGGTTTATTTGGCGTCGATACGATTTTTAAGTAATGGCTCAACCAGATCCAAAGGTAGCGGAAACACAATTGTTGAGCTGTTATTGGCACTGGAAATATCAACCATCGTTTGCATATAACGCAGGGTAATAGCATTCGGATTTTGCGATAATTGGTTAGCCGCCTCAGTCAATTTCAATGCCGCTTGCGCCTCACCCTCCGCATGAATCACTTTGGCACGTCGGGCCCGCTCCGCCTCAGCCTGCTGAGCAATCGCGCGCACCATACTCTCATCCAGGTCGATATGTTTTATTTCAACATTGGTGACTTTAACACCCCAAGCATCAGTCTGCTCATCGAGAATTTTCTGAATATCTACATTAAGCTTGTCCCGCTCGGAAAGCATTTCATCCAATTCATGCTTACCCAGTACTGAACGCAAGGTAGTCTGCGCCAACTGACTGACCGCCTCGTGATAAAACTCGACATTAATAATCGCCGACTGTGAATTAATCACCCGATAATAAACCACAGCATTGACCTTTACTGAGACGTTATCGCGGCTAATCACATCCTGGGAAGGCACATCCATCACGATCGTGCGCAAATCCACCCGCTCCATCGTCTGAATGATAGGGATGATAATAATCAGGCCAGGGCCTTTAACAGTTTGGAAACGTCCCAGAAAAAATACCACCGCACGCTCATATTCGCGCAAGACGCGGATGGCATACATCAGCAGCAACAATATCGCGAGCACTAACAGCCCAACAAAATAACCGACCATGTTTCTCTCTCCCTGTAACCACCTGCAAAATTTGATAGAGCAAAAATGCTCTTATTGAAGACTAAACCTTATTTCTATCCGGGCTCCACATAAAGCAACAAACCGCGCTGGGCGACAATTCGCACCCGCTGCCCAGGCTCGAGAGGCGTTTCACAATGAGCACGCCATATTTCTCCATCGAGATGCACTAATACTTCACTTTCGTGCACATTACTGACAAGCGCCGTACGCCCTACCAGGGCTTGATCTGAGGCGAGTCGTGGTTTACGCAAACTCCTGCCCACAGCCAGCAGCAGACCCAGGAGAAAGATTCCACTCACTCCGGCAATAGCCGCGATCAGTTTGCGCGACACCTGCATTCCAGGCACATCAGTATCGATCAACATGACCGAACCAATCACTAAGGCGATAATCCCGCCGATTCCCAAAGCGCCAAAACTGGGCATGAATACTTCTGCCACAATCAATAGTGCCCCAACAATAATCAGCGCCAGACCGACGTAATTAATTGGCAAAACTTGCAGGGCATAAAATGCCAATAGCAAACAGATAACCCCGACTATTCCAGGGACAAAAGCACCGGGGCTATAGCCTTCAAAAATCAGGCCGTAAATACCTATCAGCAAAAGAATATAAGCCACTTGCGGATTGGTAATCAGTGCCAGCAATTCATTGCGCCAATCCGGCTCGTACTCTTTTATAGGCAGCTGTGCAATTTCTGCTGAAATGGTAATCTCCCCAGAATCAAGAGAAACCTTGCGCCCAGCAATCTGCTTGAGCAGATCCTGGTCATTCTTGGCGACGATATCGACCACATTCAGCTCGAGTGCTTCCGCAGCCGTGAGGGTCGCAGCTTCCCGCACAGCCTTTTCTGCCCAATCTGCATTGCGCCCATGGCGCTGGGCCAAACCGCGAATAAAAGCAATGGAATCATTAACGACCTTGCGCTCCATGGCCGTGCCGGACAGCGATTCTTCCTTCTTGCCCTCTTCGCTTTCTCCCTCACCGTCTTGCTTTTCTTTTTTCTCTTTTTCTTCACTCTCTTGTGGCTTGCTGCCCGGACCCGGAGTTCCCGGTGGCCCACCGATCTGCACCGGTGTAGCGGCACCGAGGGTGGTGGCCGGCGCCATAGCGGCTATTTGGCTGGCATAGAGGATATAGGTACCGGCACTAGCAGCACGGGCACCGGAGGGATAGACAAAAGTGGCAATCGGGATCGGGGAGGCGAGAATGTGCTGGATAATATCGCGAGACGCGGCATCGAGCCCCCCAGGGGTGTCGATATGCACAATGATTAAGGCTGCACCGCGCTCTCCGGCCTCCTCGGTAGCGCGCTTAAAATAATCCGTCGTGGCCGGACCTATAGCACCATCAATAGACAGCAGTGCTACATGGGGAGAGGTATCCTCCTGAGCGGCACTTTTCGACATTAAAACGATAAAGAGCAGCGCCAACATAAGCGCGCCGCGCAAGAAAACCGCAGGCGTTATCGAGTTCGACATGCATCTTTCCCTGATGCGATTGCGGAGGTGCCCAGGCCAACCTCAACGGTTATGGCCAGGCAACCCAATCAGATTAACAGAAAAGTGCGGTCCTATCCGTAAACAAGCTCTGCTGGCGTTATACCTGGTTGCGGCGACTGTGCCAGTGAACCTCACGGGCATACTCGTCCACTTGACCTTCCACCCCCAGCAGCAGCGCAAACAGTGCCATACGCACCAGCAGGCCGTTATCCGTCTGTCGGAAGATTGCCAGACTGGGGTGTTCGTTCAGATCGGTATCCAATTCATTCGCTTCGGCGCGAGAATCCCTTGGCAGAGGGTGCATGATCACCGTATTGGGCTCCGCATAGCGGGTAAAAATCGCCCGGTTTAAACGGAAGCGCCCGCGGTAGCGGTTGGCCTCATCCTGAGAAGAAAAACGCTCTTCCTGAATACGTGTGGAGTACACAATATCCACATGGGCGATCGAGGTCTCCAGCTGATCGGTGACGGTCACCTCGTGCCCTACCGCACGCAACTTCTCCACGATTTCCTCGGGCATCGCCAGTTCCGGCGGCGATACCAGGGTAATGTGTACCTTGCCGAACAAGCACAGTAACTTGCATAGGGAGTGCACTGTACGACCGTGCTTGAGGTCGCCGATCATGGCGATACGAAAATCGTCCAGAGTACGGTTGTGCCCCGCCAGCTCCTTGCGGATAGTGTAGAGGTCCAGCAGCGCCTGGGTTGGATGCTCATTGGCGCCGTCACCGCCGTTGACCACCGGAACACGACTCGCCTCGGCAAACTCAGCCACCGAACCCTCTTTGGGGTGGCGCATACAGATCACATCGCTGTAACCCGACAGTACCCGCGCCGTATCGTAGAGAGACTCCCCCTTGGCCATTGCACTGGCGGTAATTCCCACAGTTTCACGCACGGTACCGCCCAGCAAGTTAAAAGCAGCGCCAAAGCTCAGGCGAGTGCGCGTACTCGGCTCCATAAACATATTGCCGAGAATCGCCCCCTCGAGCACACGTGTTACTTTTTCACGCTGGGCATAGGGGGTCATGGCGTCAGCAACATTAAAGACGCGCTCAATGTCGGCACGCTCAAACTGGCTGACGGACAGGATATTGGCTCCGATAAAGTCCATGGTTACTCCAGTGGTTGCGCCTTGTGGGCGCCGGTTCTTCGCGAGCGGCATTCTACTCGGCCCCAGTTACAGAACCCAGTCCAGATACACCGCTAACGGGGTAGAAAAGCCGGAATCAAGCCAACAGGCTATCACCCCAGTTTTCCAATTCGGTAAGCAGAGTCGCCCGTTGCGGGTGCTGCACCCGCAGCTCAGACAACTGGCGGAAGTAATCCTCCAGGGTGATGGAAGCTCCAGCGGTGGAATCGGTTAAACGCTGGAAACACCAAATCTGCCAACGCTGTTGCTCCTCTTCCGACAACGTCTCTGGGAAGTTGCGCGCGCGCATACGGAATAGAAGCTCCGGCAGGCGCTTGTCACTAAAAGGTATTTCTCCAGCCAGCGCTTCCGGCCCGCGGGTAGCCAAGCCCCGGTGCAGCTCACGGCAGATATCCCGATCCGCATCATTGAGGAAACCGCCATACAGGTCAGCCTCAACATCTTTCGGTGGAAACTCCCGGTCCAGGAACACATTGTGCAATTTCTCGGTCAAGTCGATATCTTTGAGTTTCTGCCAATTGGCTTCGCAGACAGCACGGTCGATGCCCAGCTCAGCGGCGCGCTTGTCGTCAAGCATATTCGCCGGCGCCAGCACCGGGCACTTATTCAAATGCACCAATTTCAGACCCACAGGCAATTCGCCCTCACCGAGCTTGTCGCGGGATGTGTAGAGGCGCTCGCGCAGGCTATCGGCATCCAGGTTGAGCAAGGGTTCGGGGTCCATCGCCAAGTTGGCGACGATCACCGCATTGCGGTTAACCGGATGGCTGGCCAGGGGCATGACATAAGTCAGATGCCCATGATTGGCGGAGACTTTACCGGAGATATGCAGCAGTGGGCGACGCTCGCGCATATCGATCATCTTGGCCACTTCCTGCTTGCGGCGCAGGCGGAACACATAATCGTAAAGCTTCGGTTGTTGTTTGCGAATCAACCGCGCCATATCGATAGTGGCGTGAACATCCGAGAGCGCATCGTGGGCACCCTCGTGGGCAATATTATTCGCGGCGGTCAACTCTTCCAGGCGGAAGGACGGCGCACCGTCTTCGCGAGTCGGCCACTGAATGCCCTCGGGGCGCAGGGCATAGGTGAGACGCACCATATCGATAATATCCCAGCGGCTGTTGCCGGAGCGCCACTCGCGCTCATAGGGATCGAGTAGGTTGCGATATAGGGCGTAGCGGGTGACTTCATCGTCAAAACGTAAACTGTTGTAACCCACTCCACAGGTGCCCGGCGCACCGAGTTCGGCGAGAACGCGCTGAATAAACTCAATCTCCGGCACGCCATTGGCCAGGGCTTTTTGCGGACTGATGCCGGTCACCAGGCTCGCCATCGGCTGCGGCAGACAGTCTACCGAGGGGCGGCAGTAAATCATCAGTGGCTCACCGACGATATTCAGTGCTTCATCGGTCCTGATACCGGCAAACTGCGCCGGCTTGTCGGCACCAGGATTTGTGCCCCAGGTTTCATAATCGTGCCAATAAAGTGTGCTTGAACTCACGGTACCTCCATAATTTGGCGGCATCATACCACCGAGCGCCACGCTATCTGGACACCTGGGCACAGATTTGGACCACAGCCAACCACCTCAGTCCGAAAACGTTGGTTGCAAAGCCGCCACCGCCCATTAAAATTCGGCGTTTCCACGAATTTAAGACAGCGCTTCACTCTATGAATATTCGCCAACTCCTCTCCGACAAATTCCAGGCCGCCATGCTCGCCGCCGGTATCCCCGAAGAATGCGGCCCCGTCGTGGCACCTGCGAAAAAAGCCGGATTTGGCGACTACCAAGCCAACGGCGCTATGGGCGCCGCCAAGCGCATGAGCACCAACCCCCGCGAGCTGGCTGGCAAGATCCTGGAGCAACTGGATAAGGGCGATATGATCGAAAAGGTCGAGATCGCCGGTCCGGGCTTCCTCAATATCCACCTGAGTGAGCAGTGGCTGGGCCAGCAACTGTGGGCCGCCCAGAGTAACAAACGCCTGAATGTCGCCGCAGCGCAAGAACCAAAGACCGTAGTCATCGACTACTCCTCCCCCAACCTCGCCAAAGAAATGCACGTAGGCCACCTGCGCACCACCATTATCGGTGATGCCCTGGCGCGTCTGCTGGAGTTCCAGGGTCACAAGGTGGTTCGCCAAAACCATATGGGCGACTGGGGCACCCAATTCGGCATGCTGCTGGCGCACCTGTCCGATAAGCTGGCAGACAGCGATGCAGAGGTGGCGCTGGCCGACCTGGAAGTGTTCTATCGCGAAGCCAAGGTGCGCTTCGACGACGAGGAAGGCTTCGCCGACCGCGCTCGCGGCTACGTGGTAAAACTGCAAGGTGGCGACGAGCAGTGCCTGAAACTGTGGAAACAGTTTATCGATATCTCCATCAGTCACTGTGAAGAAATCTATTCCAAACTGAATGTTACCCTTGAGCAGGGCGACATCTATGCCGAGAGTCGCTACAACGACGATCTGCCGGTACTGGTTAAAGAGCTGCTGGATAGTGGCATCGCCGTAGAGGACCAGGGGGCGATCGTAATCTTCCTGGAAGAGATGGCCGATAAAGAGGGCAACCCCAGCCCGATGATTATCCAGAAGAAAGGCGGCGGCTACCTGTACGCCACCACCGATCTGGCCGCTATCCGCTACCGCACCAACCAGCTCAATGCCGACCGCATCCTCTACGTAGTGGATGCGCGCCAATCCCTACACTTGCAGCAGACCTTTGTCGCCTCGCGCAAAGCGGGCTTTACTCCAGAATCTACCGCCCTGGAACACTGCACTTTTGGCACCATGATGGGCGACGACGGAAAGCCCTTTAAAACCCGCAGCGGTGGTACTGTAAAACTGGCCGCCCTGCTGAACGAAGCGGTAGAGCGCGCGGAAAAACTGGTAGCCGAGAAAAACCCGGAGCTGGATACAAAAACCTGTGCAGAAATCGCGCGCAAGGTGGGCATCGGCGCAGTGAAATATGCAGACCTAAGCAAAACCCGCACTAACGATTACATCTTCAGCTGGGAATCCATGCTGAGCTTTGAGGGCAACACCGCCCCTTACCTACAGTATGCTTATACCCGCGTACGCAGTATTTTCCGTAAAGCCGGTATTGAGCCCAGCGAACTGAAAGGCAATATCCAACTGGAAAGCCCGCAGGAGCGCGCCCTAGCCATTAAATTAAGCCAGTTTGGCGAAGTGCTGGATCAGGTAGCCAAAGACACCTTCCCACACGTGCTCTGCACCTACCTGTATGAGCTGGCCAGTGCCTATATGAGCTTCTACGAAGCCTGCCCGGTATTGAAAGAAGGTGTAAGCGAGCAACAGAAGCACAGTCGTTTGCAATTGTGTAACCTTGTGGCCAGCACTATCGCAACCGGCCTCGACCTGCTCGGCATTGAAGTGATGGAGCAGATGTAAATTGCTTCTGCCCGGCGCCACCTCCAGCACACTTGCAGGCTGGCGAGCCGGGCGGCATCCGAGCAGGCGGGCTCTCCTAGCCGTCTGCTCAACCATCCTGCCCCCGCTCTTGCCCAAACAGGCCACATTTCCCCCACCGGCCTGACCAAAGGAAAATAACCTGTGAAAATTCTGATTACCGGCGCCTCCGGCCTGCTGGGTCGCAGCGTATTCAAACAACTTTCTGGCAATCCGATCTTTTCCGTTACCGGCACGGCCTTTTCTCGCGCGGGAGATAATTTAATTCACCTGGATTTATCCGATCGCGAAGTCGTAAAGGCCTGTTTGCAGACAGAGCAACCCGATATTGTCATTCACTGCGCCGCCGAACGATGGCCTGATCGCTGTGCCGACAATCCCGATAGCGCCTGGCAACTCAATGTCAGCAGCACCGAATTCCTGGCAAATCACTGTAGCGCAATCGGCGCACAGCTGGTGTATATCAGCACCGACTATGTCTTCGATGGTACAGCTCCACCCTACGCCGTAGATGACAGCCCCAACCCCGTGAACTTTTATGGCCGCAGCAAACTGGCCGGAGAGAAAGCGGTATTGAAAAACAGTAACCATTGGGTATTAAGATTACCCTGGCTGTTTGGGCCTGTCGCCTATCTGGGAGAGTCCGGCATCACCGCCCTTCTAGAGACACTGCGGGAACAAAAATCCATCACACTGGATCACTGGGCAATTCGATTTCCCACCAGCGTCGAGGAAGTGGCAGAAATTTTGGAACAATGCCTGCTAAAAATTATTAACGGCACAAATTTTGAGGGTGTTTATCACTGGAGCGGCGATACCGCCTGCACCCGTTATGAACTTGCACAACTTATCGCCAACACCTGTGGCCTAATTGCTGCGCACATAAGCGCGAACACTGAGCCCGACTTTGCCGTACCGCGCCCCTATAATTGCCAGCTGGATAAATGCCGGCTTACCGAATTGGGTATTGTAGGCCATGAGCCCCTTCAACATCAGCTGGCCCGAAATTTAAAACCATTTATTACTTGAAACCCAATCTAATTGATTTAAATAGCTTTTATAAACAGTTACCAGAAGATAAATTCGCTGGTAACGATAGTTTTTTATTCGGCCGTCATGACGGCCGGGTTAATACACACTACAGGGATGTTACTCAGTCGGCCATCTGCCGACGCAGGCTTTTGTTATCCTCTCAATCACCAATAAAGAGGCATAACAAAAGTGGCAATCAAGTAGATCAGGGAAGAGCTCTTGGATTGCCGGGTTTAAAACATTCGAACATTAGGGAAGTATGCATGAAATTAAAACACTGGTTTTCTGCCGGGGCTCTGGTATTGGGCAGTTTTGCCACTCTCGCCTCCTGTCACGCAGACAGTGGCCATCACGGCAAGCGGCTACACCAAGCCAGCAAAAACGAAGACGCCCAACCAATTATCTGGGTCGGTGACTTCAACAACTTTGACGATGCCGTCGCCCTCATGCTAATCGCCAAGGACCCGCGCTACACCTTGGAGCTAGCGGTAGTGGAAGATTCCTTTAATACCGTCGCCCACGGAGCTAATACGGTTTACAACATCCTTGAATGGCTGGGAAATAACAATACCAAAGTAATCCGCGGTGCCTACTTCGCCACAGAGGAAGTCGCCTATGGTGCAAACGGTAATGTTACCGGCAGCCCGGTCATTGATGACAAGGCCATTGCCAACCGTCCCGACTACCAGCTGCCCAATTCCTCCGATTTTGGTACCGGCACCTGGAACCTGGAACGCCGCAATGCCATGGGCATTAACCTATACGGCCAGTATGTACCCGGCCCCTGGCGCGATAATGGCTCCACCCTATATGGAACCGACCACCTAATTCCCCGCGCAAAGCAAAATCACTATCGCTATCAAGGTAATAATGGCGTTTCCTTTAATTTCGAACTGGCCGAAGACATTATCCTGGAAACCCTGGATAACCTGGAGCAACGCCCAGTAGTTTTCAATACTGGTAAACTGACCACCCTGGCCCGCGTACTCGGCAAGGCAAGTGAAGAACAGCTAGCGAAAATTGACCGTGTAATTATGATGGGCGGTGGCTTTGAAAATTACCAACCGTTTACCGCAGATCACGAAGCGGCCTGCTTCGGTGATAAATCACGTAACCTGGGTGGTAATATATTCTCTCACCCAAGCTTCGGCTGTGACAGCGACTTCAGCACCCACCAAGAATTCAATATCCTACTCGACCCCTTGAGCGCACAGTGGACTTTCGATGCTCTGAGCAAAAATAATATCGAAACCTATCTGGTACCCACCAACTCCACCGATATGGCCAAAGTACAGGGCAGCACCATCGAAGCCCTCGCAGAGCGTCGCGCAACCCCGGAAGCCTGCTACACCTCCCAACTCCTCAGCTCCATACGTGAATTTGAGGGTGGGGATTTCCAGGGTAATGGTGACTTCGCGATGGATGCGGTCATTCGCCTGTGGGACATTATCGCCGCACTGGTGCTACTGGAACCTGAAACCTTGGAAATGGATCTGGTCCCCGGCTATATCGCCGTAGACCAGCTAAATGCTGGCCTGGCCGATAGCATGACCCCCTACGATCCCATTACCTTCGACCCCACCGTAGGCAAAACTACCTTTGCTGAAAGTGGCGAGGGCCTGGAAGTGAATGTGGTTATGGGCATCAATCACAATGCCGCTCGTACAGCGATGATTGAGCGTTTGCGTGATCGCTTTAATGCGGCGCGTAAGGGGGCTAGATGCCGGTCTAAAGGGCACTATTAAAAAGAAAACCTTTTAATTATTTACAGTTTTTGTAAAGTTTTTAAAGGGTTCTCGATTTTATGGGGGAGGATAAAGTACTCCCCCAACTTTCAGCCCTAAAACTGGATAATGAGAAACATAAAATCCGGCCAGCTACTTCTTTGAATCATTAGTAGAAATAAGCCTCTCATTCCCCTTCTTCATTTTATCTAGGGAAGCTCTGAAAAATAGCTTTCTAGCTCTAAATTAGGTATCACACAATAAAAAAATGACTGTTTTTTAGTCAAAAGTCAGGTTTCCATAGGCATTTATCCTCATTTTCATTCCCTGAAATCTGTGTTTTGCAGATTTCAGATGCACTGATCCTAGTGCGGCAGATATTTTTTTCCAATCAATAAGTTGGTAAAGCCGGCCAGCATACACAGACGCTGGGTGTTTTTCTTTAAACCTCGATAGCGGACTTTTCCATATCCAAAAATGTTTTTTATATAACGGAATGGGTGCTCTACTTTTGCCCTAATCTGCGCCTTAATCTTTTCCACCTTTCGTAACGCATTCTGGCCTGGACGATGTCTTAAGCGACTTGGCTTCTCTGCAATGTGCCATTCCACATCTTTAGACTTCAGTTCTTCGCGCTTTTCTGCCCCGGTGTAACCAGAATCCCCCCAGACTCGCTTTTCTTCGCCATGCAGCAATTGACCTGTTGCAGTAATGTCATGCTCATTAGCGGCTGTTGTATCGATACTATGTATGAGCCCGAGAGTGTCATCTGTACCAATA